>JAYUEN010000134.1:0-2013 GCA_043739185.1 Bdellovibrionales bacterium
GTTTTTATCCCGAGAAATTGCCACATTATTTGTCCGACTATGAATTTACTTTTCGTGCCAATAAAATCTTAGGCCTAAAGTTTCGAACGAGCCCTCAAATTCCAGTTTTTGGATTGGCTGAGACTTCGGGAATTTCGAATTTGAAAAAGATGAGTCCTAGGCAAGCCTTGAGTTGCATTTTTACCCAGAGGTTTCACCAAAATCCGATTTACTATTGTCATTTTATAGAATTGTGCTACCCGCGAGAAAAACATTTTAAACTTAAGCTAACTGCGTGGATTCGTGCGGCGTTACTTTGGACAGAGTCATTTCATTCTACATTGAAGTTTATGTTTCTTTTTAGCTACCATTTTCTTTTCCTTGTTATGAGAGGCTTTAAGTATATTTTGAAACGGGCAAATGGTCCGGTAAATGACATTCCCAAGGTAGAGCGTTCGGCTAATGAAAATAAATATCATTTTATTTCTTTACTCAACTTTTCTGGAGCTGATGAGGTTGATCGATATAAAAAGATGACCGGATTTGAGGACTCCACCTTGAAATTAGAAAAGTCCGAATTAAGCGATCAAACATTTACTCTGTATTTAGACAATGCCCAATCTAGATCGCCCGAGATATTAGATTGGTTTGTTAGAACTGGGCGGGCCATTCTTGGTAGTCGTCTGCCTATTCAGATAAAAGCGATCGGTACCGTTCATGCATTGACCAAATCCTTAGAGAAAAATTCAGATGAGCTGCTGGCCACCGAAGTTATTGTAGTTGGTCACGATGCTGGTTTTGAGGATAATTTTGTCGAAACCTTGAGTGAAACACTTAAAAATTTTCGCGGGCCGCTTTTAATTGATCGTTTGCCAGTAAGCTTTGAGAAGGAAGAATTCTATCGCATCGGCTTAGGAAGAACAATTCCACTTAGAAAGTTAAAAGATTTATTGGAACACTACAGCTTTGTTCCGCAAATAGTGAGTAGAATTTATATTAGCGAATTGCCATCTGACAGATTAGAGCCTGAAGTTTTAAGTGGCCTTTTTTGCCCTGAGGAAAATCCGTTTACGACACGGAACAAAAATGAAATGAATATGGGTCAAATATGAAATTGCTATTTGCGTTTGGCACCAGGCCTGAAGCTATTAAGTTAGCGCCGTTGATCTTAAAGGCTAAAGAAAACAAGACTTTTAGTGTTAAAGTAGCAGTCACCGCCCAACATCGGCAAATGTTGGATCAAGTTTTAAATATATTTGGAATTGTTCCTGATCATGATCTTAACATCATGGGCTCAGCGCAGAATTTGAATGAGTCGTTGGCGCATATTCTATTGAGATTTGATAAGGTCTTAGATGCTGAGAATCCTAACTTTGTGTTGGTTCATGGTGATACGACATCAACACTTGGTTGTGCTTTGGCGGCATTTCATCGGAGGATCAAAGTTGGCCATGTTGAGGCAGGGCTTAGAACATTTAATCTTCAATCCCCATTTCCAGAAGAGCTCAATCGTCAAGCCACTGGGTTGATTGCTGATTTGCATTTTGCGCCAACATTAAGAGCGCAAGAAAATCTTATTAAATTTGGTACCCAATTAAAAAACATATTAGTAAGTGGAAATACAGTTATCGATGCCTTGAAGTTGATTTTGAACAAGTTGGATTCAAATTTAGATTTAATGAACTCATTAAATTCTGAGTTTGCTTTCTTAAGTTCAAAAAAGAAGCTGATATTATTGACTGTCCACAGAAGGGAAAGTTTTGGTGAGGGATTGCAAAATGTTTGTCTTGCTGTCAAGTCGCTGTTGTCTCAACGACAGGATGTTGAAATTTTATTTCCTGTTCATTTAAATCCTGTTGTTCAAAAGACAGTTAAAGAACATCTGAGAAACATAGAGGGACTCCACTTAGTTGCTCCGCTTGAATATTTGCAGTTTACTTATTTGATGAGACGTAGCTTTGTCATTTGGACTGACTCTGGCGGGGTTCAAGAAGAGGCCCCAAGTTTAAAAAAGCCCGTGCTTATTTTGAGAAG
>JAYUEN010000135.1:0-2006 GCA_043739185.1 Bdellovibrionales bacterium
AACGGACTTTTTGTATTTTGTGAGCCGAAATGATGGTACCCATGTTTTTTCAAAAGATCTAAAGGGCCACGTTGCGGCTGTCGGAAAATTTCAGTTAGATCCAAAAGCCCGCGATGGTAAATCATGGAGAGATCTTAAGAAAAGTACATCAACGAAATAAACAGTTTGTCAAAAAGCCTCAAGACGAGAGGCGACTCTACCGACAGGTTAGCGAGTGAATCGCATGAGGCTGCGGCTGGTGCTATCAAATTGAAAAACGTTGAGATGCCCAATTAAATCTTTGTCAAAGCTTGGAACCACAATTTGTGGAATTCCCGTTTTCTCAATATCAGCAACAACGAGATTTGACATTGTTCCACCAAAATTAAAGTAAGCATCATGATCATCAGGAAGTTGATATTTTTCAAGAAGTGAAATTGTTCCGATGATGTCAGTGGAATAGACTTCAAGAAATAAATTTCCGTCTGCACGTACTTTTAAAATATTGTATTCAGCGTCGGTACTATCAAGCTTCGTATTAATTGAAGATAAAACATTGCGATTAGCACCTTTAAAAAAACTTTTAATAGATCCTCGAATTCCGGGATGAAAAACAGTGAGAAGCGAAAGCGAATGAACCGCTACGAAGAAGGCTTTTAGTAGTTTGGCTTTGAGCATATATCCCCCAGAATCTTTCTATTTACTACTTCAAGCAACGTGCCAAAGCTTTAACAAAAACTCTTATTAATCCAATAGCTTACCTCGTTCCGAAGCGTCTCAAGTCGGGATGCCTGCACCAGAACTTATCAATATTTTAGACAAGCAGAAGTTAAGTGTCTGATTCATTTAAGTAAATGTCATTATAACGTGCCTGTCTTGCGACCCTAAATCTGTCAAATGTTTAGCCAGGCAAACTGGACCCTAAACGGCATTGTAGTTTCTCTAAATTCGACCTAAAAGACGGCGTGTTTGTCCTAAATAGGTACTTAGTTTAAGGGGCAAATAGAGGACGAATAGTTCATCCTAGGGCAAGTGCGGGTCGTCTTATAATCAGGGGAATGCACTTTACTGCGTACTTACATTTCAAGACAACCGGACAATCATTTACGATTTGATTCCACAATAACGAGATGACGATAGCTGCAAAGTGGTGATAAATTTTAGGAATGGAATTTATCGCCAAACAATTTTATCAGCTCATACAATCCAGAAAATCAATTCGCAAATTTAAGCCGACGCCTGTTCCAAAAGAAGTACTTGATCGCATCCTAGAAGCAGGTATGCACGCACCTTCCGGAAAAAATCTACAGAATTGGCGCTTCTATGTTTTACAGGGTAAAAAGCGCAACGAGTATTTGAAACTCTCGCAAAAATCTTGGCTCGGAATTAAAGATGTTCTTGAGAAGAAATTGAAACCATCCCTATATCAATTTACTGAAAGATTTTTTTTCACGCTCGGTGATGCTCCGGTGATTATTTTGTGTTATTCGCTCAATGATCCGCAGGAGCGTTATCATACCAGCATTGGTTCTGTATACATGGCAGTTGAAAACATGAATCTTGCTGCCCTTGTCGAAGGCCTTGGAAGTTGTACAATGGGGGCTCCGCTTGAAATTCGCGAAGAGGTTGATCAGTTTCTTGGTGTAACTGAGCTTCCCGAATACAAAGCGAAACGTCTTGAGCTTTTATGCGGATTAGTTTTGGGATATCCAGATCATGAGCCACCCAAAGCGCCTCGGCAAACTGAGGGCCGCATTCAATGGCTAAGCTAATTGTATTTTGTACGCTCTTAATTTCATTAAAGGTCATTGCCGCGCAAGATCCGAGCCCAAGGCAAGTGTTGTCAGAAATTTGCGACGAAAAATCTCAGATTTTTGAGCCTCCAATAGAAAGTAAAAGAGCCTGGAGCTGCGATTTATGTCCAAGCTTCACAGGATTTAAAGGTACAAAAGAAAATTTCAATCTTGAATCCTTTTTCCCGGGAGACTTTACAGGGAGTGGAAAACCAGAGCTCGTAGTTTCTCTTA
>JAYUEN010000136.1:0-2006 GCA_043739185.1 Bdellovibrionales bacterium
AGTCTCAAGAAGTGAGTCTCAGTCTCAGAGAGTCTCAATTGAAGTTTTGAGACTGCGTGAGACAGAAGTGTCAAAAGTTAAATCTTGGAGAATGGTGAAATACTTAATGGCAATTGCGCCTTGGGATGAGGGCAGTCCTCACGGCATACAATGCTTACACAGATGGAAATGTGAGAAATCTAGATTTAAAGAGAATCAAAAATTTCTATTTTTATAGATCTTTATCTGGGTGATTATCAAATGTGCTTTGGTATTGCAGAAGCTTATCGACAGTTAAACTCAGGGTTCAAAGTTTTCAAATAATCTAGGATTGACTGCAACTCTTTCTTGCTTAGCCCTTCTCTATCTATTGGGGGCATTTGATCTATGTCTCCATCTGAAGCCGTGAGACGACGACATATTTCTTTAGAAAGTCGCCCGCCCTTAAGTTTCATTTGATCAAGCAGTAAGCCTGGCTGATCAAACGATCGAAGGGGAGCCTTTTGCGCACCCGTTGAATGACAAGTCGAACATTTTGTAATTAAAATTTCTTGAGGTGGCAAAGTTATCTCTCGAGGTGAAATGATATTTGGATTAAAATTCTCGAAAGCGTTACGGCTAGCGTCTATAAGTTGTTTGCAAACTCGATCAGCTCTATCATTCCTATCTTTATCACTCGCAGCTCCCTCAGGAAAATTCATATCAAATGATGCAAGTTGTGGATCAGCTGCTTGAAGCTCTGGTATTATGTAAACAATATCATGATCTATAAACTTATTGTTGTTGTTAAAACGATACATACCTCTATCAACATCAATATTCCAATCGCGCATACTCACAGGATCGGCTCGCCCCTCCATAAGATAACGTAACTCAATTGTATGATTAGTGTTGGCACCGTATTGTCTTTGTCTAATGTAAGTATCGGCAAAGAATTTTTCTACGAGTACACCTGTTTCTAGTCTTTCATGCCATGCAGTTCTCATACTCTTGTCAATCGTGACACTGCCAAGACTATCCTTAGCCCTTTTTTCTAGAACCGCGTCGATTTTTCTCTCATTCATTTGCCCTTGTAGTTCAGCGTATAAAAAGCTTTCATTGTTATGCCATTGGCGAACTTGAGGTGGTAAAAATTCTTCTACCTTATCCTCGCAGGGCCCTAAAACACCTAGAATAGCGTATTTATAACGATCATAGTATGGCGACTCTAAAATAAATTTTAAAACTCTTTTATGGTTGAGTTCCGCCAATGAATTAGTGAATTGCCGTAATATACTTGCGAGAGCTTTATTTCCCTCGAACTCCTGATTTAAATTTTTTTCATCTAGATTTTCTAAAAATTTATATCGAGGATGTTTTTTTGCTTTTTCTCTGAAGGAAGCAAAATGATCTTCTTCAAATTTTTGTAACTCAGGCTTAAAAAATTTCATAAACTGTGCACTACCACCGTAGTAACCTGGCCATACGGGATTTGCATTGAATATGGGGCGCGCAGGATAATTTTGGTCCAATGGATTGCCGTGACAGCTTAGGCACTTCTTGGGATTGTTCTCAGTAATAATTGGCCGACCAGATGTAAAATCAAAATCTATCAACTCAATAATTTGACCTGGGACTTTTGTTCGCCTCATGATTTCTAGATTCTTATATCCACTTTCGTTTGAGTCTCCGTTAAAAGTCATTATCAATTTGCTCGGGTCATCCAAATCAAATAAAACAGCGCGTGGATTGTCCGGCGTTCCTTGCTGCAAACTTGGACTCTCAAAACCCAGCCCATAGTGCTTTCTATATTTTTTGGGTAGTCTGCATAGAACATCTTCAATAGAATTGATTTTATTTCTAGGGTCTTTGACAAGATCTCGCAGATATTCGTAGCTAAATTGGCTTTCAGAAATTTCGGTACACTGAGGACTTCCCATTGATGAAAGTGTTTGCATTTCGATATGAGAGAAAAATTTTGTCGAGCTTATTAAATAGCTTCCCAACGCAAATAAACCAACGGTTATGATGGCGGAAATAATTTTTAT
>JAYUEN010000137.1:0-2000 GCA_043739185.1 Bdellovibrionales bacterium
CTTATTCAATGCCTCACAAAAAAGCCAATTGCTTAGGAATTCATGAGTCTTACTCCGTCTAATGTTTGAACAGTATGAAGTGACCATTAAAGGAATGTCTGCACCCCACCTCGAGCTCGATTTAGATCAGCTATTCAATTTTCGAAAGTCGGTCAATTCGGTCAGGATCGTAAACTCGTTTTGATGGCGGCTATCTTTTATGAACACGAACTTCGCTTCATTTTCTCAGGTTTTTATGGCGATGATTCTGGCCCGGAAATTTGCAATACTTCTTTTTTCACTTACGCGACTGAGCGCCGTAACCGCACAAGTCGCAAGAATCTGCATTGTCGAAATAACACTCAAACTCTAAATTAAGTTGAAAGGCGCAACAATTAAGGTCCGCCTTTCAACTTAAACAATACAAAAAATTATGGCAAAGAAATCATGTTGCGAAAATATCCAGTATCGATAGAGCCATCACCAAATTGAAGTGCATATTTTACACCTTGGTAATCAAAGGCTCTTCCAACAACCATTGCATATTGGCCCGAATCATTAACGATAATTTGATTGCCGACACAAAGAGGGTACTCTTCGCGATTCATGCAACCGTGAGTTTTATAAAGCATACTTCCTGAATAACCAGGAACTACCTCTCCACTATTGGCAAATCGAACAGAATATGTCTCTGGATTTTGATTAGATGATGTGGCAATAGTCACATATTGATTTGATAAAATTGCTGTTTCTCCAACTCTGAAACGCATTCCATCAGCGAGATCTTGTTGTGCATGTGCAACTCCTGAGAATACTCCAATTAAAAGCAATGAAGACAAAAACACTTTCATAGAAACTCCCTAGTTAATTAATTTTGAAAGCAATTAATATTTTTTTGCATAATAACACAATGCGCTATATTTTTCTAGCGAAATCTTTTCCTTCAATATTTGAACCCAGGAACTTTGTCGTCCGTCTTTGTCGCCCGCATCTGATTGAATTTGGCTTTTTTCCGGTATGTTTTGGCCTTTTTTCGGCTCAAAGCTAGATAGTTTTTGTAATATTTTTATCTAACTCGAATATCTTCGGCCTTGACCAATGGCATACATTTTGAACTTAGCCAGTTCGATTCAACTTCGATCCTTAAAAATTAATTAAAAATTAAGATGGCTTATGCCAAGAGGCAAAAATGTTGCGACTCACATTCGTTCTATTGAGCTTTTTAATTGCGATGAACCTTGCCCACGCTCAACAAAGCGTAAATGTGAAAAGCTTTGGTGCTCTTGGTGATGGAATGACTGACGACACCTTAGCTTTTGAAAAGGCAGTACTGAACCTCCCCGACGGGGGAGTACTACTTATCCCACAAGGACGATATGTTCTTGGTAAAACAAATGCCACAGGTCTCAAAATCACCGGGAAAAATAATGTCACTATCGTGGGAGAAAATACTCAATCTCAATTGCTCTACTATTATTCATCTTATTTGAGTGGTGACTCCAATAGAAATGGTGCTCTTGTAGTCGAGGACTCTAAAAATGTGAGTATTCTTAAACTTTCAATTCTCGGAATGGCAAATATACCAAACCCTTCATTTTCTTATTCAAGCCAGACCAACGGAATCATAATTGAAAACTCTGTTGGTGTCAGAATTGAAGACTCACACGTTGCTAATATGAGCGGTAACGGACTCATGATCACTTCCAATCGCTCTTCTCCATCAAGATCGATTGTTGTTAAAAATTCACGCTTTAATCAAAATCGGGTGAGTGGAGTATGGGTCGAAAATGTTGACGGGGTAAAAATTTTAGATTCAGAAATGAATTCAAACGGACAAATCGGTGATCCTGGAACTGGCTATGGATTTGCCGGTTCGGCAAGAGCCAAAACGGGTTACCCTGCGAATCTTCTTGTGCTGAATAACGAAGCGACAAGAAATGTTCGAAAGGGCCTCGATGTCCATGCTGGAGTAAACATATCTTTCATTAATAATTCAGTTTTTGAAAACGGTTTATACGGTA
>JAYUEN010000138.1:0-18210 GCA_043739185.1 Bdellovibrionales bacterium
GTTCGCCTGCGTCCGATTTTAATGACGTCAGTTGCAACTGTCGCAGGAGCCTTGCCTGAAGCTCTTTCAATCGGTCCTGGAGCTGAAACAACCATTCCGATGGCGATTGCCATAATTGGAGGGGTTATTGCTTCAACGATTTTAACTTTATTTGTAGTGCCCGTTGTATATAGCTTATTTTCAAAATTAGAAAAGCCCGATCCCTTAGATTTACAAAATAAAAAAGACTCGGTTTTGTCGCCGAGTCTTGAAAAACTCTATTTAAGCTAGAGTTTACTTTTCATATATATAAATAATTATTTACCGCAAATCAAATCGTCAATACGTACATCTTGGCCGTTGACCTTTTGATCTAAATAACCCGTATCACGGCCTACAATGCCGCCTGATTCAATACTAAAAGTATAGCCATCATTTCCTGTTGACTCTTTACAGGTATAGACAATGTTAGTATTTCGTGGAGTTAAATGCATTGTAGGTAAACATGTAAATACCACCGGGCTTGCTGATTTACCTTTAAATGTAAAGTAGCCCTCTTTGATATTAACGGCCATAGTATCAATAAGTTTAAAACTACCTTTTTGACCCATGGTGCATGATAAAACTTCGCCAGGCATAGCCCCAGCATTTGCATAAGTACCTGAAAGCATAGCGATAACTAGTAATGACATGATTTTCATAAAATCTCCTTTAAGATTAAGTTTGTTTACTTGTCTGTATGCGTTATACAGCAAAATTCACAAAAAAGGAATTATTTTTCACAAAAAGGGAATTATTTTTTCATTGCATTGAAAATATGATATTCTTACAAGTGATATGCCGAAAAAGGTCTCCAAAAAATTAGCAAGGCCTAGCGATGAGAAGCCAAATATATCTAAAACGATATATGCTGAACTATTTCCAAAAAATCTCTCAAAATCAGATCGGCGTAAAATTGAAATTATAGAGGGAGCCATCGAAGCCTATTCTGAAGTTAGCTTCGAATCGGTCAGCTTTGACGATGTTGCAGAGCCTGCTAAAACTAGCCGTAAATTGGTGCAACATTACTTTCCCGATAAAAAAGAATTATTTGAAACCAGTATGAAACTAGTACGTGCGCAATTTCAAATTTTAGCAGTCGAAGCGCTTTCAAAAGCGAAATCTCCTGCTGAACAGTTCGACGAATATGTAAGATCAACTTTTTACTGGGTACGAACGCAACCCAAGCATGTTAAATCTTGGATGTTGTTTTTTTTAGTTTGTGCCCAACAGCCAAAGTTCAAAGCTGTTCATGCTGAACTAACCAAGATGGGCGAAGAAAGAATCATGGCGATGATCAAGAACATAGAGGTCGGCGCCCAAATAGATACCAAGAACCTGGCAAGTATTGCTAAAAACATTCAGCGCCTCATTACTGGTGGCTTGATTGAAGTGAGTTGTGAGCGCGCTTCAGATGAAGTTGAGCGAGTTCAAGAAGAAGTACTTGAGGCATGTCGATTACTTCTTCACAGAGCCAGGAATTAAACTAAGCTGTCCTTTTTTTAGTATGTAAAATGTTGAAAACAGTAGAGTCGGGCATTACGAAATACTTTTTAATACTAGTAGTCTCTGCAGTCGCCCAACGTGAAAATGCCGTAAATTGGCTAAGATGTCGTTCTTTCAACGCTTTTGAGTCTTCAATTAGGCTATTTCACGCAATGAAATGGTATCTATCTTGCTAACTTTAGTAACTATGCGACTCAATCAATTGTTCTCTATTCAAAGCTTGCGATTGGTGAGTCTTTTGATTTTGAATTTCACCTCCATTGGCTATGGCGAAAGCCTAAATGTAAGCGTCCCTTCTTTTAGTATGGGAAGTGATCAATACGAAAGAGAAATCATTTACCCTGGCCCCCCTCGATGTGAAGCTTTGTTTGAATCATCAAATGCTCATCAATCCAAAGTTGCGATGGTTGTAAGAAAAGCCAACGAAAGGTTTAAAATTCGAGGTTGGAGCGAGGGTTTCCTTAAAGAGCGCTTTAAGGTAGCGGAAAAATATGACTCTCAATCTGAATATTATTATATTCGCCCCAAAAACAGAAAAAAACCAATTGCAACGATTGGTATTACAATTGCTGAATATACCGAAGCTGAAACCAAAGAGATGATTCCGGTCGAGGAAACTTTAAAGGTATTTCCCCTTCCGAGACCTCTGGATAGTAAAAAACGCGGATTTATCGCTGAACTCAGAACTTACTCTATTGAAAGGGCTTTTCATAGTGAGGCCTATCCAAAGCTATTGTCATTATTTTTTGAGAATTTTTTTACACGATTGCAGGAATACCCTGAACTTTACGATGAACCAATCCTCTACACCTATGCGGATGAAACCTCATTGAGACTTTATGGAATGATGGGTTTTACTAAGCTCAGTGAAAACTCAACTTCACATGAAGGTAGCAATTGGTGGGTAATGGTCACCACTCCAAGAATCCTAGAGAGCTCGATCAAGCGCGTGCCAGCGGTTGATACGATTCATGGTTTCAATCAGCCAATTAATATTAAATTGCAAAATGGTTTGGATGCAAAACTAGAGGCGCACGGCATGGCTCTCAATCAAGAATTTATGCGCTCTCAAAACGCCCCGATGTCTCAGCATATTTCCGTAATAAATGAGCCGCTAGAAATTGAGCCTGGTGTATGGGCAGACAAAGGTTCTTCATTAACCTGGCATGCCAATGGCAAACTCGCGCATATTTCTAAATTGGCAAAGCCACTTCCGATTACAAAAGACCTCATTGCCAATGCGGGGGGTTCAATTGGCTTTAGTCCTGAAGGCAAATTAACTTTAATTGGGGATCTTGCTAAGGCGGCAACAGTAGCTCCCGGCATTCGTGCGGCAGAGCACGCAAGTGTGAATTGGTATCCAGACGGCAGTATCTATTCGGTAAGTCGTCTCGCTAAAAAATCGCTGGTAGCAGAAAATATTTATGCGAGTGCCGGCGCGCAAGTTGAGTGGCGACTTTCGGGCGGACATATAAGCTATATTTCAAGGCTAGCAGAGAATGCAGATCTTGGAGATAAAATTATCGGAGCAAAAGGTGCGGAGGTGAGTTGGACTCCGAACTGGAATAAAAAAGGCAAGATTGTCGTCAATATGGTATCCCAAATTGGTTTGGAATGTCGAGTTGCTCCACGAATTTGGGCGGCCCCAGGTTCTTCGTATTATTCAAGTCATGATCCCAAAAAGTCTCCTGCAGTTTCAATTCTAGCAAGACCATTTAAGGCGAAGAATGAAGATTTCAAGGCCGGAGATTTTTTATCTTATGGTACTGAAATAAAGTAAGTACGATCTAAAATTAAGCCATTTCTTCAACAGCAGTTTTCAATGCCAGCAAGCCTTGTGCTAAATTTTGTTTGTTTATTAGTGAGAGTTTTTGAATGCGCTTTTCAAATTGCAGGCGCGTGCGTTTCTGATTGCTTTCAAAAGAGCGTTTTCCTTGCGGAGTGAGCTGAACTATAATCTGTCTACGGTCTGAAGTATTTGCGACTCTTTCAACAAGCTTTCGCTTGATCAGCCAGTCTAACATTCGTGAAGTGGCGGCAACGCTAAGACCAAGATTATCGGCCAACATAGAATTGTTGGTGGGCTCAATCCATAGGTTCGCAAGAACTCGAAATTGCGATACCGTAAGGTCAACTGATCTTGACTCACGCATTTCAACGCGAATTTCTTGCATGGCAAATGGAATAGTCTCTAAAAACAAAGAGGCTATTTCAGCGTCAGCAAACGTCGATGCACGTGGGATTGAGCGCACAGCCGTCTTTCTCTGTTTAATACGAGATTTACTTTCTTCGGCTTGCATTTACATTGCTCAAGTTTGAGATCCCGGTGAAATGAATAAATGTACCACCTTGATTAGAAGAGTAGTCGCAAGTAAATGGCTCTTTTGAATCGTGTGTGGGCGTGGATTTAAAATTCGTACAATCAATAGTCAGATTGGCCTGGCCGGCATTAGGCAAAGGAATTTTATCGCTGCCATTCAATTGCGAGCTAGATTGATTCCAGGAAACGTTTTGAATCGGAATTTCCTGGCTCGACTGAGGGTCGTCTGCAAAGTTTATAATGGTGACAATTACATTTTGCTCACTTGGAGCTACAAATAAATCTATTATTTCTTGTGCTGTGCCTCTTGCCGGATAAGTCACCATTAAATCGATACCTGATGACGCTTTACCATTGGCCATTACTTCGCTAACGCGTTTTTCTGTATGTCTGCCAGTTTTGGTGTCGACCACATCTTGTGAGCGATAGGCATGATAAAGTTTTCGAACCGCCGCACGCCCATTCGAATGATCGGGCTGATCCGGAGAATTGAGCGGATCAATATCCACGCTCGACTCTGCGACCAAGCCAGTCCCTGAATTTACAAAATGCTGACACCGAATTCGATTGTTTTGATTTTCAAAATGACAATCCAAAGTGAAATTCAATTGGTTAGTTGTATTCATTCCATTGTTGGTATTCCCCAGATTGAAAACTCCAGTGCCAGTCAATGAATTGCTCACTAGATCCAGGCTTGAATTTGCATGTATCAACTGAAGGGCGCCGCCGTAATTGAGGCTCACCGCAACTGACTTAACTGGCACAACTAAATTTAAAAAATCTTCAGCCGTTCCTTTACGAGGCTTTAAAATTAATAAATGTACCGGGCGGGATTCGCCGGTAGATTTAAAAGTGGTCGTGCCAAGATAAGAGTTCACTTGATTGGCGGCCGGATCAGAAGAAGAAGCTTTACCATGAACTTTTGCCGCAACTTCTTTAAGACTCGCTCCATCTTTCGTGAGTGTAAAATTCAATATGTTTGAGCTACTGGTTGCAGACTGAATACTACCGCCAGACATTACGCCATTTCGAATATTAGCTGAAAGGCTCAATGTTTGAACAACTGCAAGTGTGCCATTGTTTGAAGTTATTTTGATAATGGCATTGTAATTTCCGGTTGAGTCATCATAATTTGAAGTATCGGTAACGAAGCTTACCGGGCTGGTTTCATTTAAATAATCTATATAGCCGACAAGTGTGGCTGCGGCAGTGCCTGCAGTGCCATCACTATTATTTTGCGCAATCATTTTGGCTACAAGATTCATTTGCATTGCGCCGAGAGGCGAGCCATTTGAGTCAGTGAGTACGCCAGAATATCGACCGGCTGGTGCCGAAATCTTTGCCAATTGCACTTGTGCCTGCTGTTTTTTAAAGTCGTCGGTACTTCGATCTTGAGCGCAACCGAAAACCATGCCCAGTGTGAGTGCCAATAAAGTTTTTTTCATAAAAATCCTCTCAATTCGAATTTACATTCTAAGTCTAAAGATTCCCTGCAAACCAAAACCGCTCATATCTGAGCCCGAAACACTTCCATACACTTCCTGAATTCCAATTCCCAAAATTAAATCTGCACTGCCAATCATTTTTGACAAACTCTGAGAGTCGTAAAGAAGATCTAAATTGGCCTCTACCGGAAAGCCATAGGCGCTGACGCCATTGTCTAATTCTGTGCGGCTGGCAACCATCCAGGTGGGTAGGATATAAAGGCCAATTGCAGGCTCAAGATGAAATGGAAGCGCGTGATGAGCAATGTATTCAGCGCCCAATCTTAAGGAAAACAAATTCAGAGATTCGTGAGCAATTTGAGGTGAGCTTGCTGAAATGCCGTAGCCAGCAGTACGGTCCAAACTCAAATACGAAATACCTACTTTGGTAGAAAGCTCTCCTTGGCTGCCAAGATCGGCATATTTTGAAATATAGTTTGCAGATACGAGTGGAAGGCCTGCGCGATTAAAATCGCTCGTATCCGAAAGGTAACTTGATAAGGCAAAGTTTTTCGGGGCCCAAGAGGAGGCCGAAAGCTCAAAGCTTCGTGGATTGCGTTCAATCGGCACCACTTTAATAATTTGAATTTCGCTTTGAGAAAGCGGCAAATTAAAAATTTGTTGTTCTTCTTTGGGCGGCAGAACTTTTTTCGTTTTCTTTGCGGCCAATGCAGGCTGGGCCCCGGCAAAGAGCATTCCAAAAAAGAAAAGCAGCGTAAAGGTGAATTTACTTAAATTCATTTTTTCTCCAAAAGTAAGTCTATTAGGCCAGTCAAGGATTGTCCCGAAGCTACAAAGTAGTTCGTCATTGCAAGAATCGTATTATATTCGGTTTGAAAAAAAGATTGATCGGCGGTGAATTGCGAAGTTTGCACTGTTAAAAATACCAAAAAATCAATTGTAGCCAGGCGATAGTTTCGTCTGGCTTCGGCCACAGATTCTCTTGCAAGGGTCGAGGCTTCTTCAGCGGAACCAAGTGAGGCTTCAGAGCTTTCAAGAGTTTTTCGAGCCGTCAGTTGCGCGAGCTGCAAAGTTTCGGTTGCGCCGCGCGCCTGGGACTCTAATTGGTAGTCTTGAGAACCGAGAGCTCGCTGTTCATGAACAGATGAGAGCCCACTGAAAATAGGAATTGTCAGCTGTAAGCCCACCGACCAGAATTGAGAATAGTTTGAAAAAATATCAGCTTTGGTAAAACTCGTGCTGCCGATATCTCCAATTATTGCAAGCGTCGGATAATGCTTGCCCCAAGTTTGATCTTTCAGTTCATTGAGTTGCAAACGGCTGAGTCGGATGCGCTCGAGTTCAGGCAAACGAGATTGCTTGAGATTCACTCTTGAATCGATTACCGAAAGTGGAATGCGCACCAATTTACCTCGGAGTTTGGTATCACTTTGAGGAATGCCGCCCATATATGTTGTCAAATTAGCGGCAGCCGTGACAATGGCATTTTGCGCGGTAATTATTTGTGGTTTCAGTAGCGCCATTTGGGTTTTCACTTGTAATACATCAAGAAGTTGCCCGCGTCCGGTCTGATAGCGGCCTTGTGAGGTTTTGAGGGTTTCTTGGAGAATATCATGCTGGCGATTGAGTAGCTCAAGTAACTTTTGAGCCAAGATGACATTATAAAATGCCTGTATGACTTGGCTGCTGAGATTGCGTTCAGCAATTTCAAGATCAACGCTATGAATTTGGCGATCGTATTCTGAGTTTCGTATAGCTGAAAAAGTACCGTAAGCAAATAAAGGCTGAGTCAATTTAAGATCTAAGTTATAGGAATTGTAAGGTTGACCACCAAAGGGCGCAGTCCCACTCGTGCCCACCGCGGCCTCTTGATAAAGGCCTGTGCCGGTAAAATTAAGTGTTGGATAAAGTATCGATTTTGTAAGTGCTGTTGCCGCTTTATCTTGATTCAATTTCTCGCGCGTCTGAATAATGCTTGGATTGTTTTTTAGCGCAGTATCAATAGCCTCGCGGATCGTGATAATGTTGACGCTGTTTGAATCTTCAGCCAAAGCAGGAATCACAAAAATCAGGCTAAATAGAATTGCACCTAAAAATTCACGGGGACCAATTAATTTATTTTGCCTCATGGATTCCTCCGAAAAATCGAGATGCTTTGAACGAGATGGTTTTCACTTTGCCGGCAGGCGCAGCTTAACAGGCATTTGTTGCAGTATGCAACTAAATTTTAAGCTTAGGCTTTAGGTAAAAACCACAATATTGATAGGAATTACAATGAGACCTGCATGAAAAAATCAGCAGAAATATTATCCGCGGTTGCGGCCGTTGGTACATCCGAAAAAGTAGCTCCCTGAGAATACAAAGGAAAGTGAATGCGAGGGCCCATAAATATAGATGGGGTGATGACGAAATCTGCGGTGGTAAAAAGTTCAGCGGTCGTGCCGGTTGGACTAGAAGTATGCGCAATGAGACCGGTGCGCTGACCAGCTCCAAGTCGAACCCAAGGTTTTAAGCGATGATTGACTGAATTAATTAGGCCGGCGCCGTAGATGCTGTCGAGTGGTGGAGTATAACTGCCCCGGCTGAAATAATTGAAGGAAATAACTGAAGAGAAGTTCCATTGTTTAGCGAGTTTGACATTGTAAATTAAATTATAACCCAGAGTGATGTTGTTGTTGGATTGGGACTTCTCAGTGGTCGGAATTGAAGACTTGAGCATGCCCGACAGATTTTGGTCGTCATCCTTTATTATTGGGTGAAAAAATTGTACGCTGATATCTTGAAGGCCATTTGCCGTCTGATTGGTCGGATCAATGAGACTAACGGATTCATCAACACTTTGATTCGGATTTTCACTATTTGCTTTGACCGGCCCATTCGGACTTTTTGAATTACCTCGCGCCCGTCTATTTGTTTGTCGGTTATCAGCCATCAGTGGATCATTACTAACATCATGAGTGCGATGGTGATTGGTATAAGAATAGCCTTCGCTTACCAAAAAACCCCAGCCCGTTTTTGAGCGTACTCCAAAATAGATTTCATCTCTTGAGCGAAGATAGTTCCCCATTTGCGATATGGCACCAAAAGCATTCTGTGATTTTAGGCCTATAGTAAATGGACTCACGTCTTTTTGAGAATTCAACTCTCCCATGGTGGAGCGAACTGCGTAAGCCAAATCAACTGCTTCTGCAGCAAGTGCAAAAGTTGTTTTGTAAAGAGTGACGAGAACGATGGCGAAAATAAATTGCGCTGACAATCTCTTTGATTTCATATCATCCTTTTAAAAGAAGCGATATGTAGCTCAGAACATCAGCGGAGCAAAGTTTTGTCAACAGCTCATTCCGACAGCTGCCAGCCATTCGGGTGTAGGCAAAACTAGCCTCCGCGCTTTCAAATCAAAGAGCCCAAATGTAAATTCTGCAGTGGCGCAAATATCGGTATTCCTCACGATTGATTGTTCCAATACTCCAATTTTCTTTTGGTACGAAATGATTTTGGTTTGAATATCCACCTCGTCGCGCGCTTTAAGTTCTTTCAAATACTTTAGCTTCACTTCTAAAATTGTAGGTCCTAAGCCGGATTCGGAGATCTTCTCCAAACCAAAACCATTTTTAGTTATCAAATCCCAACGGGCTTCTTCGAACACTACTAAATAGGCGGCATTGTTCATGTGTCCGTAAGCATCTAAATGGATTTCTTTTATATAGGTAGGGTATGAAAATACTTTTGAATTCATTTAAGCGTTCTCCTGATTAATAAATTTTTTTTTTTAGAGAGCAGCATCCACGGGAACAAATACAGGAAGGCCGGCAAGAAAATAAGGTCCCCCAGCAATCCGCCTAAGATCGATACCATCATGCAGGCGCCAAAGGTTCGATTGAGTGAAAAATATGAAAACAAAAAAACTGAAAAGCCAACGAGCATTATACAAGTTGAAATCAAACAAGGATTCCCTTCGAGATAAAAGGTTTTGCTGATGGGGAGGGGGCGGGTTGGACTTTTTAACTCTTTCAGGCGGTTTAAAACATAAACTGTATTGTTAAAAGCGAGTCCGAGTGCAATTGAAAATATAATCGCAACGCCAGGCTTTATTGGTGTATGGGTAAGAGATAAGTAAGCAAGCAAAGCAACCGGCGGAAGCAAGTTCGGGATGCAGGCCACTAGAGCCCAGCGCAGTGATCTGAAAATAAAAGCGAGCAAAACAACGATGATCCCGAGAGCTTGCCAAAAACCGAAAATCAATTCGTTCGACAGCTCATCATTTATAATGTGCGCGATCGCGCCCATACCGCCGACGTGAATAGCATCATTCGGAAAAAGCGCTTGCGTCCGCTGTTTGATTTTTTCAACCAAGCTTTGCGCCTCATCCGAGCCGATATCGTGAAGGCGAATCTCGACTCTCATGGATTGACCTTCATCGGCCAAATAATTTTCAATTGGATTGTGCTCTGAAAGTGAATAAAGAAAATAGATTTCAGCGATCGCCTTTCGCGAATTTGTAAGCATTGGGTGCTCAAGATGTTCTGTCGCATGAAATAAATCAGGAATACTTCTGGCCGAGCCAATCCCAGGAGTCATGCGAAATTCTTTGAGCAATTGATCGAGTTTATTCATTCGTTCGGGGTCATTCCACACTGACTCACCCTTGGCTTGAATGATGAGTTCCATGGGAATCACGCCTCCTAGGTCACGATCAATGTGTTCGGTTGACTTGCGCGCCTCATGTCCTTCGGGCAAATCATCAAAAAGTTTGCCGGTCCAATCGAGGTGTCGGGAATTAAGCGCAAGAATTACAGAAAAGGCCGCAATGATACTGACTACGAATTTTGCTTTTTTTATTGTCCATAGGGCCCAACGCGCAGGATGATGAACCCACGCGCGCGGTTGGGGTATCGGAAACAACAAGAGAAAGGGTAAAATGCCAAAACTTGTGAGTAGCCATGATAAAATCACGGCTGCTGCAACTCCAATTCCGTAATTTCGAATGAGCGGTACATCGCCAAAGAGCAGGGTTAGAAAACCCACGCATGTGGTGAGGGCGCCTAAAAGATTCGGCAGCCAGATCTTTGAATTGACGGCCTTGAGCAATTGGTAGCGTGTCGCGTGGTTTTTATTTTCTTTGGCCTCTTCATCAACTCGCAATAAAAAATGCACCGAAAGTGAAACTACGGTAATGAAAACCAAGATGGGAATGGTTGCAGATAAGATCGTGAAGGCTAGTCCGCTCCAGGCCATCATAGCAAAAACCATTAGGTTGGCAAAAGCTGTTAAAATAAGTGGAATCAATATGGTTGAGAGGCTGCGAAAAATTAAAAATAAAGTCAGCGCGCAGGCTACGATTGTAAGTGCAATGAAATTTTGCAACTCTTTATTGAGAAGTAATCCGAGATCTGTTTGCACGGCGGGAACTCCGCCAATGCTCATTTGCAAATCTGAAAAATTGGCCGCCAATTTTTCTTTGAGTTTTCCTTGAAAGCCCATTAGAAGCTTCACTTTTGCGTCTTTGAGCTGAACATAGATCAATGCCGTGCGGGCATTTGCGGAAATGAATTGTGGCGAAAGTAAAACATCAGTCAAAATACGTTCACGCCATTTCTCAGGCGGAGTCACTTTGATTAAAGGGCCAATATTTAAAACTCCACCTGCTTCACTTGCGCCATCAATATTTGATAAGCTCACGGCATTTCGTACGCCCTCGATTTGTTTGATTTGATCGGTGGCGGTTAGGAGTTGAACAAGGCGATCTTTTTCTAACCAGCTGCCAGATTGATTTGTCGGTAGGGTCAGAATCGCCACAAAAAGTGGAAGATCTTCTAGATGAAAATGGCTTCTCACTTCTCTATCCATTTGAATAGCCGGATGGTGCTCAGGTAAGAATTGCATGATCGAATATTCGGTTTGCAGATTGCGTAAACCGAATGAGCCAAGAACTGCTAATAGAAGACCAAAGACAAGACCCAAATAAGCAAATTTCTTGCTTTTTTGTGAACTTGAAAACTCTGAATCTTTATGCCTCATGTCATCCTTTTGCTAAAGACTTGTAAGAACTTAATTAATTGTCGATCTTGGCTTGCTGTCAAGGTTTCAATGCGAAAGCAGCAGTAGGCTAAATACACGAATCTAAATTGTTCCAGTAATGTAAAATTTTGAAACTGGTGCAAAAACAATCATCTGACGAAATTAATACTAGAAAAACTTGCGATGAGCGAATAGCGTCTACTGGATCCTGTGGGGGGAGATAAAGCGAATGCATATAATTCATTTAGCAACTATTTTTACTGGAGTTTTATTTCTGTATTTGGCATACAGAACACGCTCGTTTACCAAGGCCTTATTTGCGCTGAGAAGACAAAATATTGATAAGCTTGAAAAAATGGCTCTTGATGCAAAGAATCCTAAAGCTTGGCCTAAATTGAGTTTGGTTATACCTGCGCGAGACGAAGGTTTAACAATTGAGGCGGCCACTAAATCACTTTTAAAAATTCAGTATCCTAATTTAGAGATAGTTTTTGTCGATGATCGCTCAGTTGATCAAACTGGCGTAATTATGGACCGCGTTGCGGCGGCAAACCCTCATGTGAAAGTGATTCATGTAAAAGACTTGCCAAAGAACTGGTTAGGAAAAGTGCACGCTATGCATTGTGGAGTGGCCGCGACTTCTGGTGATTGGGTGCTGATGACCGATGCCGATGTTCATTTTTCTGAGAAGTCTTTAAAAAAGGCGATCGCTTACAGTCTTGAAAATAATTTAGATTTTTTAACCGTCATCCCGGATTTGCTCACGCCAACGTTTTCATTGCAGCTGATGATGGTGCAACTTTTTCATCAAGCTACGATCTTTTTTAATCCCAAAAAGATCAATGATCCAAATCAAAAGATCAGTTATGGTATGGGCGCCTTTTTAATGTTTAAGCGCTCAACTTACGAGAGATCAGAAGGCCTTGAGTGGATCAAGATGGAAGTCGTAGATGACAGTGGTTTTGCGCTTGTCATGCGAAGAGCCGGCGGTCGCTTGGGTTGTGTATCAGGTCGAAAAGAAATTAGTGTCGAATGGTACCCAACACTTCGTTCGATGTTATGTGGATTAGAAAAGAATGCTTTTGCCGTCTGCCAATATTCGATGACTTATGTTCTGACCGCACTTTCAGTTACCTGGATGATTTTCTTGGGTTTTACTCTGCTACCGGTTTTGTCTAAGAGCTGGGGGTATGTGAGTTTTAGCTTCGGCTGTATATTTTTGTATTTGCTAGCAGTTGAGCAGCAAATCAAGAGTTTAATGCAAGTGCGACTGATGAGCATAGTATTGTTTCCGGTGTCTTTCGTTTTACTTCCCCTCATCTTTTTGAGGGCGGCGATTTTGGCGATCAAGCGAAATGGCATTCAGTGGCGAGGCACTTTTTATTCTTTAGAAGATTTGAAGGCAAATCAAAGAATGAAGATGGTCAATTTGGTATTTGCCAAAGAAGATGTGCAAAGCAATCAGCTCGCTTATAAAGTCAAATAAGGTTTTGGATGAGAGCTTTTTTGCTGCTGCTCTCATTGATTTTTGGTTTTGCAACTTTAGTTCAAGCCGAAATATCGGGTCGAATTCACTTTGTAGAGGACGAGTTCTACGAAGCCCAAGCTTTTCCCATCGAACATTTACAAAATAATTTGAGTTTCGAACTTGAAAGCAAAAACAAGCTGAGTGATTCGACTCGCATCTTAATTGAGCCGCGCATTCAATTTTCAAGTACACCTGGATTAGTTGATTCAGGCATTGATTTCAATACGCGCGATAGTTTGTTTGAGTTCAAATCAAATGACTTTCATTTGCAAATCGGAAGTTTTATAAAGCAATGGGAGGGGCCTGATGGCTTTAATCCCATGGATATTGCGACTGTTAAAAACTATGGCGACCCGCTCAATACTGAAAGCCTTGGTTCGGCTGGAATCAATCTTTCAGATGGAAGTAAATCTTTTACCTGGGACGCATTTTATATCCCCTGGCAAACGCACTCAAGATTGCCCGGAGAAAATTCACGTTGGTTGCCGAGGAGAACTCCGTTCCCATTAAAATCAAATTTAAACACCTTGTTGTTGCCGACGCAGCCGCAACTTCAAGTCATGGACCATCAAGAAATCAATTTTGCTTTAGAAAATAATTTTGGATTGCGACTTCAGTTTCACGGTAAAGACTGGGACTATTCAATAGCCGCCTATCAAGGTGCTGCGCAGTTACCGTTTTTTAGAGTTCATATTGTTGGCGATTTGGTTGCAACTCTGCCAGACAATTCAACCATTACACAATTGCGAAATCCAATTCAGTTGTTGCCGGTTGAGTATTTACGTCAAAGTTTTGCAATGGGTTTTGTATCGACGCTTTCTGATACCTGGGTTTTTCGAATTGCTGGGAGATTCGATCAGCCCATCGGTGAAGATCCTCAATTGCCGGGGCCGTCGGATCAATTTGTTGGTGGCCTTGAAAAGACTTATACGCTTTCAGGCCAAACGCTGACCTTGTCGCTTCAATATGCCTATGGTCAAACGCTCGAATCACCAAGCGGTGTTTTGACCATAACTGACCCATTTAAAAATGCCTTCTTGTATGGAATGCGCTACCCCATTTCAGACGAGTTGACGATGTATTTCGGTGGCAGCTGGTCACACTTGATTGGCGCTACTTACCACAGAATTCGCTTTGATAAAAAACTAAGTGATGCGTTTACTTTAGAGTTGGGCGGGGATTTAATCCGCGGTCCGCCTGAGAATTTACTCGGGGTTTGGTCCGCGCAAAGCAGAGCCAATCTTGGCCTTGCCTATCAGTTTTAATTTTAAAATTTTACCGGGATTGCAATATGAGTTCCCGAGTTGATCGGAACCCAACCGTTAAAGCGCGCGATACCAATTGGCCCCAAGTCAAAACTTGGTAAAGGGTTAGAATATAAAAAACTTGTTTCTAAGTTTTTTGAAAATTTATTGATGATGAGCGGACTAATAAACTGATTGGGTCTAAAGTTACTAATATAATCGGAGCCATATTGATAGCTGACACTCGTGTTTTGAACGCTTGCCACTACTTTAAAGACGCCATCAATAATTTGCGGTGAAATATGAGCTTTGGCCTGGCCAAAAAGTTTTACAAAATTCCAGACTTTACCTTGTCTCAATGATTCGATCCAGCCAGTCGGTGATATTTGAATTTGTGCGGTACCATCTTTTAACCAAGTCAGAGCATTGAGCTTAGGGGTACTAATCGCCAAGTTAAAAGGACTATTTAAGCTGTAATTCATTAAATCGGGCCATAAGAAGAATTCGTAAAAATTAGACTTAAGAAACTGGCTAAATGAGGCATCTGAATTTAAATTTATCCGTGTCGTAATCGGAGTTGCCTCAAGCTCAGCTTCAATGAAGTTTGTCCAGCCTTGGCTTGCGGTTATTAAAACTGGTTCTGTAGCGTTCTGAAGTTCGGCGGGTACTTCGTGAATACCCAAAGGCGTAATTTGACTGGCATCCGGCACTCCATTCCAGGTAATTTGGCCATAAGCCATTAAGCCATATTTAGAAATCTGAAATTGTTTAAATGAAAGAACCAAATTGAGCGGATTTCCGCTTACTACAATTGGAGTCGGGCGTTTAATTTGATCAACGATATTATCAACTTGATCTTGAATCTTTTGCGAAAGAGCATTTTGAATATAAGGCTTCATTGTGTCCGCAGACTGCAAATTGTTTGCAAGGGCTGCTTGGATCTTACTGTCAATGCCGGCGGGACCTTGGCAATTGAGTGAGCTAATTACCCAGGTTTGTTTGGGCCACTGAAAGTTAAATTCTGTAACCTGAGTTGAAATACTTTGCGGAGAAAATTTGTAGTCAATACGAGCCGAAGCCGTTGCCGAGTTTTGATTCAGTTGTACGGGGGCGCAATTCGCCTGAACGTGAACATCAAGAGTGATTCCGCCCTGATTGCTGGTGATGACTTGATCAACCGAAATATGTTGAATTGAAATCGACATTTTCAGATTTCGCGACTGAATATCATAGCTTTGGGCTTGAAGATTTCCGCGCGTAAATTCAGATTGAATTTGATAGCGAATTCCCGAAATATGCCAGTTGAGACCATCGACATTTACAGTTTGATCAGGAAAACTTGATTGATCTTGAGTCGAGTATGTCGTCATCATGGTTTGCAGAGACTTCTCAAAAAATGCAAATGGAGTAAAAAGTGCGACAATGGCGCCTTGACTAGCTGTCGCTATTGGCTTTGAAAAAGTATTGAATGAGATAGCTAAAACCAAGTTGATAATGCTTGCAATTATCCATTTTTGATTTCGTTTCATCGATTTAAGCCCCATCCCTCTGTCTACGATCTGAGTAGCCGCAGAACCTACCAAGACTTGGCCCGCAATGCTAGTTTGATTGCGGCATACTCTAAATCTTCTCATTAATGATTGAAAAATTTATCCGGGACTTTTACAATGGCTTAGCTTTAAATGGGCTTTAAAATAGATTGGGCTGAAAAATGAAAATGATCTTGAGTTTTGTTTTGAAATTGGGCGGCAAAAACTTAGTTTTCAATCTTGTTCCATGCCTTTTTGCGTTGGCGGTGGGATTTATCTATTCAGACTTAAGCTTTGCGGTAGGACCCAACTCGGAGACCCAAGATATCTTAGAAAAGGCGCGACTCAAGCTTGCGAGCAAAAAAAATCAGGCCCATATTTTAATGAAAATCATTGAGGCGACTGGTGAAATTAAAACCCGAGAACTCAACCTCCAGACACTTCAGACTGCGACAGGCTTTGAAGCGATAGCGCGAATGACGGCTCCAGCTGACAACAAAGGAACGGCTTTGCTCGCTGTAGTTGATAAAACGGAACAGCGCCAGTGGATTTATTTGCCCTCAAATAAACAAGTGCGAAGAGTCGCGAGTGTGAATAAGTCCTCAGGACTTTTGGGCTCAGAACTCAGTCCAGAAGACTTAAATCCAGATGCGCTCAAGGGAGCCAGTGTGAAATTGGTAAAAAAAGATGAGCATAGCGCAGTCATACAGCTGACTCCCGCGGCAGGAACAAGCGAGTATTCTCATGCACTCACGGTTTTTTCAATTCCGGACTATTTGCCCCAAAGGTCCGAGTATTATAAGGCAAATGAACTTCAAAAGACGGTTGAGTACTTAGATTACAAGGCTTTCGAAGGTTCTATTTACCGCGCACAGAAAATTCATATTAAAAATATTCTAAAAGGTCGAGGTACGGATATTGAATTAAGTGAAATTAAAGTGAATGCCAAGCTTTCTGAAAAAGATTTTACTCCGGAGGCTCTTAAAGAAAATTGGTGAGTCTTCCGAATACTAGTCCGGCGGCCAATTGACAATATTGTCGATGAGGCGCGCAATTAACCAACGGACTTGATTCTGAAATAGAAAGGCTCATCTATGATGCTTCTCCCCCTTCAAAAGTTTTTATATCTCGGGTTGATTTGTGCACTTTCATTTTGGTTTGCAAAAGTAGAAATTCAAATCGAAGGCACGAGCGGATGGGCTAAAAATTTGCCCACCTGGCGAATTGAGAACCATTGGTTGCTTAAAGTATTTTTCGGTGGAAGAGCCATGACCGGCTATCACGCATGGGTCATTAGCTTTATCTTTTTGTTGTTTCACATTCCGGTCGCCTTCACAGATCAGTGGAGTTTTGCTTTTGAGGGCAGAGTCTTAGGCGGCTTTATTTTATTTTGGATCATTGAAGATTTTCTGTGGTTTGTTTTAAATCCAGGCTTTGGCATTAAGAAATTCAAAAAAGAATTCATCCCGTGGCATCCGAACTGGGTCATGCTCGCGCCAATTGAGTATTGGTTTTTTTGCCCAATCGGCTTTTCGCTTATTTTCTTGTGTTAATAGACTTCTTGCATATCTAGTTGGCTGGAGGCGGCGGCGCGGGAGTGCCATTGTCGTCTCTCATGCCATCAAAAATCCAACGTGAGAAAGCGTCACTCTCTTCAAGGCTAAGTCTAACCGGAGGTGGCGGCATCTGTTTGGTTACCAAAGTTAAATACATTGCCGTCGGAATGCTTGCGCGTACGATATTGATATCGCTATAGTCTGAGATTCCGTCTTTGTTGCCTTTAAAGTGACAATTGAGACATTGTTTTTCAAATACAAGTTGTTTGAATTGCGACCACAAAATCGGTCGACCGGAAGGTATGGGTTGAGTGCCAGGGTCAGGCGACGGATTGTTTACTACCTCAGGTGCGCCATCTGCAATCCACTTTTTTAAAATCGCCAGCTCAATTTTTTTGATTCCCTTAGGCGGCATAGATTTTTCTACAAAAACCGCATTGACGATTTTAGGGAGCGCAGCTTTGACCTGCGCATAAGTTAAAAGAATTGGATTCTTAGTTGCGTGGCAGCCAACGCAGCTCGAGTCTAAGACATTTCTTTTAACTTGCTCATAGCCGTAGTTGCCCTTTTGTACTGAAGAATCGACTTGCTCAAAATCACTTTGAGTTTTGTCGACTTGATATGCGCAGCTTACGATGAGGCTGAGTGCAGTTAATATTAAAATGTACTTCAGAAATGAGGTCTTCATCAGTTATTTTTGAACAGCCATAATAATATCGAGATCAGCAGTCATATTGTTATTCACACCGATTCCCAATACTGGTTTTACCACAATGCCATAGTCAGAAAGTGAAAATGGAATGCTGCCTTTTATATTCAAATTGCCGCCATCTAATACCAAGACTTTAAGTGGAAAACTTAAGTTTTTTTCAACTCCGTGAATGACCCAGGTGCCACTTGCCGACAAATTAATAGTATTGCCAACTTTCATTTGAGAGGCGATATCACCAGCACTGGTAACGCCTAATAATTTAAAAACGACATTTTGAAATACAACTGAGTCTCCGCCGGAACTTGGCAGTTGATTATTGGAGTCGCAAATATGA
>JAYUEN010000139.1:0-1990 GCA_043739185.1 Bdellovibrionales bacterium
CCGCTGAAACTGTCACGCGATTTCGATTCGAGGGACCTGAGCAGTTACGAATTTGCAAGATTGCTTTGAGCTGCAGCTGGGCACTCATTTGAGGCAAAAGAAGAAAAAGAATAATTTAAAAGATAAAGAACAAGGATCAGAGTTTTCATAACTGATTCTCTCATATTAGTGCGACTCGATAAATGATAAACTTTGAGCCAGATCTTCGTCCTAAGTCTCAATTAGATTGGCTCAGTCAGCTGCCGCCCTAGTTAACTTTATTCCGGATTACGCTCAGTAAAGCGTAGTAGATTTTTTGTAGTTAGGCAAAAATTATCTGAAGTTTGGTGTCCCGCAAATCCCAGGCAACTAGAACAGAAGCAAACAGCTTAAGGGGCCATCCAGAGATAAGCATTCACCACAGCCGGATCAATTTGGTTTCCATAATACAAAACTGACTTAGAATCATTGAGCAAAAAGACATCCTTCAATATGGCATTACCACTAGTCGGGGTATTAATAAGGTAGGATGGCTGGCCATTGAGTGAGTTAAACCCGAAAAGTGTCGCAACTAAAACAGATAAGCTCTTCTTCACGAGATGGACCTGCGATTTTTGTGTATTCATCTATCGTGGCGAGTAACTGGTGCTTGATCTTTTCATAGTCAGCCATACTGACGGACTGAACGACCGTATAATGAATACCATCATCTAAAGGGTTCTGTGAAGCAAGCATTGCACGACTACGCCAATTGTTGTGGTGAATTCCAATAAGTGGGGATCTCCGAGGAAGATGAATCGTTTGAGAACTGAAACTCCACCCCGCGCCTTCTTTACTGATCAATTCAAATCGTTCTAAATTTTCAAGGCAGTATTGAACAAGAGAAATCGGTAGTGAAAGTCGAGCTGCTATCGCAGTTGTAGTTCGAAACTGAGGGATGCTCACAAGAATATGTATCGCACTCCAATACCACGCCGAATAATATACGACCTCTTTTTCATTTGCTCCAAGTGATGCCTGGTTCAAACGCTGACTGAGATCTTCTTGTTCGTTACGAATCTTTTTTAACTTCCTTAAAAATCTTTGTTTAAGTCTTTTACTTCCGGCACGGGCGAGTTCAACCAGAAGGATAAAATAATCGCTTTCGATCTCTGATAAGTTCCAAAAATCGCAGAGTCCGTCGGCTTGCTCCAGCGTGAGTAACACCTGCTCATTGACCGCACGAGAGAGCTGCGACCGCTGACATCCGGCTGCCGCTGCCATCTTCGTTATAAGTCCCCAATTTTCAGAGTTTTCCTTCATTTTAGCTTTTAAAAACTCAATGTAAGTATCGAATTCAAATATCGTTTTTTTCATATTCGTGATTATATCACACGAAATACGTGTCATTCGACACAAAATTTGTCTAGAAGCCTAGAATGGCTTGTTTAAGCATTAAGGCTGCGACAATTGGCCCATAAAAAGAATCAATCCAGAATTAGGATCTTGAATGAAATAAATAAATGACCGATTGGCGATGAAGCTTCGGTGAGGCAAGGCTTTGGGAGCTGCACCGCCCACGGTTCCAGCAACGGCGGTTGCAGCGGCTGCTTCGACTCCAGATTCGTCCAAGTCGATAAAACATTTATGAAATACATTTGAGAGTGCTAAATTTTCAGGTGGCTTGATATCGCGTATGCCATGAAAATCTGCCTTTTTGAGATCAAATGCGAAGGGCATTCCCATTTCAGACAAATGTCTAGGCCCCAAAGCACGCTCGATTTAGACGAGAGATACCGGTTTTGAGAGTTTGCGTTTTGTCCTAAATCTCTTGGGATACCTGAAAATTGATATGTTTTGTGAGCGCCAGCTACAGCTCTTTACCAACTTCGATTCATTTATCCTTCTTTTTGACTGAAAGCCTTGGCTTTGACCAAATTTTACTTCCATATCACATTGAAATCACATATGAAATCGACTTTAAAATACTTGCCTGCCGAAAAATTCGTCGTCAAAGACGTCAGTGTTTAGG
>JAYUEN010000140.1:0-6028 GCA_043739185.1 Bdellovibrionales bacterium
CTCGGGAGGCTTAAGCCCTCAGATTCTTTTTCTTCAATTGAAGCTTGAGTTTCAGTTTCCGATTCCTTATTTGCAATATCGTAAAGCAATTTTGCCTCAAGCTGGGCAATTTCGTTGAGACTTGAGTCGAGTTTAAGAGTATGAGTCAGATGCCATTCGCGAATTGAATTGGTCAGTTTGCAAAAATCTTCTCGTTTGAGCTTCAGGGTTTCATCCGCAGATTGGTCCGAACATAGACTAGAGTTTGATACTTCGGGAGGGCTCGAATTCAGGGGATTTCGCCGGCCTGCATAAGCAGACGGACAAAAGCCTGAAAGGCCAATAAAAATGCAAACCCCAAAGACAACAGACTTCATGACTGTTTTTGCGTTCATACCAAAGTTTTAATGTTCTCTGACTCGGTACTCAAGGCGCAGGACAGCAAATATGACTTTGCCAACATTTCGACCAGATTAAGGACTAGTCAAAAGTTCAAATGAAAGTTCAAATGAAAGTTCATCATAAATAGTTTTTTATAGACCCTTGAGTTGGTCGTGAATATTTTGATTTACCAATCTCATCATGGGCAAAACGAGAGCTATGATTGTAGCAGCAACCGAGATAATCCAAATTGGCCAACTCTGTAGCAAGGCAGAGTCCATCCATTCTAGGTTTGGAATGCTTTCACCTAAAAGATTTTTAATAAAAGGAAAAGTTAAGAGTTCAATGACCGCACCAATGCTGGTAGCCAGAACTCCCAAAAGAAGTCCCTCGTAAAAAAGCCAACTTGAGATTTCACCTCGCGTGAAGCCGATGGCTCGGACGACCGCGATTTGAACATTCATAGCTTCAAATCTTGTGGTCATCATCGCAGTTACGCTGAGTCCGCCGAGAAGCATGACAAGTGCCGAAATAAGAAAACCAATTTCTTTACCGGTGCTGGTGAGGCGATCGAGGTGGGCTTTCTCTTCTTCGACCCATGCAACTTGACCCACAGTCCTTTTATTGATGAGAGATTCAAGTTGGGTTCGCCCACGGGGATCAATCGAAATCAAAAAATAGTTCAATACTTGATTTTGCCAAATCGTTGAGTCTCCGAGATTGACCTGAGAGAGCACACTTTGTGCGAACTGATAGTTGACGTAGGCAGCGTAATCCCAAGCCGAATGAGTCGGAGCCAGGATGCCACTCACTTCAAAACTGAGCGGCGAACTTTGCACTGTGGTTTTTGAGCCAGTCCATAAATTGAGTTTGGCAGTTGAGCCTGGGTTCAGTGATAAGGCTTGCGCAATTTTAGCTCCCAAAATGATTGAAGTTGGTTTTGTCCACATGCCGCCATTTGCAAAACCCAATTTCATCGGTAGATGATCAAAAAAATTCGAGTTGGTCCCGATCACGCGATAAGGTCCTATTTTTGCGAAATAAAGATAGGGGATGACCGCTTTGACATAATTCGGCTCCGAGCTTGCGCCGTCTTCAAATTTTACCTTTTCTTGTGCCTCTAAGCTTTCGAATAATTTTTGTGGCAAATAGCCTGGATAATTTCCTTCAAGGTTAAGAGCTCCGAGCAAAATATCAATGCCGCCAGATTTGGCTCCAACTATTGCATCGCCAGCCTGAGCGATACTCGCAAATCTTTCACTGGTAAGTAAATAAAGTCGATACAAAACTCCACTGGTGGCCACCGAAATGGCAATAGATAATAGCGCAATGAAACTTGAAAGTTTTCGCCGCGTAAGACTTAAAAAAGCCAATTGAAAGGGCGACATCAAGGAACCCAATCTAAAATAGAGCGAATTTGGCTAAAGTGCCTTTCAATGCGATGATCGTGACTCACCACAATCAAGGTCGCATTTTGTGAAGCCTGAATGAGCGCTTGCATGCAAAGCTCTGCGTTTTTTTGATCGAGTGAAGAGGTGGGTTCATCTGCGAGAATGACTTCGGGCCTCTGGGCTAAAGCGCGAGCGATTGCCAGACGCTGTTGTTCTCCGAGACTCAAAACTGCTGCCAGATCGTCTTTGCGGCTTGCGAGTTGTACAATCGAAAGCGCTTCATCTGTGCGCTTGAGCTTTTCGGCTTTATTTAAAGTACTACTAAGTGCCAAAAATATATTTTCTTTTAAATTTAAATGCTCCAATAGATTGAGGCGCTGAAAAATAATTGCAAATTTTTGCTTTCGAATTTGACTGCGCTCACGGTCAGAATAGGAGCTGACGCGTTTTTGATCCCAATTTAAATGGCCCTCACTTGCGGTCATCAATCCAGCGATAAAATGAAGTAAACTGCTCTTGCCGGTCCCACTCGGGCCGTGAATGAGAATTCTTTGCTTAGCCGCAATTCCTAGCTCATTGATTTGCAATAAGAGTCGATCTTGGTCCTTTCCTGCCGGAACTTTGAGCTTTACCTTTTCGAGATCTATTATCATAACTAAATGATAGACGCCGTATTTGCTTAAGAGAAATACTAAATTCGAAAAGTCTGAATTGTTTACTTTTTATGAGTCGCATTATATATCTATTTAACATATGATCATCGAATTGAATTGTAGAGAGCTTGATGTGATCAAAACTTGGATTTAAATAAACTATGAAAGCTTTCATTTTTTTTAGTTTCATATCTTTGCATTTATTAGCGGCAAATTTGCCTCAAAACTCCACTTCCAAAAGCAAGCAAATCGAAGCGAAGTGCACAGTCGATGGACATGGGCCTTATGATTTGAACTATACCAAATGTATGCAATTGGGATCGGATCAGGCGCATACAAATTGCGTTTTGAAAGCAAAAGAATCTCACATCGAACTCATATTCACTTCCGGAAAGAAAAAGCGCTCTGCAACCTGCATTGCTAAACCTAAAATCGGAACTGAAGATTGCCAAAAAGCTCAGTGCTACTTAGCATTCGACACTCCTCAGCAATAAGATGTATCTCGAGGAAGTAGCCGGCAAAAGCAAAGAGCAAGTTTTCTTTGACGCCAAGCTAAGCCTTGTTTATTCTTCTCTCGATTAACGAATCAAAACCTACATTAAAGTAGGAAATTTAACTTAAGGAACAATATGCAAAACAGATTTTTCATTTTAAGCTTTAGCACTCTTATCAGTCTGTCCTTTTTGGTTGGCTGTGACAAGCCTGCAAAGCTCGACAGCGACCTTCAAAAAGGTAGCTATGCCGTCGGCCAAACCATTGGTGGAAATATTAAAAGCCAACCCCTGCAACTTGATCTTACTGCTTTAGTTGCCGGACTTAAAGATGCCGTTGAAGGTAAGCCAGGAAAGTTAAAGCCAGAAGAAATCAAAGATGCCATGATGAAACTTCAGCAACAGGCAATGGGTAAAATGTCTGAGTCTGCAGATAAGAATAAGAAAGAAGGCGAAGCTTTCTTGAATACGAACAAAGCCAAAGACGGCTGGAAAACAACGGCTTCAGGCCTTCAGTATAAAGCCGAAAAAGAAGGTTCAGGAAATTCACCTAAAGATGGCGATATCGTAAAAGTTCATTATACAGGGACTTTTATTAACGGAGAAAAATTTGATAGCTCACGAGATAAGGGCGAGCCAATTGAGTTTCCGGTTAATGGTGTTATTCCGGGTTGGACTGAAGCGCTCAAAATAATGAAGCCAGGTGCAAAATATCAGCTCGCAATTCCAAGTGATCTTGCGTATGGCCCAGGCGGCAAGGGCCAAATTGCTCCAAACAGCACTTTGCTATTCGATGTCGAACTATTAGATGTAAAGCCTGCCCCAGCAGCACCTGCTGCCGGAGCTCCAGCTGGTGTTAAAACCGCCAAGAAGAAAAAATAGTCGTTCGTTAATTTGATGAAAAAAAAGGTCCCAAAGAGGACCTTTTTTTTTAAGCCTTGATGTCGATCTCGATTTAAAAGTAAGTCTGAATACCGACTAAGAATTTTAAGCCAGTTTCAGTGTATTTATCTAAAAGCGCTATGTGAATATCACCATCAAATCTCAAGCAGGTATCGCTCTTAAATAAAAAGAATTTATAAAAGCCGCCGCCGTTCATCACCAGTCCTGCCGTTGAGCTCGAAGCCGCCCCAGTCTTTACACTGATGCTACCAATTTCAATGTCGCCGCCAAAACCATAAATGTCGGAGATCCCGGGAGCATTGGGAACTAAATTCCAATCAAAAAATCCACCGACGCCAATAGTGGTCATGCTATTATTTGAGTCCGTTGCCAAATAGTTTAATAGAGCAATTGGTCCGTATTCATATTTAGTATAGTTCCAGCCGCCTCTTACATTGAGCGAAAGCAAAGTGCTGCCGGGATAGCCGTTATTTTGTGAATAAAAGTGCAACTCTCCGCCGTTGGTGCTGCCGCCAAGGGTGAGATGGCGTCCGCCAGCACCACTTCGAGACGAAGCCGGGGACCTGAGCTCAAGGGTATCAAGTTCAATGGTATCTCCTGGCTGTAAACGTGGATCAATGGGAAGTTCTACTAAGACTTTTTTGCCTTTTGATTTGATAACTTTTCCGGTTGTGGCAAGAGCACCTTGGCTGAATGCCAACCCAGCGAGTTGAAATACCAAAAGCGCCATTAGGAATTTATTTTGTTTTTTCATAGATCTAGAATAATCGCAAAACCCTAGGCTCACAACTCTTGGGCCACAGCTTTAGACCTTTTACCAGGAGCACGACATATTTCGCTTTTTACTCGATCTTTTCGTTTCCGCCTGCGTTACTCGTCGTTGGCGTAGCGCTCGGGCTACGCCTTCCTCCTCGCGCCTTGGCGATACCGAAAAACTCTTCGCAAAAATCGAACTATGTCGTGCTCCTGGTAATAGGTCGAATCTCTAATTTTTACTTAGACTCGACCAAACGCGAGACAGCCAACTCAATCGTTCAGGTTCTCGGCAAATGACCTTGATATTTTGCTTACAAGTGTACGGACATCCCGTAATTTTAAGTGAAATAAAATCGAGCTGTTTCAGATAGTAATCGGGAAGGTAAGCGAGAGCTGAGTTTGAAGAAACCAGTTGCTCAATCATTTTTAAACTGGGAGCCAAATAGCTCTGTTTGCGTTTGAATTTATCGTCTCGCCAGCCGTCGGTTGAAGCTGAGGAATGAATTTTTCCTAAAATTGCATTCTCAGGTAGAACAAAATCATATCCTAAAACCACTTCTACCGGAATTTTTGCTTGAGCTGAATAGTTTTCAAAAATCGGATGCGTACGAGCAGCACATGTTTTAAATTCGACTTCAGCAATTTTAATCGCGCTTAAGCCCTCTGGCACATCCGAGCTGATGAATCCAAAATGCAGATCGCCATTTGAAACCAACTCAATGACTTTTTTATCTGTTAAAATTGAATAATGAAATTGCGTTTCTGCATAGAGTTTTTGAATTTTTTTAGTTGTATCAATACCAAATTTTGTCAGTAAAACTTCTTCAGCCCCTATTGAAATATTGATATTGCCCTTTGCGCCCGCAAGCTCGATGCGAGCATCTTCTTCAAGGCTGACAATTTGCTGTGCGCGTCTTTTAAAAATATGGCCTTCAGGGGTGAGTTTGATATTTCGCCCTTGTCGAAAAAACAAGCGAACTCCAAGCTCGTCCTCCAGTCGGGAAATCGCCTTGCTCAATGAGCCAGGAGAAATATGAATGTTCTCAGAGGCGCGATGAATATTCTCTTCTTTGGCCACTGCAATGAAGTAGCGCATTTCAAATGTTTCCATAATCGAAATATATATATCAATAATGTTTCTTTTTCAAGCTATTTAAAAGTGCTAAAACCAATTCATGAAAAATCGTTTTAGTCCGCTCAAAATACGAGAAAAAATATTGAAAAATCGCGTGGTCGTGCCGCCCATGGCTTCACAAACAGCTTTGAGTAATGGAGAAGTTTCAGAAATGACTCTTAATCACTACCAGAGGTTAGCAGAGGCCAGTCCTGGCTTACTTATAGTCGAATATAGCTATGTTCAATTCTCTGGGAAAAGCGAAGAGAATCAGTTGGCAATAGATCACGATGACAAGATTTCGGGCCTCAAGAAGCTCGCCATTCGCATTCAAGATGGTGGTGCCCTAGCTGGTATTCA
>JAYUEN010000141.1:0-1975 GCA_043739185.1 Bdellovibrionales bacterium
ATTTGGTTGATGACCGTTCAATGTAAAACTTTTACTTGGGCTCTTCTACATGGTCAATTGTGAGCGTCAGAAAATTTCTCACCTGGCACGATACTGGCACCTTTTACATACATAATAATCGCTCTGCCCAAATATTGGAAAATAAAACAAATAAGGCAGGTTTCACACTCTTTAAGGAGTAAGTTATGACTATTCGTGGATCTACGTTGACAATTTTTGCGTTTTTAATATCGACGCTTTCTCACGCTTCAGATTTATCATTCGTTAATTCCGACGTACCAGTCTTACGGTTGAGTGATCAACAACTCTATTTGTATGCGGGAAATAAAATCAAGGGCACTCCTGATTCCTGCTATGTTATGCTTCAAATCAAGCGCGATGAAAATAAAGCTTCGCTGATTGGAATCGCAGATGAAGGACATACCCATTGGAATTTAACTACCCCACATTCCAATTCTTTCGTTAACAGCTTCGACATGTTTCGCTATTCTGTAGATCTAGTAGGTCGAAATACCTACCGAGTTAATTTTGGTGAGCGTGGTTTGCATAAACATATATACGATCTCAAGCTGGATAACGAGAGTCGACTGGCAAGTTTCACCGAAAGTCACCACGAAACAATGGTCTTCGGAGTGTTACAAGGTGACGACCCAGAAAGCACTGATATTGAGTGCTTGAATCTAAAAAATATTTCAGATAAGTCTCAAGTGTCTGATAATAAAAATATTCAAGACAAAATTGATCGCTTCATAGGCGATTTTTAAAAGTAAAAGAACCCCGTGATTGATTAATCCACACAAGGACAGTATGTAGAGTTGGCGCGATGACTGATTTGAAAGCAGCCGATGTGGAATATCGATATGACCAATCGGCTGTCGCGCAGAAACTCGTTGAAACTGCAAGGGCATGTAAGTGGCGCCCAAAATTACTTGTCATCGTCAAATTTGCAGCAGATGAATTCACGCGCCAGCTAAACAAAAGTAACCAGAAATTTGCGCTCCAAAATTCACGCTTTAAAACGATGAACTTCTGACCTCGATGGATTGTCTCAAAATTCTTTACAAACCTGATTGCTCTAATATCTGTAGTGTATTTGAAATCCCCACAGTGACCCGCTCAAGCGAGGTTGCGATTAATACGTCACTTGGGCCACCGTTTTGGTTGCGTGCAATATGCCATTGGTTCGGCGAAAAAGATGCAGGAGGAAAGTGATTAAGCTGTAGTAGCCAATCCAATACAAGCCTCGAAGTTCGGCCATTACCGTCCGTGAAGGGATGTATCGTAACTAACTTCACCGCGTAACGAGTTGCTAGTTCAATTGGATTAATTTTGGTTCTGTTCTGAGTATAATACCAATTATCCAGTTCTCGCATGGCGCTTGGAATAGCAGACGCCTCATATGATCCAAATTGTTCGGGATAGTCGTAGTCTCGAAAATACCCTGGCGTGCGACCGAATGAGTATAGATTTTTACGTAAAATTGCATTTAGGATACGGATATTTTTTGAATTTGGATGTACGTTTTGAAAAACCCAAAGTCGGACTTGATATTCAGCTTGAATCCAATTTGCAGCTCCGATATCACGGTCAGCCTTTGGGTCTGGTCTGTCTGTCATTCGTTCATTCATTGTGTTTGAAGCATCTCTGCGACGCCGATTAATCTGCGTAACAACTGAATTTACCGACGGCTCCTGTCCGGCACGATTAGTTAAATTCAACCAGTTAAACCGTTTTGCACGGGTGGTTAAGACCGACCACGTTGCAGTCAGCTTAGCAATATTTTGCTGACCGGCCAATTCCTCAGTAAGCGGTGCCAATCTTCGACTGAAGGATGCGCCCGTAATTTTAAGTGGAAAATTGGGTTCGTGGTCCTGATTAAGATGAGGGAAGATAAGTTCGCAAGCATTGTTTGCGACGGCCGTTGAGGTGAACCCAAAGGAAAAGCTTATAATAATTAAAGAGCTAAGAAGCTTCA
>JAYUEN010000142.1:0-1972 GCA_043739185.1 Bdellovibrionales bacterium
GCGGCGATTGGTAGCGTGCTTTTGGTAATGTTAAATATCGCTCAAGCGAAATTCATAGGTAAGTCAAATATCAAAAACCAAATACCTATTTCGATAGTCGGCGAAGGTGGCGGTGAAAACTGTGGATGCGTAGGCGGCAACACCCAAGCCAAGTAAATACCAAGCAAATGAACTTGAAGTTGACAATTTTTTCAGTCACTTTATTAGTAATTGTTTTATTTTCAATACAGTTCATGAGGGGCAGAAGAATCTTAGCGTCACAAGAACCAAAACATTTTAGTGCCCTATTTTTAATTAGCCAACTCCTGGATGGTCCCGAGCTAATTGACCCAAAAAACACGGAATCAATTTGGGCATATTACCTACTTGAAAATCTCTCTTGCGGCTTAGTTAGAGACTCAAAAGAGTCCCCTACTGGTTACGAAGGCTGCATTGCCGAGAGATTTTACCAAGCTGATCTTTATAGTTGGATATTTAAGATTCGAAAAATTAGTTGGTCTGACGGAACGCCAGTAACTAAAATTGAAATTGACACCTGGATAGAATCCCTAAAAAGCTTAAAAAGTCGCCACATTCAATTGTTTCAAAAAATTGATAGTTTTTCTTTCAATGAAACTAGCCGCGAATTAAAAATTCACTTTTCCGCCCCAATTGGCAAAAAACTACTTCACGAACTTTCCCTAGCTGACGCAGGTCTTTTTCCGGCAAGATACAAAACTGAGGGATGGCGGAAAACTGTTGGCCCATTTGTTGTAGAGAGTTGGGAAAAATCAAAAAACAAACTATTATTATCCTTTAATAGATTTTCACCACTTTACAATGACAGTATGCCCAAGCGATTGGAGCTAAAACAGCTTCTTGATCCTAATTTGCGTAGTGAATTATTTAAATCCATAAAAATTGATCTCGCACCAATAAACGCCATGACCAATCCATCTGTTGCCAGGCAAATGATCGCCAATGCCCCGAATGTATATGTTAGCCACCCAACATTAATTTTGTATTTTAGTTTAAATAGAGAAAATATATTGGCGAAGAATCTATTGGCTAGAAATGAATTCTCTCAAATTATAACCAAGTTTCAAGAAGAATACGTTCCACCAGCTGATTCGTCCTCTACTCTTCTCGCCGAAACCCAAATGATACCAAAAGGTTTCGACGGCCGATTAAATGAAACTGATTTTAAACTTAGTGAAAACAAGTCGATTCTAAAAGGGAAAGTTTTAAAAATTCGCTTTTACAAAGGGTTTCAAGAGAATAATTACATTTATCAATTGCTTATGACTACATTTGCAAAAGCGAATGTAGTTATAGAGCCAGTATTTTCGGATGATCTAAATCGACTGCCGGCTACTGAGTTCGGAGCTCTCCTTCCGTTTTTAGGAAATCAAATTGATCCTTCCGGCTCATGGTCTTTTTTGCTCTTTTCCCAAGAAGGTCCAATTCATCCCTGGCTTATCGAATTGAAAGACACTTTTAAGAATGATATTACAAATACTATAGCTACAAATGAAAATTTCTTCCTCGATCTTCACAAAGAAATTCTTACTAATCACTATGTAGTCCCATTTCTAGTTGGAAGTCAGCGGTATTTATTAAGCGAACGAGTTGATGCATCTGGATGGAATCGCTTTGATTCGCGTCTTAGATTCAATGAATTGAAAATGCGAAAATAATGAAGACCTGGAATCCTAACTTAGATTTTCTCGTAAACGGCACTAATCAAGAAATAAATTGGCAACTCAAAGAATTTACTTCAAGAGAGATGCCGGCAAAATTCTTCGAATGCAAAACACAAGGCTTCGGATATACAGCAAGTGGCTATGCGGTGGATTCGGACGCACATACTGCAATGACAAAAGCGTTTGCGGAATCCTGGGAGCGGCTTTGGTTTTACAAGACAAATGCCACGAACAAAGAAATTAGTAGCACGAGTGGATTTGCAGCTGGCGCCAGTAATGAAATGGCAATT
>JAYUEN010000143.1:0-1967 GCA_043739185.1 Bdellovibrionales bacterium
AGGAAAACAGGTCGGCAAGCTAAAAGGTTTGCAGTTGGGTATAAAAAAGGCAGTTGTTCAATTGAAAGATTTAACTTCTGTAGAGCAAAAAATGCCACCTGATACAATATTTGCGAAGCTTTCGGGGGCGCCAAGGGAGCTCCAGCAAGAAATATTGAAAGAATTTATTTTAGTTTCTGTTAAGCGATCTGTGGGGGTAACATTAAATTCCAAAGGTGAGCTTGATTCTGACCTCTCTCAATTGGGAATGGATTCGCTTGCAGCTATTAATTTAAAAAATGAGTTGGCGAAGGGCTTTGAGGGCAAGTTGAATTTGACTCAAGACTTACTTTATCAATATCCAAGTGTGAATTCCTTATTGGGGTTTTTGCAAAGAGAGATTGATACTCTTTTTGGCAAAGTTGTAAGGCCAAAGGGAAATTTGAAAATTGTCGAAAAGTTGCAGAGTTCGAAAGATGGGCGTTTAGAAAATAAGTGGATCCGAACGAAAGGTGAAAAACCCGAGGCGAAAATTCGACTATTTTGCTTCCATTACGCTGGAGGATCGGCACAAATATTTGATTCCTGGTTTGATAAGATGCCCAATTGGCTAGAATTATGTCCTGTGCAGTTGCCGGGAAGAAAAGAGAGAAGTAGAGAGGATCTAATTGGATCTATGAGTGAGCTCGTTGTTGCGCTTAGTTCGGGACTAGAAAATAAAATGGATAAACCATATGCTGTTTTTGGCCATAGTTTTGGGGCTCACCTGGCCTTCGAATGGTTAAAGTATATTCGTGAGCAAAATGGAACTGGCCCAATTTGCTTTTTCCCCGCTGGTAGCAATCCTCCAATGCTAGCCAAAAATCTGATAAAAGTAGATGATTTTCGAAAAATGAAAAATGAAGCTTTTATTGATTTGTTCGATAAACTCTATGGTGGAATTCCTCAAGAAATGAGAGACAATCCAGAGATGCAAGGGGCTTTTCTACCGATATTGCGGGCTGACCTCGAAGCCGTCGTTTCTGCACCTTTAAGTAAACTTGTACCTTTTGATTTTCCTATTATTGCCTTCGGTGGGAAGTCGGATTTAGCAGTCAAAGCGTCCGATCTCAAGAAATGGAAAGCTTATTCTGTTGATCGATTTGAGTCTCTGTTTTTCGAAGGTGGACATTTCTTTCTAAAGAATTCAGAGCTGGATATTATTAAAACCATACAATCTGTCTTGCGCGAACAAGGTAGATTTTTTCTGAAAAGCCGACCTAGCTCGCGAACCATTGAAAATAAATCAAAGAAGATCAAATAATCGATTTAAATAAATTCTATCTCTGTCTCATTGATAATAATGCAATTTTTAATCGCGCGAACGTAAGCAAGCTATCGGCCCCATGATTGCTTCTGGTGGAGAGTCGGTTTCGTTACGAGGTGAGCCGCTAGCTTTTCATATTTGTCGATAGATGTGGCTTGAGGTAATGCTCGCAAGATTTGCGTTAGGTGGGTAGTGGCGAAGACATATCGGCTGGCTTTACTTCTGCGAACTTTGATTTCTTCTCGCTTGTAGAAGCCTGCAAGCTGAACAAAGTTAACCTAGAGAATATTTTAAAAAACTGGTCGAAGATCTGCTGCAAAACAAAGATGCCTTTGCCTCCAAGGAATTTACAGACTTAGCTCAAAAATAGAGCTCTCATGTGGGCAATATCGACGATTTACTTTAGGGTAAGAAGAAATAGAGCCAGAATAAAATGCGCACGCCTCAACGTGATGTTTCCAAAATTCCTTGCGTTGCTTTTTGCCGACTGGCAAATCCATGGCTCCTCCGAAAATTTTCCGGAGTCTAGCTTATCGGTTAGACGAAGATAAGTGTAGGATCGATAGCTCGCTTATGTTAACTGACTAATTAGGGCGCGCTGCCAAACTCGGCCCTTCGGGCCTGCGTTTGTCGCGCGCGCATAGTTCAGTTATCCACAGATTTGCGGATTTTCTCTCGCTTC
>JAYUEN010000144.1:0-1965 GCA_043739185.1 Bdellovibrionales bacterium
AAATCTAAAAACCATCTTGTACCATCATTTTTTAAAAACCATCGGGTTAGGTTTCCCGAAATATGTTCCGCCACGTTAAAGAGTGCATCGTAGGCGGGAGACAAAACGACAACGTGATCCTGCGCTTTGATGAGAGCTCTCATCGAGAGATAAATTCCTTCGATAGGAGAACCAAGCACTAATATCTGATCTTCATTGACGTCGGAATACAGCTGGCTGATTTCATTTCTTAAGAGCCTACTGCCTGGCATTTCGGGATATCCCAAATTTAAATTCAATAATTGATCACCGGATCCACCGCCTAATTCAATCAAGTCTGCAATACTAATGCTCTCGCAATCCGAAGACGCAAGTTGATAGGGCTTAGTGAACTCATACTGGCTGAAATAGTCCTCGGTTCCAAAACGCTTCATAGATGATCCTCGTTATTCTAAGACGCAATTTTCAGTTGAATTTTTAATCCTAGTCCATGTGCGATATCAATTAGTCGATCCGTCGTCATCTTTTGCAAATTCCCATTCATGATCGCAGTAATAACAGTACGACCAACATCGCTTTTTTCTGCGGCTTGTTGATGAGTCATTTTTTTTCGTTCAATCAAGTGACGAATCGCAACGGCCAAATCAACTCGCATTCTGACCTTCGGACCATCACTCGCAGGAAGTCCCAGAATTTTGCAAAGCTCTTGAATGTTTTCAGCTTCTTTAAAATTTTTCACGACTTCATTAATGTCATAAATCTATGACATTTTCAATGCCGATCTACCAGGCCACTGTCACGTCTGCGAGGAAATGGTTCGTCTGAGTTCAGATTGGGTACCCATTTTTTTGTTGAACCGAAATTATTTTTTGGAAGTTTTCGTAAGCTCTTGATTTGATATTTGAATTCGAATTTTGCGTTGTCGGTTCGAGTAAAGATCAGGTGTCACATTCAAAGGTTGCGGGTTCTTTTTATTTGGTTAACTGCTTGATTTTACTTACGATTTTCTATTTTCAAAAATTTGGCGGGGTGGACGGGAATCTTACCTGCGTCTTTTGTAAGTGAGCATTTTTATTAGATAAGTCAATAAACACATGAGCTTACCGAAGTTCGTTAAGTGCAAGCAAGTGAACCAATATGCACCGAAATAGCCTGACATGGCCCGCATGCGGGGCATTCAGTGTCTTGAACGGCTCGCATGCGAGCCAAGTCAGTGTCCTGAGTGCGACGGACCCAGCCAACTTAATTTCAGTTTTATTTCTACTTACGTAGCCAAAAAAGGAGGCACTTAATGGGACTCGTTCGCTTTTATGCACTCATCGTAAAGATCGCGGTGGTACTCGCAGTCCTTGGACTTTTGAAATCATGCACGCTCGAACTCATGGGGCTTGCTGCCGAGAAAACGAATCGCGGCATAATGTCATATTCAAAATTTAGTCGCCAATTGACGGGGACCTCGACCAAGTAATTTTATTGGTCACTGAAATTTTTCAAATATTTTATTTATCTTTTGCTGAGGCTAAAGCTGTCGGCAAAAGATTCGGAGGTTTTTTTATGTCAAAGACAATTTCAATTCAATACCCAATCAAGAAATTTTCAGTGCAGATGCGAGGCGCACTCGCAGTCTTTTGCGCTGATCAAAATCTTATGAACGCGGTCGTGCCGCTCATAAATTTTGAGACCGAAGCTATTTTGTGGGACGAAATGTTTGAGATGCCGTTCGGCCCAGGTCATATGGCGGCAATCGAAATCGCCTATGGAATTGCGACCGATGGGCTTCGGCCCAACATCAATTTTCTTGGTGCCGCTCTTAATATGGATGCAAGCCTTCAGGCGGGCATCTTAAGGGGGCTCGCCCTTCGTTGGGGCCTTAAAAGCTAAATCCTCTCAAGTACTCATCTATTCAAATTTCTAATCTCGCCCAAGCGCATTTGCTTGGGCTTTCTTTTTTTAATGACTGGAGAATTCTATGCAAGATATAACTGA
>JAYUEN010000145.1:0-5958 GCA_043739185.1 Bdellovibrionales bacterium
GCTAAATCCCACCATATCGGTAAACATAATTGCAACAAGTCGTCTGGCTGGCTTCAACGAGAACCTCAAGATTATTTAGAGTCGAAATTTAATTTATGCAGCTGCCGTAGTGACAAGCTCGCAATCTCTTAACTTTTCGGCAAAATGGGGTGATTTTTAAAATCAAATCACAGCTCGATTTAAGTCTAGCTTTAAAACTAATCTAAGGCGAGATGAACGAACTTTAAATAGCGCAATTCATGACATGCGTGAGGAAATGGGTGATCGGCCCCTTGGCCAGAAATCCTAAGAATTTGTCCCCGGCGCCGTGAGGCAGAAAGAGTCTCATTTATAATTTCGAAAAAATCTTCAAACGAAACATGACTCGAACATGAGCTCAAAGACAACTCACCTTTAGGTGCCACACGTTTTGCGGCTAAAGTAAAACACTCAATATACTTTGCTTTTGCTAAGTCTCGACTACTTTCAGAATGGCTCATCGAAGGTGGATCGACAATAACATGATCCCAAGGCTCCCCAGGTTGAGTCATAAATTTAAAGACGTCGGCACAAATACCAATATGATTAGCAGGCTCCAGTGAATTTTGTCGCCAATTGCGCTCTGCCAATTCGATAGCCCCTTGAGACATATCGACACTCGCCACTCGGCGAGCCCCTCCCAATCCCGCGTTAATTGAAAAGCCTCCGGAATAACTAAAAAGATTCAAAACGCTTTTACCTGCGCTCATCTCCCTCACATATTTTCGATTGTCGCGCTGATCGAGAAAAAAACCTGTCTTTTGACCTTTTTCGAGATTGACCACGAACTGCGCCGAATTTTCTCGAATAACTAATTCATTTTCATACGGCTTTCCGTCTATTAGCTCAAGCGCTTCTTCATGAGACTTATCTGGCCCTCGGCGCTTTTTTTCTACTACTGTTTTAAGAAAGCCTTCCTTTAGGAGTCTTTCTGCGATCAATTTGCGATCCCAAAATTCACTGGGGCCACGGCCATCAAATTGCAAAACCGCAGTCGCCCCGTAAACATCACAAACCAAACCTGAGAGGCGATCGCCCTCACCATTGAAAAGCCGAAAAGAATCGGTTTCGCTGGTGCGGATTCGAGCACGCAAAGCAATTGCCCGATCAAACGCCCTTTCAAAAAAAGCATGATTTGGCGCTGATTTATCATGACTCAATACTCGAAAGCAGAGCGGACTATGCGGATCATAAATTCCCCAAGCCAAATCCCCTTTTGAATCTAGGAGCTGGGCTAGTGCCGCTCGCTCAATCCCTCGCGGCAAGGTCACGGCTTCTTTATATACCCAAGGATGTCCGCGCGAAATATTTCGCCTCAAATTTCGAGTCAATTTCAACTGTAGAATTGCCATAGGATATTCGCTTCTCATTTATCAATCAATGGCTCTCTGAATACCACATTTGAAACTTTGGTCAATTATGACTTTGATTCTGAGAACTTTTGTGAAATGCTTTTAGTATGAAGGCCGACAAAACACTCTTAGATGCCATTTTAAAAAAAGCCGCCGAATACGCTGCTGAGTCGATCATTATCACGAAATTAGATGGGCGTATTTTGTATGTTAATCCTGCCTTCGTTAGAATGACTGGTTTCACTTTACGCCAAGTAATGGGCAAACAACCCAATCTCTGGAGCAGCAAAAGCCATCCGAACTCATTTTACAAAAATATGTGGGACACCATTTTAGCGGGTAAAACCTGGACTGGTGAAGTGCTCAATAAAAAAAAGAACGGCACCAACTATTCAGCAATTTTAGCCATCGGCCCGGTACTCGGAAAAGCGAAAAAACCGATTGCTTTCATTGCTGTTCATACTGATATCAGCAAAATGAAAAAATTAGAGCTGGCGCTTGCAAAAGCGAATAAAAAATTGAGAACGCTCTCTGTTCTAGATGCGCTTACTGGCCTTTACAATCGACGCTATTTTAATGAATCTATCGTTAAAGAATGGCGAGATTCTCTTCGTAATAAAAATCCCATTACCGCAATCATGATAGACGTTGATCATTTTAAAAAATACAATGATCACTACGGTCATTTGACGGGAGACAAATGCCTTAAAAAGCTGGCAAATTCATTTAATGCCTGTCTCAAACGCCCGAGAGATATTGTGGCTCGTTATGGGGGCGAAGAGTTCATTGTACTTTTGCCAAATACACCGGCCGAAGGCGGATTGAAAATTGCCAACTCAATTATAGCTTCAATTCGAAAATTGAAAATTCCTCATGAAGCTTCAACTTCCGGCAAAATTGTTAGTCTGAGCTTGGGTGTGATCACGACAGTTCCCAGTCATAGCAATTCCTGGGAGGAATTCATTGAGCAGGCCGATCAGTTGCTTTATCAATCCAAACAAAATGGCCGAGATCAATTGAGTTTTAAAGATTGGAATTAAAGCCAATCACAAGCATTCTTTACTTGTATTTGTAAAATGCTTCGCTGATCCTTGAAGCACAAGCGAGGAAAAAGTTTCTTATGGCCGCAACTAGAGTTTTGGTACTTGATGTTGATCAGGTACATAATACGAAAATCGAATTCGCTCTTCGCGAAACACCCGACTTACATATTGAATTCTTTCAAAGCAGTGATCAAGTAATCGATGTATTGAATAATAAATCAACTGAGCTTGAAAAGTATAAAGAGCTCGAGCGAGCCATTGAGTCTGGACAGGTAATGCAAGCCAAGGTTGAAGAAACGATTTTAAAATCTGATAAACAACTCATTGAAAAATCAGCTCAATTAAAAGTATTAATCCAAGACCAAGCGCAAAAAGCTATTGTTACAAGCATTGAAAAGTCAATTAAGGACCTCGAAGCCCAAATGACAAAATGCTATGAGCTCAAAGCTCGACTTGAGAAGTTTATGGTTCAGAAAAAAATGGCGCTTGAAACCAGTAAAAAAATCGTGCCCACAGCCCCAAAACAAAAAGTACATCTGATACTCATTGATCGATCATTTTTAGGAAATATTCCCTCGAATTGGATTGAACAGTTTCGCGCCAAAATAAGCTTTGCTGAAAACAAAGAGGCCCCCATTGCGGTCCTTGGTTACAATGAAAATCTAGACTATATTCAACAAACCTTAGAGGGCGGAGTGATCGACTATTTTGTAAAGCCAATTGATCTTTTGCTGTTCAAGCACAATACCTCAATGTTAAGCGGAAAGCCCTTAGACTCAACCAATAAAGTTTATGAAATCAAAACCAAGGCTGATATTAAAATGCTCAAAAAAGTTTTGGTGTTGAGCGTGAGTGAATTTGAACTCAGTACCCAAACAAATTTCACATTTTTAAATAACGAAATTTGTGAATTTTATGCAGATCAATTTAGTGCGGATAAGAGCGGAAGACTCTTGGGTCGCTGCTTAGAGTGTCTTGCGGATTCTACGAAGAAAGGTGCTTATCTGTCGAAGTTTTCACTGGTAGGTCTTTCGTCTTCTCGCCTAAATGAAATGCGCAAATGGCTGATCGCTCAATATGTTGCGATCAAAGCCAAAGAAAGGGATTCTTAAAATGCAAAAGATTATCGATAAAGTTTCTGTCGAATTCTTAGTCGACTCAAAAACTCATCCCAGACGAATTGTTTCGGTCTCTCCAAAAGATGATGTCATGGCGGCCGCAAAAATTTTGAAATCTGCAAATGTAGGTTTGGCGCTGGTGATGGAGTCCGATCAGCTCGTTGGCGTTTTATCAGAACGTGACATTGTCAGACGCTGGGTCAATGGGACGAAATTTCCCGGCAAAATGCTTGTACAAGATATTATGACCAAGAAAGTTGAATATGTAACGGCATTAGACAATGTTCGAGACTGCTATTTGCGATTTGCAGCCGCCGGCTGTCGTCATTTACCCGTACTAGACCCAATGAAGCAAGTGATTGGAGTTCTGTCGATCCGCGATGTTGCGGACTATCTGGTTCGCGAACTTTCAAACTATGAGACGCCGAAGATTGCATTAAAGAGTGTGAAGAAAAAGAAAAAAGCTTTGCGCGCAAGGTAGTAAAGAAGACTTCATGGTACAGCTTCGACCAGCCACGGAGACACAACTTAATTAAAATTTTTTGCCCACTTCCACGCTTTTTCAACATTCTATAGGTAGGTTTTTTTCAGTACCTAATAAAAGGTATCCAACTAAAAGGGGAACGTATGAGAAAACAATTCGCAATGTTAACAATCGCATTTTTAATGAGCGCCTATGCGGTAGCAGAAGTACAAGAAGCTTCATCTCTAGATGAAAGCTTTAGCGCTTCAATCACCGGAGAAGCCGCGCAAGTTGAAATGCTAAAAGGCGGAGCTTGCAGCCAAATCAAAGCAACAGATGCTCAAAAAACGGCTTTAAAAGCAGCCTTTCAACAATTTGAAGCAAGCAAAAAGACTCTCGAGGCGAATGCTAAAACAGCCCATATGAACTATTTTAAACTTGTTTCGGATGCGAAAGCAGATTTTGCAACAGCTCAAGCTGCTGCCACCGCAGTTTCAAATACTGTTTCAGATATGATGGCCGCAAAACTTGCATTTAAGACTCAAGTATTGTTTCAGATCCTAACGCCAGAACAACGTGGCCCCGCAATGAAATGTGAAATGCAACATCGCAAACACAGAAAGCACAGAGGCGGAAAAGGCGGCGGACATAAAGGTGGACATAAAAAACCTGCTCCAAAAGCCGCGATTGATGAAATCAGCATTGTTGAATAATTTTAATGTAGTTTAAGTCCCTACGAGTGGTCTTAAAAATCAAATTGCCTAATCCTCTCGTCTTTGAGAGGATTTTGGCATGGGTCAAATCGAATTTCACGCTGTTAGCAACGCTCCATTATTTCGAAAAATAGCTTTCGGAAGTTGGCGTACAGTTGGCGATCCTTCAGTCTATGGCGCAATTGAAATTGACGTCACAAAAGCTAAAGCTTTTATCGAAAAATACTCCTCGGAAGTAAAGTTAACTTATACCCATCTTGTTGGGGCCTCAATGGCTCAAGTCTTGCGTGATTGGCCTGAGATCAACGGCATGATACGTCTCGGAAAAATTTACCGCAGAGAACAAGTTGATATATTTTTTCAAGTAAATGTACCGGGAAATGGCCAAGGCAATGAAAAGATTAAAAATGCCAATCTTGCGGGAGCAGTGGTTCGAAATGCAAGCAAGCTCAATGTCATTCAATTGGCGCGAGAGCTTTATGAAAAAGCTGAATCGCTGAGGCAATCGAAAGACAACGAATACAATCGTGCGGTTGCACTCTTTAAGCATCTTCCGTGGTGCTTGAGTCGCTATCTTTTAAATATCACTTCATTTTTTAATTATGATCTCAATCTTAATTTAACTTCACTGGGTGTACCTCGCGATCCATTTGGCTCGGTGATGATTACAAATGTTGGGAGCTTAGGAATTGAACAGGGCTGGGCGCCTCTGGTTCCCTACTCAAGAGTACCCTTGCTTTTAACCTTGGGAGCAATTCGCGACCGGGCCTGGGTCGTAGACGGAAAAATCGAGGTTCGCCCAATTCTTCATATTGGCATTACCTTTGATCACCGCTTTATGGACGGAGTGCATGCTTCTGCAATGGCTAAAAAATTCAAAGAGTTTTTTGAACAGCCTGAAAGATTGTTGGAGAATACTAAGTAATTGTCTGCGAAAATGTAGATATCCTAGTCGATCATTTGCCTATAGTCTTATTTTGGTTGAGAAATCAGTCTTCTGGCAGCCGCAGTTGTCAACCGTCTCACTGTTTCGGTGAACGGTTTCGGTTTACAGAATTCGGTTTGCCTGATGCCGAGGCCTTTATCAAAATGGTGGCGCGTAGGATGTGAATGGATTATGACTCACATCCCACGACTCCGCCATCCCTTATGTAGAACTGCCCATTGGGATTTACCCAGAACAGCTCAAAAGCTGGTATCTCAAATGAAGCTTTCCTCTCTCATTTCTCGCTTAAGCTATTCTCCGAGCAT
>JAYUEN010000146.1:0-1953 GCA_043739185.1 Bdellovibrionales bacterium
TTCATGTTGTGAGCGATACTCGCGGCATGATTTGCTTTCTCAGTGTCGTTAGAAGTGCTTGTCTCAAGTAGCTCCCACTTAATATCAGCTAATCCTAAAATCTTTTTGGCAACGCCTGTTGCGAACAAGGAGTCTCCACCTCGTCTTGTTATATAGACAACTTTTGGACAATGATTTGTGTTTTTTAGAACCGTAATCGGATGCAAATCGGACCATCCGCCAATTGAAATGAGATCATCCTGATAAAGAGAAGATTTAAATGTATGAAAAGACGAAAGCCCCGGTTCAGCAGGTGATAGTGCAAGAACATCATGCCAGGAAGTCGTTCCGAGCGACAGAAATCTCTTGCTCTTGTCTGTCTGGTTTGTCTCGCGAGCGAGATTCGCCTCGATATTTTTTAAATTTTGCTCACTTCCCCAATATCCAAAATGCAAATCATCTGGATTGAGCTGCATGTCTTCGCCGACTTCGGTTTTGTGGGTTTTTTCGTACTTCGCTTTGGTTTCAATATAGAGACGAACCGAAGTGTTTTCTTTGCCCGGATGTTTGATGAGTGTTTCGGCGTTGTTTGAAATAACTGCAGTTGATAGGATGACTGGAGCAAAATCATAACTTGATACCTTTTCAAAGATGCGAGAAATTTGTTTTGCGCCATTTGAAGTTTCGACCATTTCATAGTTCGGAATATAGCTATCAATCCAAGCGTTCAAATCAGTGACGCAGACCGGATTTTGGCTTTTAATTTGAACCCAGCTTAAATGACGAGTTTTATGAGAACAATCAGAAATAAATTTGTCAAAGTTTGCAATTGTCGATTGATTAGCATTTCTGAGAGCCAATAGATCGGCCATAATGCCGAGAGATTCGCCGAGCTTTGCGAAATTGATAAGACCATTGCGAATGAGGAGTTGGTTGTCACCCTTTGCATCAAATTTTCCGAAAACCTCAAGGCTGCTTTTGAAATCTTTAATTTCTGAAAGAAGGTTTTTTTTGTCTGAAAATGAGAGCGGATGGTCCTCTGCCCTTTGGAGCGCGCTCAATACTCTCTTTACGCCCGGACCATCGAAGATCCCGCTTTCTTTAAATGAAGCTAAGGCCGCATGAATTTCTTTGTATTGATTTTCAATTCCAATAACTGATTTTACTGGAGCAAGAATTTTAATTGCATGTCCAATCATTTTCCCAATACTCGAATCTTGGCTGAGCTTGAGCCAATTCAAAAGATTGGTCCATTTTTCTTGAGCGACAAGATGTTCAGTATAGCCTTCAAGAGATTTAAATAAGAGGGCCATATCTGAACTTTTCTCAAGCGAAGATTTCGGCGAAATTTCGGGATTAATCATCATGCTTTCCCAAAAGAATCCCGTAATTGAGCCCGAGCTTCCGCCCGCAAGGCCTGAGGCTGTGCCAAAGCGCTCAAGAGTCTGGGCCATGGCTCCCCAGTGGGCGGGCTCAAGTTCTCCATTCCCGCGAATAGCGATACAATAGGGTTCGTTTGCAACAGCTAAGTTTGTAGCTGTCAAGATGATGATCAGGCTGACAATTCTCAGGACGAGTTTTTTCACGGGGAGCTCCCAATTAAATATAAGGGCATTTTTTCTACTTATTGGGATTATATTGCACGAAGCGTGCAGGCTTTCGGTAAATCAAAACCTTTGCCAAAATTGCAAAAGGCTATCCAGCTTCTGGCGAAGGCTTCAGGTTTATGAGAGATCAACTTGATTTTAGAACCTTTAATTTCCGAGGAGATTCCACCAATAAGCATTTGCTAGAAAATCGGTGACCGGAACGTCGCTCTTCGCAGATGACGAGCGCACACTGCCTGGCCAAGAGTGACCTCCGCCAAAAACAATTAAATCCACACTGTCATAAACATCAGGTGGATCTAAAATACAGAGAGTTACGGGGGCACTTGGCTTCGCGCTATTTGCAATTGTTGAATAGTGGTAACAC
>JAYUEN010000147.1:0-1946 GCA_043739185.1 Bdellovibrionales bacterium
TCGGCAGCGAAATTCACAACGATGTCGACATTTTCATTTGTTAGGATATGGCTGATTGCCTTTTGATCCTTTATATCGGCCTTATAGAATTTGTATTTCGGGTGATTTGATAGTGCCTCAAGATTTTCAAGATGACCGGCGTAAGTAAGAAGATCGACCGCAATAGCTCGGTGGCCTTTTTCGATGATGAGTTCTGCGAAGTTTGCGCCGATAAAGCCGGCCGCTCCGGTGATGAGAAATGTCATAAGGTACCTGCTTAGTTTTGGAGGCATTCCACGTTAAATGCGTCGCGCCTAAACGAAGTTTTTCGCATAATTCGGGGAAAAAGGGAAGCGCCGAAATATACCTGCTTAGTTTTGGAGGCGCCCCACGCACTACGCCCCCAAAACTAAGCAGTTATCTTTCGGAGAATCTCAAAATCTTGCTTGGCTTGCCAGGCAGCTCCAAACGAAGAAAATGACTTCCTTGCCAATTCGGAAGAGGTGGTTTCAGGTAGTTTATCTAATATTGCCCACTGATCGGCCCGATAGCTTGGCCCAATCATAATTCTATAACGGTAAACGCTATGAACTGCTGCAAGTCTTTCAGGTGGTAAAATATCTCTGGGCCTATTTCTTAATAAATTGGCCGGGATTCGCAAACAAGTCTTTTCAAATCGAGGATCCTCTCCAAACCTGCTTATTTGAAAATCGGTTCCAACGTTTAATAAATCTATAGAGGCTCGACTATTAAATTTTAAAAGCCTCCTGAATCGTGAATCAGACATTACATTTTTTGCACAAGCGCTCCAAAAACTTAGTAACAGCTTATCCTTCCTCAATTGAAGAATCATTCTAATTAATCGATCGGCATTGATGCTTCCTTGATGAATTTCTAGCCAATTAACCAGCAACGAAAGCGATCTATAATCACCGCGCAAGCCCTCAATTGATACCGCAATAAGTGTATTTTCAATGTTCGGATTGACTGACATTTCGGCAGTAATTATAAATCCAAGTCCGGCCATATCCTTAGAAAGCGCATCGCCAATCGCAAATTGCTTGGGTAATATTTTTCTACTAAAACTCATAGCTTAATTCCTTGGCCAATTTTTTAAATATCTCCTCAACATGTGCCGGCCATTTTGGCTTCGCATCTTGATATTTCACCCATTCAATTGAATCTTTGAGCTCTTGGATACTAGGCTTCAGAGCTAAACAATCAAAGAGATCACTTTGTCGATCACAGTGCGCATACAATTTTGTCATTATTAAATCTGGCCTCCCTAGAGTATGAAACTCGATGGCCTTACCGATAAAGAGCGGTTGAGTACGAGCCTCCCAAAATTTAGGTAGATTTTGTTTAAGTGAGGTCGGACCATTATTTAGCCAATCCTTCTTAATTAAACAATTGGGCTCCTTTGCAATTTTATTTAAAGCAAAATCTTCGGAAGCCTTCAAAATTTCATTGGGAATATTTGGATCTAAAACGTCGCAATCTTTCGTTAATCGCGAAACAATTCCAAGGAGATTTAGGGCAGCTCCTCCGATTACGATTCCTTTAAATCTGAGGCTCCTTAAAAACAAGAAACTATCAAACTCTGAAATGACTTTTACAATTTCAATCATTTTGTCTCTCCTTCAGATTTACTGATTTGGTATCAGTATATATGATACCATAAATCACATAAGTTTGGTAGGGTTTTCTAATGCGTAAATATTAGATTTTACTAGACTAATAATTGATATTAAGATTAAAAACTGCAACAAGGGCTAATTTATGATTAAAAACCCAAAGCCAATGCATCCTGGATTAGTTTTAAACAAAGTCTATCTCAGTGAGCTTAACCTCAATCAGTCACAGTTTGCTGAAAAGTGTGGATGCACGCCTCGTAAGATTAATGAAATTGTAAATGGCAAAAGATCGATCAATCCCGAGTTTGCCATCGCTCTAGAAAAAGTCTTAGG
>JAYUEN010000148.1:0-5917 GCA_043739185.1 Bdellovibrionales bacterium
GCATTAATTCGTGCTGCGGTTTTAAAGCAATAGGCTTCTTCTCGAATCGGCAATATGCATAATTCCTGAAGAACATGAGCCACCTTGATGAAAGGACAGTTCTCATTATGCTTCCACCTTTGAAGCAATTAAAAAGCAGGATTTGTGCCAAAATGAAGACTAACAATATCAGAATAGCCTTTAGGAGGCAGAACTAAAAAATTCTGTATGAGTCCAATTGGTTGCAGATTCTGAATGCGTTCAATTGCCTTTCTTCAGCTTGAATCTTGGGCGACGAACTTCTGCGCAAAAATGCTGGGTTTCTGCTATTCAACCTAGCCATACGTACTTTATATTACCCTCCTTTAAAAAAACCTCTACGATGTCCCTAACTTTTAAAAAAATTCTCACTTTCGAAAATTCTGCCAACGATTGTCACTGTCAGGAATCTGAGCACATTTTTTAGTTCATCTGATGCTAAAATTGACCGCGGGCAAATTTGTCACGGCTTAGTCTTTGCTAATTAGTTGGGTTCAGACCCATTGAGTAGGAGACAAGAAATGCGAAGACTCATGACATATTTTAAGCTTGCGGCAAAATCGCGGTTTAAGTCATTGCAGTTTATTTATAAGTTTTTTTGGATTTTTGCTCTCGTATTCGCTCAAAATTTAAGAGCAGAAATTTTTGAAAACTCTGAGTGTCGAAGCCTTTTTATTTCGGACCAATCCCTGGTTGTTTCGTCAGAGGATAAAACTAATCTTGTTAAAAGTGCGCAAAGTAAACTCAATGAAGCGCAACAAGCTGTACAAGCCGCTCTGCACTCGCACGGAGATCAAACTTCAGTTTTGTTGTCACTTTGGCGTAATATGACTCAAGAAAGTCGCGAGAAAGCAGTCAGTCTCCTTACGATCAATAGCGATGCCCTTGCAAAAGCAACCCAACTCTTAAAAGAAAACTCAGTTGATAGCATCAAAAAGACAATTGCGGAAATTGAAACTCTTCGCCAAGAGCCTGAAAGTCGGATGAGGCTTTTCGGACAAAACAAAGACGATAAAATTAAGTTGTTACTAAACTCACTGAAAGAGCTTCCCAAAAAAGTTTCGCTGGAGAATGCGAAAAAAGAAAGCCATCTCAAAACTTTACTGGGCTTAAAAAGAGAGCTTAAATTGGCACTCACTGCCCTACATCAAGATTTAGACTTTTTAGAAAGCTTATGCCTGTGGATTTCTTCTATCCAGGGGATTGATGCCGTTGATTCAATTGAGCTGCATGTGTTTTTAAATGGCGTAAGGGGTCAGGCGAACATGATCTCTGCTCAGATCCGAGCGCTTTCGGATCAAGCTACTCCTTTAGAAACCTCCGTAAAATCCTTTAGTGAGCTCGTCATTGAATCCGATCATTTTCTTAATGTCGATTGGCCACAGCAGAAAAACTTATTTTTAGCGACAAACCCACTGAAGTTGCTCTCAGACAATAGAGTCGGCAAAACGGATTTAAAATCCATCGATGACCTACACGAACGCCCTGATTTATCAACCCAGGCCTTTCGATCTTTTCAATCAGGAGACAAAATACGAATTGTTTATGCCCATGATCTTATAGGTAACTATGGCGGATACAGAGTCATCAGCCATGTCAGCGAAGGATTTTTCGAACAACGTGGCAATAGCCGAGAATCTTTTGTACACATTGAGCAGCCCCTCAAAATGTCATGGGGTTGGATCGGGCAGCAAATTCAATGGGGCTGGATTGGCCGGCAAATGCAGCCAACCAACAATGAGCGAATCATCCCGCTAAATCTTAACGTCCAGTCTGTTATCGCAACGAAGCTAAAATGGCCCGAGAGCTTACCGCTTCCAAAAACTCACCGAATAGAGCCGACAGCAAAAGCTTGGTTTATGCTCGCTAACCCAGAGGCCACTTTTGGAGCATTTCAAATAGACGATATTGTCGAGCTTCAAGGTCCTGGTACGCATAACAGCAACGTCATACTCACGGCTGATTCACGCGAGCTCCCAGAAGATTACCTGAGATTGTATAAAATTTTAGGTTTTAACAGTAACGAAAAAACAAAGACGATCTTTCTTGAAGAGTTTTATTACAATCCACAGCTCAAAGATCGCCAAAGTAGAAATCTAATTGTAATGCATGCTGAAACTTTTTTGTCCACAGCAAAAATGCTTCAGAAAAGAGAAGAGAACTAGTCTATCGCAGCTTGCAATTCGCCAAGCAAGCCGACCTCAAAACGTCAAATAGTTAGTCGCATAAAATTTAAACATAGGTGTTTAACAATTTGCGGCCAAACAAACCTGTCTCATCGTGAGACCCCTCTATTTTGTCTCCCACGTATCATATTTCTGGCACTGCTTCTGCTTTATATTTATCCGTAACCAATAGATTTATAAGGGGCGGTCTCTTTCTGGAGCCGCCTTAAAGAAAATGAATGGAGTTTTTGTATGTCTCGAAAAAGGGTAAACACAAAGCCAGTGGTATTGAGTATTTTCAGCGGTCTGTTGATCGCATCTCAAGCTCATGCCAATTTTGACTGTCAATATCTCTTTACCAGGGACGGTGTTACTGATGTCACACCTATTACTGCAACCAGTCTCGTCACGACCAGAGATCAAAGCCGTTTGGAGAAGATGATCGCAAACAAACTTCAGAAGCGACCAGCAGCAAATCTAATTCAGGTGGATGGACTGGGGGAGTTTCGTATTTCAGAAGCGGAGAGACTTGGTCTCGAAAAAATCGCAGACGAACAAGTGACTCATATGGTTGAGCTTGCACTCGATTCAGAGCATCCAAATGCTCTGAACGATGCGGCGGTCGATCAAGTGCTTAAGAGTCTAAGCACTCAGGATTCAATTGCTATGTCTTATGTTCAGGATAACGCACTCCTAACGGCTCAAGAGACGACCGTTTTAGCCAGAGATATGCAGAAGATTGAAAAGAGACAATCGATGCAAGAGATCGCAGATGGAATAAGCGCCTCAGATCAAGAAATCGCTCCAGAAGTTGAAATTGTTATGAGCTTAGATAAATTAATAAAAGTTTTAGAAGAAAACGGAAATAAAACTGGATTTAAAGTACGCGCAGGAAATTGGCTAACCAGCATACCTAAAGTTGGACACTTATTACAGAAGCCGGTTGATAGTGTGGTGACTTTAAAAGACCGCGTGCTTGAAGTGCAAAGAAGCATGGATCAAGCGATTTTGAGACTCGATACAAACAGCGGAGTTCTTCGTAAAAAACGTGACCTAGGTATTCAGATCAAAGAAGACTTAGCCCGAGAATCATACTTACTTCATAACATGATCGAAAAGTTAGAGCTGGCTATTTCGCAAGTACAAAGTGTTGATGCACACGCCGCAGAGAAACTTCAAGGTCAGGGTCGGCTCCGTGTTGCGTCTCTATTGAGAGCAAAAACAGGTTTGTTGGCAAGTATTAAAGTGCTGGATGAGGCATTCGAATCTGGTGTTCAACGAAATCAGCAACTGATGTTAGAGGTTGACGTCACAAAGATGACGGCGATACCTATAACAGCGGGCTCTTTGACAATGAGAGCAAATGAGAAAATCAATCAAATGATTTCGGCTCGTACTGAGGCCATTCAAACGCACGCAAATGAGCAATTTAGATTGATGGCAAGAGATATGCAAAGGTCTGCCGTTCGTGCGGTTGAACTTTCAAAGCGTTCAACCTTAGATGCTTCGACCTTAGATGAAGTCCTCGGAGTCATTCGTGAAATCAGAGCCTACACGGCAAAAAGCAATATCTTAACGGCTGACATGAAAATTAAAGAGACAAAGGACATCAGCGCACTTCTTGCAACCAGTTTTAATTCTCCACAGGCGCAAGCCTTGCCACAGAGTCCAAGTACACTATTGTTAACTAACGAGGCTAACGAATTGAGCCAATCACTTAATAGCATCGTGCAACAACAAGAAGTTTTACAAAGAAGATAGGTCAACAAGAGTTCAAGAGAAAGAAATGGCGATATGAAAACCAACCTTGAGAGTAATTTGAATTATTTTTCCCGCGCTTTCAAATTCACATTTAAAATACTTTTGGCTTTCGGTCTTTGTATTTTTTGTCAAAAAACGTTCGCCGAAGAGTCTTCGTGCAAAGCTATCTTCGGAGTCGATGCCAGGTTAGAAGAAGCACAAATGTCGGTTCAATCCGCGTTAAGATCTCGCGATGATCAAACAACTTTATTGCTGAACCTGTTTAGAAGCATGACTCTTCCGAGCCGCGAAGAAGCGAACGCACTATTGGTTAGAAATAGTGAAATCATTAGCGATACTCTTCGAATTGCAAAAGAAGACTCGTTAAGTGTTGCTTTAGAAGTTATTGAAAAAATGAATGGTACAGGCCGACAAGAAGGCGAGCTTCGTCGATTGTTTGAAAATGCAAAGCGCTTAGGCCCAGAAAAAGAGAAAAAAGAAAAGCAGGTTGAAATTTTATTGAGGCCCAGTCTCGAAATTGAATCTAAGATAGACGAGCTCCGTCAGGATATCAGTTTGTTAAAAGATATCTTAGATTGGGTTAAAAATATTCAGGGCATTGTATCAGAAGACGCAATTGAGTTTCATCTTTTTGTCGGAGGCATTCGGAGTCAAATCGACGCGATTGAAATACAGTCACGAACGTTGTCTGAACAGTCGTTAAGCATGACATTAGCTATCACGGCTTTTAAAGACAAAATTAAAGACATCGATGAGTTTGTGAAAACTACTCTGCCCAAATATCAAAATCAGATTCTACTTCCTCCCCGAAACGATTTTCAAGTCGTCACGGTGGATGAAAGAGATCAATCTCTCATTTTACCCGATTTATACATGAATCAATTGAAGCAGTTGAATAACAAAAACTACTTCAAGCTGGTTAAAGAATTAGTGGCAAAAAAGCGAAAGGTCACACTTCCTGAACTCATTTGGCTTGGAGAAAATATCAGACATGAAGCCTCAGTGGGTGAACCTTTCGAAGAATCTTTTGAGCAAACGGGTGCGGTGGTATTCGAAAGAGCTCCTACGCTCAATGCTGGGACTATTGCTAAAACTTTTACGGGCTCTGGTCGAGGTTTGATTGCTATGGCTCGTAGTCCATTGCTCCTTGGCACCTACGCTTTTTTAGGAAGGAGAATTTTTTTGAATCATTCTCAAGCTATTTTTCTAACAGCATTAAAGAAGCTGGATTTTTCAGCAATGTCATTAGATGAATTTGCGGAACTCAAGACCTATTTGAGCAAGGGTCACTATCAGCAATTGGATGCCACTTATTACGATAACTACACCGGCACCATGTATGACCTTCCTTATTTCGAAGAAATTCTTATGCCATATTTAGAAAAGAAGTGGATCAGACTCCACAGAAGGTGATTTCAAGCTTAACTTGAAATTTTACGCGTGAGAAAAAACGACAAATCGCACCGGAAAGTATAAAAATGAATTCGTCCCTAGAGAAAAATCAAAAGAATGACTTAGATAAAAGCGTCCGTGTAATTAACGCGTTTTTAGTTATTTCAATTTTAAGTTTTTCTAGCTTTGGTAGGGCCGATGGCCAGGAATGCAAAGATTTATTTGGGTTCGAATCCTCGCATCAGCTTGTTGTTTTCGATTCGAATGACAAATTTAAAGAAGCACAAATTTTGATTCGGTCGGCATTGAGATCTCACGGAGATCAAACAACGACTTTGTTAAATCTGTGGCGAAACATGACAAACCCAAGCAGAGAGAATGCAAGTATACTTTTGGCACAGAACGGAATCGTGCTAAGCCAGGCAACTCATTTGGCAAATGAAAACTCAATAGATATTGCCAATGAGAATATTGATAATATTAAAGCCTTCAGAGCTAAGAGTGAAAATTTTTATCAGAAATTGATAGGCCAGAAAGAAAAAGCAATCAAAGTTGCCACTGATTTTTTAAATGATGCACTT
>JAYUEN010000149.1:0-1937 GCA_043739185.1 Bdellovibrionales bacterium
AAGTATGGGGAACCTCTTTCAACAAAAGTGCTTTGGACCCCCATCGTAAATCGACCGGAGCTCTCAAGACAAAGGCCAGTTGATACGAGAAGCTGTAGAGTTTCCACAGTTTTTAATTTTGTGAGGCCAAACCTTGTGGATACTTCTTCAAGGGTCACCCCCTTTTCCTTGATGGATGTATAAAGGTGAACAGCCGAATATATCCAACTTGAATAAAAGATAGCACGTTCCTGATCACTTAGCTTTTTTTCGTGGGCAATTCTTTTGGATAATTTAAGTGCTTCATTTCTGATTGATTCTAATTTCTTCTCAAGATGCTTTTTCAATTCGGTTGTGCCGGCACGTTGCCACTGTATCATAAGGGAAAAGTAATCAGTTTCAATCTCCGTGTGGGCTAAGTAGAGGCTGAGCGAATAGGCTTGTTCTTGATTAAAATCTCTAAGTCCAGACATGATCTGACTGAGAAGAGTTGTATTGACCCTAAGATGTTTTGAAATCTTGGAGAGTTCTCCGCGACCCTTTTTGGGAAGCTGCTTAATATAGGATCTTAAATAATGCCGGTAATCTTTGAATTCAAAAATGCTCATATCAAAAGTATCGATAATTTATCCATAAAGCTTTACAAAATTGTAATTATTAATGGACCAAATTCACAATATAAATCTATTACAAAATGCTGTATTGCATTAAATTGGGCACACCAATTGCTACTCAACCAAAAGGAGGCTTTATGCCCTTAAATTATATGAAGAAATCGATTTTGAAGATGTCCGCTTTGACCCTTTTTGTCTGTCTGACTAATATTTCTGCTATTTATGCAGCAGGAGGCTCAGGCTCCGACAATGCCGGAGGAGCCAACGGCGGCGGCGGTAGCGATGTTGTAGCCGGCTTCGTCGATCGAGCCCGAGCGCTTATTGCTAGAATTGAAAATGCAAGTCAGAAACAGATTAATATTTTGGTATTGAAAAACACTCTTAGCAGCGCCAAAATTGTTCCTGTTGTCGTACTTAAAGATCCAGTAACGCAAAATCCGATAGCTGATCAAGAAGACTTATTGGCCTATGGCTCTCCGGGGCTTATCCAATTGAAAATTTCTTCTTGGAGAGATGCCTTTACGAAAAACTCACCAGTAGATCACCATATTATTCATGAGTTATTGCGAGCATCGGGTCAGTATAACGATGAAGGCTATCGAATTTCTATCGTAATCCTGCAGTTGGGCCCTCCAAAATGTCTAATTGTGAGTTGGGGTTTCGGTGATTCCTATCAAATTTGGATCGGGAAAAAAGTGGCAGATGAATTTCATGGCTTGTTTAGCAGAAGAACTGAATTGTGGGGCAAAACCAAAGAAAAAGTTAAGGAACTTCAAGAGATTGGGTTATGTGTAGGTGTAGAAATGAAAGATTCGGGTACCTTTCTTTACGAAACTACAAATGGAAGAATGGGCCGACCTTAACCGATTCGAGAGGTTCATATTTTCCATAGTCACGTTCTATCAGCAATTCTTGATTTGACCGTAATAGAGGGTCCGCAATTTTTTCGCTGGCCCTTTTTTTAAAGTAGAATCGATCTTGCCAACCATTTTTTGCAATCATTAAATTAGAGAGAATGGTCAATCAAATCATGATGATTTCGATGCGGTTTTTGAGAAAACATTTTGGAATCGCTCATTCAGCAATACTGATTTTGTCTGCTTCAAATACCAAAGCACTTGACCACAAGTTTTCAAGAAAATAAAATTTGTGAAGGCTCAAATCTGCTAGTTTCCTCAATGAGAAATAGATTTTGAAATTTCATCTCCGACCAATAACACTTGTCATCGTCGAATTGGACCTTGACGAAATTACCCGCAAGGAAGTCTAAATTTTGGTTCAAATTTTGATTTTTCGATTTTCAAAACAAAGCCCGTAAGTTGCTAATATCAAGCAAGTTTTTGA
>JAYUEN010000150.1:0-1934 GCA_043739185.1 Bdellovibrionales bacterium
AAGGCAGTTGCTCTATCCAGCTGAGCTACGCGACCCTTTGAAAATATCAGGTTCAGATTCATATCATATGAGGAAATTTGATCAAGCTCAGAAATCAGATCGAGCATCTATTCCTCATGCATTCAGCGGCAGTTCTTCAGCCATATGACCGCTATTCGAAAATATAAGTCTGAGAGAGCTTGAAATCGTCACGGACTGCTTCTGCTTGGGCGGCATCGACGTCAGGATCGTGCTCGAAGTAAACATATCCATTTTTTGCTGTAAGTTTGCTCAGGATTTGGCGTTTCTCTTCGATTAGATCAAGTGGCCTGAGATCATATCCCATAACCCAAGGAAGCCTGATATGACTTGCCATTGGGATTAAATCGGCACAATAAGCGAGCAGATTTTTGGAATCTTCAACCCAGACAATTTGTTGGCCAGTGGTATGGCCATTGACCAATTGAACAGATATTCCGGGGAAAATGTTTTGCGTATCGCCCTTTAAAATGACCAAAACCTTTTGATCAAGCAAGGCTTGCCAATTGGGCGGTAAATAACTTGCGCGCTCGCGAATATTAGGATGAGTAGCGGTTTCAAGATTGGCAGCTTGCAAATAATATTTTGCATTTTCAAATGTCGGAACTAGTTTTGTGCCGTCGAATTTGGTCGCTCCACCGGCATGATCAAAATGCAGATGAGTGAGAATAACATCGGTGATATCTGAAGTCTTTAAGCCACAGCGCTGAAGCTCGGCTTCAAGCCTAGTTTCGCCCTTGATACCGTATATTTCAGCGAATTTTGCGCCCAGTTTTTCGCCGTGTTTTTCAGTGAAGTGTGATCCCATTCCGGTATCTACCAGAATTTTTCGCTCCTTTGAGGTCAGAAGAAGGAGGCGGGTCTGCATACTAACTCGATTGTGCTCGTCGGCGGGATTAGACTTTGACCATAGAGTTTTGGGCACAGTTCCGAACATGGCGCCGCCATCGAGGCCAAAAAAGCCGCTACGAATAGCTTGGATATGATAGCCGGCGATCTCAAGTTTTCGTTTTTGTGCTTCAGCGTTTAGCATTTGCGCCTCCAAGGGGATTAAGTTATACGAAGCTTATTGCAAAATGGCTTTTGAGTCAGGAGAACTTTGTGCAAAAACAGCAGAAATTATCGGTTAAGGAACTATTAGAAAGCGTAACTCCCACGCCCCTAATTGAGAACGGATTGTCCGATGATCAAAAAATTGAAATCATCACCGGCCATTTTGAGAAAATCTTAAATACGCTTGGTTTGGATCTCAAAAACGACTCACTTAAAGAAAGTCCAAAACGCATTGCTAAGATGTATGTCAAAGAGCTTTTCAAAGGACTTAAGCTTGAGAATTTTCCTAAGATAACTGTTATTGAGAATGAAATGAAATATGACCAAATGATTGTCGTACGCGATGTCAAAATCGTTTCAACTTGCGAACATCATTTTGTGACGATTGATGGTAAAGCGACGATTGCGTATATTCCGTCTGATAAGGTGATTGGGCTTTCAAAAATCAATCGAATTGCTGATTTCTTTTCGCGGCGGCCTCAAGTTCAAGAGCGCTTGACGAAACAAATCGCCGATTGTTTGGTGAAAGTTCTCAATACTGACAATGTCGCCGTACACGTAAATGCTAAACACTATTGCGTGGTTTCAAGAGGCGTTCAAGATTCAGAAAGCACCACCATAACCAGCGATTTACGAGGGGATTTTAAGCGAAAATCAGATACCCGCTTTGAATTTCTGAGCCATTGTTCGACAAAAGAATTAGCTTAATATTGTATGCCCCCATCACACTCAATCTTAAATTGAAAAGAAGTGCCTAAGCTTTTGCTAAGGCATAAAGATGCAGTTTCTAATTGAGATTCGAACTCGAACATTTTTGTCCAACTCTTGCGTATTTTAATTTTCCGAAAAAGGCTGTAGTCTTA
>JAYUEN010000151.1:0-17682 GCA_043739185.1 Bdellovibrionales bacterium
TCAAGCACAGTCAATAGTCTTCCCAATTACAATATTTCTGGCCAGACCGGAGATATTCATATTAGTGCCGCAAATCAAGTGAGTATAAATGGCAATAGCGCCAACAGCATCATTGTTGAAAGTGCGGAATCTCTTAATTCATTGTCAGGAAATTCCGGTAACTTCATCGGAAATGTAAGATCTTTCGTCCAGGGGTCAGGAAATAGCGGCTCGATTGATCTCAACTCTGTCGAAGTAGGCGATCTCTCAGGAATAAGCGGAGATCACTTATGTGTCTGGGCACAAAGTATTAAATCAATTGCCGGCTCAAGTGCAGGAAATATTTCGGCAGTAGCGAATGGTCCAAATGGGCTTGTAGGAAGTCTAGCTCGGATCTCGGGCTCTTCGAGCGGAAAGCTCGTGGTCATTGGCATGAGCGTTGGCACAGTTTCAGGTGGCAGCGGAAGAATGTATTTGCAGTCTGGCCACGTTCAATCAATCAGCGGCCAAAGTGGTGATATTTATCTCGATGCTTTAGTTGTTGATCGAATTATCGGCTCAAGTGGCACGATATATCTTTTAAATGGTGCCAAAGTTCTAAACTAAAGCTTGGGCCTTTTTCTCTTATCCGGCGAGTCGCTCATCCGAGGCGCGATCAATTTGAGCTTTTAATTCATCATTAAGAAGACCATTTTTAAGTAGCACAAGATTGATGTCTCGCAAACGATCCACAAGCGAGTTCAGCATCGATGCGGCCCACTGCGGAAGATCGGCCATAATGGCGCGGTAATCGATTTCAGAAACCAGCGATGCCACCACTGCGGTTTTAGCCACCGCCGAAGCCGACCGAGGTTTTTTGTCAATCATTGCAAATTCTCCTACAGGAGAACCAGGTCCCAGAACTGTGAGGAGGATTTCTTTGCCGCCAAGACCTGCTTTGGTGATTTGCACCTCACCCTGATCAATAAAATAAAAGAAAAAACTTTGATCGTTTTCTTTAAATAGGTATTCACCTGGTTGAAATATTTTCTTTTTGAGCGCCATATTTTCCCTCCGATTATTCGGCCAGTCCGCCCTCTTTAAATTGGGTTTTACGAGTGAGCAGAACCAAAACTACGCAAATGAGAAGTCCAGAACCAAGAGTAAAAAAGATATCAGAGAATGCTAAAATATACGAATCACGCTGAACAATTCCTAAGATAAATTTAAGGGCCCCCGTTTTTGCTGCGGTCACATCTAAACCTTTTGATCGCAAAAACATTTCAAACTGATATAGGCGCTCAACTATCGACGTATTGTTCATATGAACTTGTTCCATCATATGGCCCTGATGCAGACTCTGTCTCGAAACCATAAAAGTACCGGCCAAAGCAATACCAATAGAGCCGCCCATATTTCTCATCATATTGAAAATGGATGAAGCGTCTGCAGAATGCTCTGGTTTAACCATATTCATCGCAATGATCGACAGCGGAATCATAAACATTGGCTGTCCTATGGCGCGAACTAATAAAGAGAATTTGAGTTGCTCACCGGCAAAGTTATAATCGAGACCAGAGTTGAGAAAGTTACTCAGCGAAAAAAGCCCAATCCCAATTGCGGCTAAAATTCTCATATCAACATACTTCATCATCAAGGGTAAAAGTGGCATGACCAAGATTTGGGGCAAGCCAATCCACATCATAACCGCCCCAATATCGGTTGCGCTGTAATTCTGTAATTGTCCCAAGAACAATGAGAGCGAATAAATTCCGCCATAGAGTGCGGCACCTGAGATCGTCGTAATGACAACCGCGATTGAGAAATTACGATCGAGCAGAACCCGCAATTTCAAAAGCGGATTTTCGCTCACGATCTGAGTCAAAAGAAATGCAGTCAAACTGCCAAAGGCGACGAGACTACAGATCTGAATAGATTCATCTTCAAACCACTGCACACGTGACCCGTCCTCGAGAACGTAGGTCAGGGTTGCCAAACCAATCGCCATCGTAAAAGTTCCTAGCCAATCGAAATTTTTGAGGCGCCCCAGATCCATCGTTCCCTTTGGAACACCTGCGCGAATCATAGCGAGCATGATGAGACCAGGACCAAGATTAATAAAAAAGTTTGTTCGCCATCCGTAATTATCGGTGAGCCAGCCACCAAAAGAGGGCCCTAAGGTCGGTGCAAGTGTGGCAGTAAGACCAAAGATCACCATCCCGATGGTGCGCATATTACTTGGCATATAATAAAGAACCATTTGAAACGCCATCGGGATAAGTGTTCCGCCAAAAAAACCCTGCATCACGCGAAACACGATCATACTATTTAAGTTCCAAGCAAGACCACACAAGATTGAAGATACAATGAACATGACCGTATTGATCGAAATGAATTTTCGAATGCCGATCACCTCAGAAAAAACTCCAGTTATAGGAATCACGACGATTTCAGCGATCAAATAGGCTGTTGAAATCCAGCTTCCTTCAAGGAGATCAAGCCCAAGCGATCCTTGAATTTCTCGCAAAGAGGCATTGGTGATTTGAATATCGAGAATTGCCATAAATGCAGCGAGAGCACCGCCCAAGACGGCGGACCATTCCCTCCAGGTCATGACCCAGGTGGTGGTTGGCTGAAGATGTTCAGCCATATATCCCTCAATCTGTTGTCTTAAGTCAGAAATTGCCATTTATTCACTTCACAAGAATGGTTGGAACCACCGACATTCCGGGCCTTAGTTCATAACCAGGTTTGCGTTCGAGAGAGATTTTCACCGGGAACCTCTGCACAATTTTTGTAAAATTTCCGGTGGCATTTTCGGGCGGAATCAAACTCATTGCAGCTCCACTCGACGGATAAATGCTTTCGACCTTTCCGTTGAAAACGATATGCGGGTAACTGTCTACTGTGGCCTCTACGGCCATTCCTCGCGCCACCTTATTAACTTGAGTTTCCTTGAAGTTGGCGCGCAGCCAGATCTTTTCTTGTGATACAATTGTCATGAGAGTTTGGCCTGGCTGCACGAATTGCCCAGAGTGAACGCCTTGTTTGCTGACAACGCCGTCAACTGGCGCAACTACTTTGGTAAACTTCATTTTCAAAAGCGTACCATCGCGATCGGCGCGCATCGAAGTTGCGACCGCTTCAGCAGTTTCAAGATCTGAATTAGAAATCACGCTGTCATGATGAAGCGACTTGAGGCGACCTAAATCAATCGCTGCCTTTTTATACTTGGCCTCTTTGTACTCAAGTTCAATTTGCAGGTCTGAATCGTCTAATTCAATAATCGGTTGCCCTTTTTTAACAACATCATTCTCCTCTACCAAAACATTCTTCACATATCCCATAATATGAGAATTCAGGGGATAAAGATCAGCTTCGATATAGGCATTGTCGGTCGAGATGTGGCTCGACGAGTAAACAAACCAAATATAAGACATGGTCGAAATAATCACCAAAGCGACACCAGCACCAATCATGACGATCATTTTTTTCTTCTTCAAGTCGTCGGCACGACTTTTTGCTTTAAAAATCGCTTCGTCAATAGTGGTTGTTTCCTGAGTTTCTTCGAGCTTTCTAACTGGAGAATTCATTTTTCTGACTCCGTTTTTTGGGTGCAATGTTCAAGATTACCAATCGCACGACAGTAATTGAGTTTGGCTGCCTCATAAGCAAATTGAACTTGTACGTTCAGTTCATGAGCATTTGCCATATTAATCTGGGCCGTATTGAGTTCAAGACTACTGATAGAACCTCTGCCGTGTTTTTTTTCTGCAAAATCTAATTCTTTGTCGCTAATCTCAATTTGTCTTTTTGAGAGCGACAAAGCAGCCCTGGCACTTTTAAGTTGAGCAACGGCCACTTTGAGTTGGTTCAAGCTATCATTCGCGAGTTGATCTCGTTGAAAACTGGCCATCGAAACCTTCACCGATTGCTCTTGCACTCTTCCAGAGTGTAATCCACCTGAAAGTATCGGAATTGTCAGCTGAATGCCGGCGAGGCCGGTCATTGGATGACCCAGTCCACTCGGGATCGAAGCGCCGACAAAAGAAGTTTCGCCAAATAAAACGATCTTTGGATTGGACTCTTTCTTCGCTTCCTTCACCAGCGCTTCAGCCGCTGTCACGGTTGCCTGTGAAGCTATGAAATCTGGTTTGTCAGTTAAATATTTATTTCCGGCCTCTTCAAGTTTATTTTCATCAATCATCGAAACTTTCAGCTGATCGACTTCACACCCGAGATCGGATTTTGTCAGGGTATTTCCCAGATCTTTGCAAGCTTTGATGAAGGCTGTTTCAGCCTCAAGTTGTTTGAATTTTTGAAGCTCGACCAAGCCTTCGGCGCGCTGAACATCTAAATCAATACCAAAACCTGAAGCGAACTTTCTCTTTGCTGCATACAAAATTTTGAGATCTCGATCGAGATTAGACCCAATGACATCTTGTTGGCGTTTGATTTTTTGCAGCGTTAATAGTTGCAATAGTGCGAGCAGACTCAATTCAGTTTTAAAATGCTTTTCATTGGCTGCCTGTATTTTTGTATTTGCAATGGCTGCATCAATGCGCGCACTAGAGGCCGAATCCCAAAGCGCAATCCCACCTTGCAAGCCAACCGAACCAATTCCCACGACGTCGATATCACTCGGAGGTGTCAGGCCATATTGAACCGGATTAATTTTTGCAGCCATTTGCCTTGCACTGAAACTCACAAATGGCGATAAAGCCGCCTGGGCTTGCTCTAACTTTGAGGCCGCATCTTGGCCTTGGGCTTCGACTTGGCGCCAACGATTACCCGATGTCTGCAAAAGTTCAATGACGTCTTTTGCAGTGAGAACAGACGCACCAGAGGATTCAACAAAAATTAAAATTGTCGCAAAAAGATATTTCATTTCATCGAATCAATCGACAAATATGCGAAACAACTTGAGTCCGGCTCAGAACCCATTAAAATTTAATTAGAGATTTGAAAGCTTTTGTCGGATTTCAGACAAGGCTTGAAGTAAGTCTTTCGTCTGGAGAGAGCTTGCCGATTCAATCAATGAACCGATTTGAACTCTTGTTTGATTGATGACGTCTGACTCTCGGTGAAAATACGCGAACCAAAGTTTGCTTTTGGCAAAAAATTCGCGCGTCGGTACGATCGCAACTTTAACTATACCTCGACGTCCGTGGTGAGTCTCAAATTTGGCTGATCTGTAGTGAAGCACATCGTCTTCTCCGTCGGTTCCTTCTGGCATCAAAAATAGCTTTTTATCATCGAACATTACCAGCTCGTGCAGGGGCCTGCCCGAAAAAAGTCGGTTTCGATTTAGCTCAAAAATTCGGATAAACTCATCATTGCAATAAAAGACCTGGCGTTCGGGACCAAACGCAATTGCACCATCAAGAAGTATGTCTAACATAGGGAATGTCACAAACTCATTGTTTCAGAGTTTGTCTTAAAAAGAAATGGCTGTGTGTACCTAGGTCGAGTATGTTTCTATTAAAATTCTAGTAGTGAATTTTACCGGCAAGATAATTTGCAATCACTCTGCGTGTGGGAGCAGGAAAGTCATTGACCAGCTCCTCCATCACCATTGATCCAAAAGTATCTCGGACTTCTTCAGCCGACGAAAAACTTTGATTCATCGCAGAGCCACAAAAAGTTCCACGAATATAATTGAAGGTGGTGTCATAGCTGAGATTCATTTCACCACAGCTTGCAGTGCCACGTGCGTATTTAAATGTAGAATCAAAGCTCATATTCACGTCATGGCCAGCAGAATTGCCGCGTACATAATTGAAAGTATCGTCCGCACTAAGGTTAAAGGATCGATCGCCGTAAGAACCCCGGATATAGTTAAAAGTTGTATCGATGGTGATATTGTAAGATTCACCCATCCATGTGCCCGTTAAATGACTGTCGGCAAGAGCCGCTGAAGAAACTAAACTGAAAATTATAAACAAAGTTTTCATTGTTAACCTCCGAGCGGCTTTTCTATCATAAAGCTGAGACTTGAGGAAGCAAACTTATTGGCCCCCAAGCTTACATTCCCTAAATGGTCAATACTGTAAAATGATTACAATATGATTATGTGAAAAAGCTCTTAAGCCGCACTTGTGGTAAAATCTCTGTCATACTGACTTTTGTATAAGAGGAGCCTGAATGAAAAAGATCTTACTATCAATTTTTGTTTGCACTACGGTATTTAGCGGCCTCGCCCAGGCAAAGAATGTTCCCGATTCGGGCGCATCGGGCGATATGCGTAGGGTTCTTACTTCAGGTTTGCGCGATATGATGGCGGTCTCTGTTCCTTCAGATTACAGTGGTGATTATATTGGTCTTTACGATCTTGAGTGTAAGTATGCTGGTTCTAGACCGATGCTTTGCACGGCATCGGATAAAGAAGGCGGAATTCAAAGTAGATGGAACAGTGATAGTGGTGCCGTATTGGTCGGAACAGTTTTGAAAGCGAATGTTGAGGGCGGCGAAAAGGCTTTTAGCATTAAAGTTAAAAAAGTTGGCTGTAATCTTGTAGGCGACGAGTGTTTTATAAAAGGTGTTTCGATCGAAACTCTGCCCTAGAATATTCGGAATTAATTTTGAGCGCCAGGTTAGTTATAGATTCTTAAAAATCATAGTCGTCTTTTTCATTTGTAGGTATCCCGTAACTTGCAACTTCATCCATAGTCATTTCTATTTGAGAGTTGGGCTTACAATTAAGGCCAGCAATTTTCTTACCCCCTTTTTGAACGAGAACCCCTGAATCTTCGCCACCTTTCATAATACGAGAAAAAATGACGTATTCGGTATCTTTATTGCTAAAGCTAATAAACTCTCCCCCTCCGCCGGAGTACATCAAATTACCTACTTTGACCCCCTCAATCCCTTTTTCGGGAATTGAAAGCTCAAGCTTTGAAGGGCTTCCGAAGCGATATTGCATAAATTTATCTTTTGCACTGTTAGATTTGCTGGCGCAAACTGAGAGCGTCTTTCCTTTAACTTGGCAGTTAAATACAGTGCTCTCGCCATTTTTACATAGCGTGAGCTTTGGCTTTTGGGCTGCAAACAATTTGGTGCTGACTAATAAAAGGAGGGCAAAAGTAAGAATTGTTTTCATATACATTATATTAGATCTTGAAAACAAATTGAGAGTCAATGTGATCTTCAGTCGAAAATCGACTCTTCTATTAGCAATAAATGCTCAAAGATTTCTCTTTTCGATATTGAGAACTAGTCTAAGCTTTTGTTTATGCTAGTCTGCTTGTAGATGAGTCGATGCAGGTGGTTGATCGGATAGTCGCGAATATTTTGATGTACCAATAGATGCATTGAAGCTTGCATAAAAGGGACCGCGACAACATCTTCTTCGAGCATTAATTTTTGAATTTGATTTGCAATTTCAATTTGCCGTCTGGGGTCAGTTTGAAATTCAGCATCGTTGAGAAGCTTTAAATAAATAGGATTTGTCCACCCAAATTCATTGGAGCGCCTGAATAAATCAAGAAACCAGACCGGCGAAACTGGGTCGATGAGATCTGCCCCACGAATGAGACCTTGTGTGGGATGCCTCTTAGCCTCTAAGAATGTTTTGAACTCAAGACTTTGTAGCTCGATCCGCACCTCTAAATTCTTTTTAAACTCATTTTGTAAAAACTCAAAAATACTTTGTTCATTCTCCGTATAAGGAAAAACCAAAGTCGCTTTTAATTTTTGCGGATCGACCTGAGCCGCAGCTAATAACTTTCTGGCGTTCTCAGGGTTGAAGCTTAGGCCCCTTGCTTCTTGATAGCCGTCATATCCTTTTGGAATCAGAGATTGAAGCGGCTTTCGACCATCATGAAAGACTTTGGCAAAGGCCTCGCGATCAATTGCCTGGGCGAAAGCTTTACGAACAAGTTTATTTTTGAATACTTCATCATTTAAATTAAATATTAAATAATAGATCAAGGGTGCTGAAACGACTTTATGCTCAGCCTTCTGGGCTAATTTACTAATTTGCGTGGCCGGTACTGCATTGAGGGCGTCAAGTTTTCGACTGAAAAATAAATCTAAAGCCGTCGTGTGCTGGGGAATAATGTATAGGACAAGATTTTCTATTTTTGCCTTCGTGCCGTAATAGTTGGGATTTGATGCGAGCCAAATCCAGCGGTCATGGGACCATTCGCTGATGACATAAGGACCAAGTGTTATGGCCTCAGGAATGGGTCCAAGTTGCTTTCTATGCGCGGGAAAAAGACAAGATTGAGTCAACAATCGCGGGAGATTTAAAAATGGTTTTTCGAGCTCAACCACTAATTCGCTTGATGATTTTGCGTGAGCGCCCAGGGAATCTGGGCCTAACTTTTTTTCATAAACCTTATGAGCATTTTTAAAATTCAACAGCTGGTCAGAGCAATTTGCGGCATTTCCTGGGTCAAGAATCCATTGCCATGTGTGGACCACATCTGCCGCAGTGAATAGGTCACCATTACTCCACTTTATATTTGGACGTATATGAAAGGTCCAAAATCTGCCACTGCTATCACTTTGCCAAGACTCAACAAGAGCCGGCTTCAGAATAGGGTCTTCACCGTGAAATTCGTATTCAAATAATCCTTCTGCTATATTCAGAATCATGATGTCTGATGAAGTCTTTAGCCAGTTCCAAGAAGGGGGTTCATCTCCAATTCGCAACCGAAGCGTTTCAGCCTTTTTGAGATGAATTGCTTCGCCGGAGGTTCTGAGCAGTTGAATATCAGATTTATTCTGCGAGTTGCAGGAGCACAAAATAAATATTCCAGCAGAAAATACCATCCGGATTAATCCGATAATTAGGGAGATCGATTGAAAATTCAATTTATGCATCAATAAAATTATGCCCCAAGATCACATAATTTCGAAACTATCAGGAGAAATCAGGATCTCGACTAGACCCAAAAGCCTTTCTTCGATTCTTAGAGCTGCTCTAAAAAGGGATGGAAACCATCCCCCTCTATTACACCAAGGCATTTCTTCTCCTCGGAATAAACATAACTCAAATTTCCTTATCCCTTTTTAACCTCGGTTTTTTTCAACATCATTCCGAGTAGACCGTCAACGATGCCGCCGTTACTACCTGCCGCTCCGGTGACAGCAACATCAGGAACAATTCTTACACCACGCTCGCCTACGACCTGCATGAGTTGCAAAGCCATATAAGACTCCGAGCCAAGTGCTGTCACCCCAGCAAGGTAGGATTCAGCACGAGCCTTACCGGTGGCACGAATCGATTCAGCTTCACCTGCGGCCCGAAGTTTTAACGAGTCGCCTTCACCCGAAGCATTTAGACGTGCACTCTCGGCTTCGCCCGCAGCAGTTTTAATACGGGCGCTGGCCTGCAGCTCGGCAATGTCCACACCCTGCTCAGCCTTGACGACATCTTGTTGAATGTCGGCGATCGCCGTTTCTCGAACAAGCTCTTGGCGTTTCTTCTGGGCTTCTTGTTGAACCTCATACGTCAATTTTTGTTCTTCTGCGATTTTACGATCCATCTGAGTCTGCATGAGTTGCGCTGGTGGATTGATATCACCAATCAAAGTATCAATCGCTTGCACGTCATATGAGAGCAAAGCTTCGCGAATGTGTCCGGCCGCATCTTTTTGCCGAACGCTACGAGCACTTAAAAAATCGAGCACAGTAAAATCTTGTGCTGAGTTCCTGAAGTAGTTCCCAACAATCGGCTCGAGCACATGGTCCACCAAGTTTTGCATCGAACCCACACGTGAAATCACTTTTGGACCGTCACTGGCACCAACGTGAATCACTTGTGAAACGTCGAGACTAAATGCAAAGCCGTCTCTTGATCGAACCGTGACCGATGAGAGTTTTGAATCATAGGTGTGAGCCTCAGAGCGGCTCGCCCAGTTCAAAACAATATTTGTTGTCGGAACAAGTTCAACTTTCATCACTCGTGAATTCAATGGATGTTTGCCGGGGTGAATTGGCATAACCCACACACCTTTGTGCCCTTGATTGACGAGATTGCCGTGTTTGAAATCTGCACCACTCACATCGGTATGTTCTTTACCGACATAGGAGATGACGACTCCGACATATCCAATCGGGATTTCAGTCATCGGAACTTGTTCAACACGAATGAACCAAGGATTTAGATTCCAACATCCTGAAAGTAAAACCTGCTCCTGAAGACCGCGTCTTCCTCCTTTGCTCAAAAAATTTTGAGCGTTTTGAAAATTGTCGTGTCCTTCGATCACCCCACCTGCGATTTCGCCTTCAACAATTGGCGCTCCATCGAGAGTGGTGGCAATGCCAACCTTGTCGCGTGCCACTTCATAAACCACAAGGTCATCTGAATCGACACCATTTTCACTGGCATTCGCCCGAGTCACAACCTTAAATACGGATGTGTTGATACGATAAGTTCCGGCAGTAATAATTCCGAGTTGTCGACCTTTTTCTCCGCCGCCGCTTAAGAATTTGCGAGCACTTTGAAAATTATCGCAGTCCACAACTTGACCGAGGATGCGATCAGCGGGAATGGCGCGTCCATCAGCTGCGACGACCAGACCGATTTCACCCGGTTTGATGATCACGATTGGACGCTTTTCAACGCTGTACTTCCAGAACCATAGGCCGAAATACCATCCTGGCGCAAGAGTATCTGCTTGATAGCCGGCCTCGCCATCGAGTGCGATGAATCTTCCGTCCGACAAAGATTTGTCAGAGAATTTTTTCGCCACAATACCAACTTGGTACTGATTGATGACGACAAATCCAGCGTAAGTAATGATCCCTGCGACGGCCACGATTCCGCATATGAGATAAGCCCAATTTTGAATCAAAAATGATTCCATAAAAACTCCTTTGAATATGGCGCGGCCTTTTCCTGCTTCCACAAGCAGGTTCACGCAAATTAATTTTTAAGGAGATCTCAAGGTAAGAAACGCGCTTTGAGTTCGCGCGCTCCACGGATGGGATCGCCCTTCCAAATGCCGACGAGGTTAGCTGACGGGCGAGGTTATGGAAGTAACCCGAAGAGTTCTACATACTCTTCTTAGCCCCGATGGTTGGTTCCCCCGGACGCCCATCCAGGAAGGGATGGGTGATTAGGCTGACTTAGGATCAGTATACTCCTGCTATTTTGAATTGCAAATTATCGAGATAACATACTGATATTGCTCAGTTAAATTAAACTCGCCAATTTAGCTTGAGGCTAGTTGAAAACACCATACGAATGGTGGGTCAAAGATTTGCTATTTGACCAGGACTCCGATGCAAGTATTATTGAGACAAATGAAATTTTTAATATTGACAGTTTTCTTGTCTCATTTGGGGCTCGCCTTGAACAACCGTACTGCAATTATCATAGATAGCAATTTTCCTACCGCGCTCGTGGGAGACAAAAGAGCAATTCCGTTTAAGCCGACGGAAAATCAGATCAAATTGATTGAGAAGAATCTTGCGGCTCTCTTAAAATCCAAACATCCGAAAATCTTCAAGAAGCTCGCTTCTTACTATCGTCAGTACACAGGTTTGGAAATTGTAAATGATAAAAAAATAATTCGAGGCAACTTCCTATGCGAAATTGACAAGGATCGCTGGCTTAAGGAATGGATCATTACTTTTGACGGTGGTGACTGCTATTTCAATTTTACTTTTGAATTAGAGAAGTCTGAGATCACTGATCTCTCGATTAACGGTGAGTCTTAGTTGCTCAGCAAAGATTTGTTACTGACCGACAATGATTATTGTTGTTAAACTTGTTATATGATTCATGTTCGGAACTTATCCTTTATTTTAATTCTTGGACTAGCGGGAGCGTGTTTGGGAAAAACTTTCGAATTCGATTCCTTTTCGACTGAGCAAGAGGTTCAATCGTATGCTGCTGACGAGGCAAGATTTTGAAAGCTTGTCTCGGCAGTTACTGCGATTACTCTGAAATGCTTTGAATAAGCAACAAAAATCAAATCATTGGGCCTCGGATGTGCCAATCCTAAGACTCATCAATATAAGTTCAACAGGATCGATTAAATCGCCGAAATTACAAGAAAAAAGTTAAAACCTTGAAGGGTTATGCGAATAATTGGGGAGCCCTTATCGCCCAGCTTTATACTCAGTTTGCGCCAACTCCCTCCCATCTCTCTCTGACTGCGCATAGATCTTGAATTCTTAAAAACAGTATATGCTTTTAATTTTTAGACTCCTCTTAACTTTTCAATTATTTGGCAATGCGCTTGGAGCTGTGCCAGATAGGTGTGCTTTCTTTATTCAAAACTCACACCTGACCTATGCCTCAGAACTTTCAGCTTCCGAAAAAATCGCACGTATTAAGCAGGCCTCGGCTCCCGATCATAGTCCTTTTGGCCATCCAGAAAAAAGAATTAAAATTGTAACCTCAGGTGAAAGAAAATATTTTACTGGTAACCTTGATCCATCTGCGATCGTTATCGATACAGCGGATCCATCCATTCCATTTTACTATAATTGGGGCAACGGAAAATCAGAAATACGTGTATCTTTGTCTGACGGAGAATACCTCATTTATCCCGATCTCAAAACTTATGAACATGGAGGGCCAGGCCACGTCGTTCGAGTGCGTTCTTTTTATAATAACGGAACTGAAATGAATGGAGCGAATGCGCCTCTTCCTTGGGACACGGAACTTTATATTTTACCAAATGGAGAAATGATCGGCCATGGAGGCGCAATCATCACTTCATCTCCGGGAGTTCCAACAGAAGAAGAAGGTCCTCGTCGTAGTCGTATGTGGGCGCATGTTGTTCGCGATGAGCTCCCAGATGGAAGCATCGATGAAAAGTGGTATTACAAAGCTTCGATCATACCGTTAGATGTACCTGTTGATAATGATTGGATCCAACCTCACCACCATCATTCTTATGGCGGCACCGTTTTAAAAGACCAAAGCGGCACTCCGATATTAAACGCTAATGGCAATTATATTTACTTTTACGATATGGTGGATCGACAGAAAGACAATCAACCATGGCGAACCTCTATTTACGTTAGCGAGATGGACTCCTCAATGCAACAACTCGTTGGCAAATCTCACCTTGTGCACGACGGAATAAATCCTCGAACTAAAAAACCTTATCCCCTGGCAATGCGAACTTTTGGCGGCTCTCTTATTGAGGGCTTTCGTCCGCTCCTTCAAGCGACCTATGTATCACCAGGTCTCGTAAAACTTTCAAATGGCAAAGTTGTATCGCTTGATCAAGCAGAACTTGCTGGTACCGCGAGTCCGGGGGATTACGTTGCTCACTATGGTATGGCTATGCTCTACAAGCCGCCGACACAGAAAATATTAAGTCGGTATCAAATGGTTGAAAATGAAAATGGAACAGATCTACGGGATCTTGCAAATTTTTATCGAGACTATATGGGCCTCACCTGGGTGGGACGCGCCTCTCCTTATTACAATTCTGAAGTTGGTGCGTGGAGAATTGCATTTCACGCTATTCCACTCACCCAATTTTCTCTAGGACAGCCAACCACAGGATGGCCCTCACCCGATGAAGCAAAAAAACTTCATCGACAAGTTCTTTGGTCGCCGATTTTAATTGAGCGCAATTCAAAGGGGCAATTCATTTTCACTCCAGATATTCCGGATCAAAAGAATAATCCCTTCTGATTCTTTATATGGATCAAAGCTGTCCAGCTTATCAAGTTCCAATAGTACCGTGATCACCCCTTGTTCTTAACAAAATCAATGTATTAGTTTTTACGGTATAGCTTTACACGTCCGGAATTTTTAGAATTTGTAAATGAAGCCTTGAGCCTTCTAATCAGATACCGTTACTTCAGAAAAATCGGTCATATCGATTAAAAACGAGCCTACAAAATACCGCGATTCCGCTATTTAGATTCCCCTCTTGAACATCTGGAAAGTGAACTATACGATTATATTATCAAGGCCAAAGCGGAGACGGAGAATTGTGAGGCGGCTTGCATTAATTTACGTTTACTTAATATGTTTTTGTTATGTCATACAGGCGGTAAGCATGAATAGTGGCCTTTTAGATGCCAAAGGTGAATCGATATTTACTGATAAATTTACGAACGCGTACAACACGGCAAGAACCGAAGTTACCGAAAAGAAATCTATAGCCCCTATCCTTGCCCTTCTAAAGAAGACTACAAAGCTAGAAGAAATTGCAGAGTTGCAACTTTCAATTGGGCTAATTTATAATCAGCAAACTGGAATTGCTGCTTCTGACGTTTCACATATTTGTTTTTCAACTGGTTATAGTCTTTTTATTTCGACCGACAGTGGTCAGAGCTTTGTCACTTATAATTTTCCATAGTCGGACCCCATTAATAGTTTAGCCTGGGATGCCTCTAATAATTCTATTTATGTTGGCTCGGCAAATGATGTAATTTATCGTACAAACGACGGCGGCCAGAGTTTTCAAAACATAACTCCTACTTCGGGTTCGCACCACGGGATGAGAAAGGCCCGTTACTGACTTCGGGCAAAGGTGCAGACCCAAGTTTACGTTATGGCGATCGTGCAAAACCTCAAAATACTGGCAGCAACAATCGCGAGCGACCTACTCACTCATTTATTGGCACTGATCGACTCAAGACAAAAACCAACAATTTTCTTCGAGTGCCGGCTGACGTAAGTAAAATTCGAAAAAAAGCGAAAAAAATCGGCCCTATTCAACAGGCTCATTTAATTGTTGACCCTGTTTTCAGGCTGATCGATTATTTCGGAAGTGACTTCTCATTTTAAATTTCTTGCACCGCTACTCTTATTGATGGGACTTTTGATCTCAGGAAGTTCCTTTGCAAGTGATCGGAGCCAAGTGAATAAATTATTTATTTTTGGTAAGGATGTTTTGGGAGAGAGTTTTTTTGACTACGATAAGGCAAATAAATTTCGTCCGCCGAAACAACTCCAGTTTACTGTGGATGAAACCTGTGAAGTCGATACGAATCAAATCAACATCAAGGCTTATCTCATTAACAATTTCCCTCGGGTCTTAGAGATAATTGTTTTTCCGGTCTCTGATCATTATCCATTCTCAGCTCATATTACGATGACAAAAGAAGTTATATGGTCAGACAAGGCTATTCCCAAATCCGCTCCAGTTCCTCCTCCGCCAATGACCATAAAAATCCCGGCGCATTCAAAAGTAGAATTTAAATATGGAATTGATATTTCAGATCTGCTTTATAAAGGCACACCTAAGGTGGAGATAAAATGGGTTTTCAACTATTGGCGTGAGCCAAAGCCCACTGGAGTCATAAGTGTCGTTCTGCCTGCTCGATAGTGGCTGATACTTTTTAAGGTCCAACAAGATTTTGTCTAACAAGCTTTTGAGTTCATGAACTCGGTTTTAACCGTCTCGACTGAGCGTAGTGTTTGAGAAAGGCTATCAAGATTCTCTGACATATATTAGCACCATGCCGAACCAGCCAACGCTAATCCCGACGAATAAAACCTCCGCTTGCAGAAAGCGGCGATACGGCGAGATGACATTTGTCTTTATTCACTCACAGGCGTTTTGTCGAAATCAAGTCCTCGCACATGGAGGCCGATACTCATGTTGGCTAAAGAATTTATGGCTCTTTCTAAAGAAGCGTGCCATTCGGCTCACTAATTATGATTCTTCAAAGGCCTTGTCCAGAAATCAACTCACCATTTTCAAGCAAAGATAAAATTGAAACCTTCGTAAATACTGGGTCAAAATGGTAAACAAAGGTTCCCAGAGACATCAACGCTGATTCCGCGATTGTCGAACCTGAGTAATCTCCTGTGTAACGATTGTTTACGTAGGGCGCAACCAACATTAGTCGGCTCACGTTTCGATTTCGGCCGCTAACTCCACACGCAGCATCGTAAAGCGGCCGACCAAGGCTCGCTTCAATCGCGGCCCGATCTTGCATAATAACCCCATTAGCTGAGCTACTCACAGGATTACCCAAAAGCCCAGTCAGCGATGTTTGATCCGGATAGGCTCGTGAATAGGTATTACGAAGTAGCATCTGATACATTCTCATAGTTAGAGTATCGCAATGTGAATTCGTATCGTTTTGATCGGCATGGCTCGCACACTCAGGGTAGGTCGATGCATACCAACCTGTGGCCCCACCGCCGCTATCGACCTCGCAAAATTCTTCGTCATTGATAAGGCGGCCTGCACCCATCCAAATACTTTGAGCAGAGAGTATCTGAGTATTATAATTTTGCGAGCCATTGTGAGCGATTGACTGTATCGGCGAAGTGATAAAAATGTTTGACGTACTATAAATTCGACAACCACTAATAGACTCCACAGTTGCATTTGAGAAGACCGTAGGTGCGCCGAGATAGAGATCTCCGTCGCACACCAGATGATTAATTACAAAAACTCTATTAACAGCGTCGTAATTGAGGCCCGAAAGTGCAGGTGAACTTTGCGTATCTGGCAGGTAAACTTGAACCGCGCTGGGGTTTCCAAAAATCTCACGAATTCGACTAGCCGTAGGAATCGAAATCTTCAACTCGGGTACTTCAATAACTTGTTCGCTTGAATTGATCGCCCCTTGACTAAATCGAGCCTTAATAAAATCTGCAAGCGAATTGACCGCGCTTGTAAAGTTAAATGATCCTAAAGAACTCTGGGGAACAGGGGCCGCCGGAACAATGATTTTACTATCTTGAAGCATTGAGAGAGTCGCCAGACCATTGTTGCTATTTGCGCGGTCCAAATAAAATGAGTCATTAGAGGAGCTATCGAAATACCAACTATTTCCGAATCCGTAGTCAGTAATTATGTTGGAGCTCACTTGAGAGTGGCATGTTATACAAGACATACCTCGAACAGCAAGTGCCGGCTGTATTGTGTTTAAGTTATTTCCGACAGTGATATTAATTTGACCGGCAATATTATTGCCGTATGGATCAATCACGTACATTGGAGCTACATCAGAACCAACATAAGATTCATGGGGAGTGTATTTCATATTTCCATTTGAATCGAGAATTTCAAAATGTCCATGGCCAGAGTCTAAACTCAAACTTGCTGTAGTCTTACTTAAGCTCAATGTCCCTACGTGAACGCCTCCGACGGTTCCTGCATTGAAACTAATAGCCTGATTCTTTTTTGTAGTCAGGTTGACCGCATCTAAAACTCTATTCGAGTAAGCCAATGTGGCAATATTATCTGCAGCCGGAGCAAAGTCGATTTTTGAACAGTTTTGAAAGCTTGTGACAGACAAAATAAAACCGATGATCACAGTGATTTTACTCAGTTTGAGATTTTTTAAAACCAAAACCCGGTATGAGTTGCTCATTTGTTTGACGTTTCTGAACCCCATATTGAACTCCAAATCATATTACAAATCTCAGTATTTAAGAGTGCAATATGGGCACCTTGGTGGATACGTTCTTGTGCGAACTAGTTGAGTAGTTCGTTTGCAGCGTCTAACTAGTATTCGATATCTGAGTTTATCAATATGAGACGAATTGAATCTAACTTTTTGAAATGCTATAGTTACCTAAATGAATTTCAAAGACCTTTTGAAATTGAAGCCCTTGACCCTCTTATTCAGGGCCACGTCACATGACCCACTATCAAGTGAGAAGAACTTAAGTTCAACGAACTGGTCGCAAATGATATGTGGATTTTAAAAAAGTAATTAAAATAAAATATTTAGAAGAAAAATGGTGGAGAGGGCAGGTTTCAAATACCATTTTGTAACTAACTGAAAGAAAAGAACAAAACGAGTACTATCAATAACTTAATCCGCCACGACATA
>JAYUEN010000152.1:0-17672 GCA_043739185.1 Bdellovibrionales bacterium
GCGAATGCGCAGCCTGCCCTTTTGGTGGTTTCAACCGCTTGTTATGATATTTTAAGTCAAAATACCGGAATAAAAATTCAAGGTGGAAGTGGGCATTCAGCTGGCGAATACTCAGCCTTGGTCTCAGCAGGAGTGCTCAAATTCTCTGATGCACTCAGAGCGGTTCGCATTCGAGGGCAATCGATGCAGAGGGCGGTACCGCTTGGCGAAGGTGGTATGTTAGCTGTACTCGGGCTGCAAGACTCGCAAGTTCGTGAGCTTTGCCAATGGGCTGAAGAGTCCTCTGATTGGCGGCCACTTGAGACCGCAAATTTTAATAGTCCAGGTCAAGTTGTGATTAGTGGCTCAACTATAGCGATTGCTTGGCTGATGCAAAATTTAAGTTCTCCAAATTTAAAAGAGGCTTTTCCGGATTTTCCGAAAATCAAAGCGATTCCGCTTAAAGTTTCGGCGCCCTTTCACTGCTCTCTTATGAAGCCTGCTGAAGAAGAGATGCGAAGAGTGCTTGCGCCAATTCATTTTGCTGAAGCAAAGTGGCGAGTTGTACAGAATTATTCAGGTAAGGTTATAATTGATCCAAGTAAAATTCGCGAACATCTTGTCAAGCAAATCACCGGGCCCGTACTATGGACAGCCTGCGTGCAAAGATTACTTCGCATGGGCTGCGACAATTTTATTGAATTTGGTAGCGGTAAAGTCTTAACTGGGCTCGCGAAAAAAATTGACTCTAGCGGCATTACCACATTCAATATGAACAATCTTGATGAATGGAATGCGCTCGAGCAAGTTATAAAAGCTTCGAATTTAGTTCATTAAAGTTAGATCTCGTCTTCTATTAGTAAATATCCAAAAGGAATGAAAAATGAGTGATCCGACCAGATTCGCGGGTAAAACCGCATTAGTAACCGGTGGAAGTCGAGGCATTGGGGCTTCAATAGCTGCCCATCTCGCCGAACAGGGTGCAAGAGTCGCTCTCACCTATTCTTCAAATCAAGAAACCGGCCAAAGGGCATTGCAAAACTTAAAGGGTTCTGGCCATTTACTTCTTGAAATGAATGTTGCTGATGAAGAATCTGTGGAGCGCGGATTTGAAAGGATGCTGATTCAATTTACCAAAATTGACTACCTCATAAATAACGCCGGAATTGCTAAAGACGGACTTTTACTAAGAATGCGAACCGATAGTTTTGATTCTGTAATTCAAACAAATTTACGCGGAACCTTTCTCTGTACCAGGGCTGCTATAAAGTCGATGATCAAAACTAAACTGCCGGGTTCGATTGTCAATATTACAAGTGTAGTGGGTCGAAGTGGCAATTCCGGGCAAGCCAATTATGCTGCAAGCAAGGCCGGAGTCGAGGCCTTTACAAAGTCAATTGCGGCCGAAGTTGCAAGTCGAAATATCAGGCTCAATTGTGTTGCTCCAGGCTTTATAACCACTGAGATGACCAGTGTCTTAACTGATCAAGTTAAAGCTGAAATTCAAGAAAAAATCCCCATGCACTCGCTGGGTACAGTTGCAGATGTTGCTCACGCCGTATGCTTTCTGTTGAGTGATGAGGCTAGGTATATTACTGGCCAGACCTTAAATGTAAATGGTGGCATGTATATGGACTAAAGCTTGGGCTCATTCTCGGCCCCAGGCGCAGACATATTTTCAAAAAACCGCGGCATTTTAAAGATCTATTGATTTAGGAAATTAAAGTCGGTAAAAATACGGATCTGAATATTTAAAAATATTTTTAAATTATATAAAGTCTCGAGGAGGACAAAATGGTAACAGCTATTCAGCCAAAAGTTAAAGAAGTGATTGTTGAGCAACTGGGAGTAGATCCAGAAAGAGTGAAGCCAGAGGCTTCATTTATTGATGATCTTGGTGCTGATAGCTTAGATATCGTTGAACTCGTCATGGCTATGGAAGAAGAATTTGGCATCGAAATTCCAGATGAAGATGCTGAGAAGTTAAAGACTGTGCAAGACGTTTGCAGCTACCTTCAAGTTAAAGGTAAAGTTTAAGACTTTCGTCTGAAAGCAATCAATGCCGCAAAGCTTTTTGCAGAATGATATTTATCAAAGACCGGCGCGTCCGCAAAGGCGCGTTGTCGTTACCGGAATCGGGCTCGTCTCGCCGCTTGGTCTCAATTTAAATGAAACCTGGAAGGCTTTAATAAAGGGCGAATCTGGTATTGGTCCGATCACACAATTCGATACTTCAAAGTATGACGTGAAGTTTGCTGGCGAAGTTAAAAATTTCGATCCAAGTTTATATATTGAGAAAAAAGAACAGAAAAAAATGGATCGCTTTATTCATTTCAGCCTCGCTTGCGCTGAAATGGCCTTAAAGGATTCAGGCCTTGAGCTCACTGAAAAAATTAAAGAACGTACAGGCTCTATAGTTGGCGTTGGCCTTGGCGGTCTCGGAGCAATTGAGAATAATTTTTCGATTTTGACTGAACGAGGTCCATCGCGAGTGACCCCGTTTTTTGTACCAATGGTTATCACCAATATGGCCTCCGGAAATATTACCATAAAATATGGCCTTAAGGGCGTGAACTACTCTGTGACTTCGGCTTGTTCATCTGGGGCGCACTCAATTGGTGAAGCGGCAAATTATATTCGCTCAGGACTCGCTGATGTCATGCTTGCTGGCGGAGCTGAATCAACTATTTGTCCTCTGGCGGTTGCGGGATTTTCATCGATGCGAGCTCTCTCGACTCGCAATGATCAACCGAAAATGGCATCGCGTCCTTTTGATAAAGGCCGAGATGGTTTTGTTATCGCTGAAGCTGCTGCGATCTTAGTTTTAGAAGATTATGAATTTGCCGCCAAAAGAGGTGCGCGCATTTATGGTGAAGTGAGTGGCTATGGCGCTTCGTCTGATGCCCATCATATGACTAATCCGGCCCCAGGTGGCGTGGGTGCGGCTCTCGCAATGGGAAATGCCCTAAGAGATGCAGGCTTAAACGCCAACGAAATATCCTATGTAAATGCTCATGGGACAAGTACCCCTGCTGGCGATGGTATTGAAACTCAAGCCTTGCACCGCACTTTCGGCGATCACTCTAAAAAATTATGGGTCAGCAGCACAAAAAGCATGACTGGTCATAGTCTGGGTGCAGCGGGTGCTCTTGAAAGTGCTTTTACTTTGATGACTCTTTCTGAAGGTATTGCCCCTCCAACCATCAATCTTGAAAATCCGAGCGAAGATTGTGATCTAGATTATATTCCAAATACCGCACGCGAAGGCAAATTTAAGCATGTCGCAAATAATAGTTTTGGATTTGGCGGCACCAATGCGTGTTTGGTGTTTTCAAAAATTTGAAAAGAGGAAATTTTTTGCGTAGAAAAGTTTTGATTGCCTCTGATCATGCAGGATTTGAACTTAAAAAATACTTAGTCGCTCATTTCAATTCGACAATTGAATTTATTGATCTCGGAACAAATAGCAAAGACAGCGTTGATTATCCAGACTTTGCAGATGCTCTTGCACTCCAAATTTCGGAAGGCGCCACTTCGTTCGGTGTTTTGATTTGTGGAAGTGGCGTAGGTATTTGTATTCGAGCCAATCGACATCTCAAAGTACGCGCTGTTCAAGTTTGGAATGCTGAAATTGCAAGACTTTGTCGTGAGCACAATGACGCCAATGTTATTTGTTTCGGAGAACGGGCTCAAACAAAAGAAGAATGCGTGAAATTATTAGATATCTTTTTAAGCACTGCATTTTCAGGTAATAATGCCCAGGATCCTGCCGCCCTAAGACATCTTACGCGCGTAAAAAAATTGGGTGCTCCAACTTTTTAAAATTGGCTTGGCCTATCGTTCCAACAAGCAGCAAATAGATTTAGCAGATTCAAGCCGATGCTTGATGAATGCTTCGATTACGCCTAAGCTTTTCTCGAGACAATTTGCCTTAGAAAGTTTCAAAGGAGCGATCAAATGTTTTTAGAAAAAACCGATCCTGAAATTTCGAAATGGATAATGAAAGAAAATGAGCGCCAAGAATTTGGCCTTGAAATGATTGCTTCAGAAAATTACGTTTCAAAATCTGTCATGGAGGCTCAAGGCAGTCAGCTCACCAACAAATACGCAGAAGGTTATCCTGGTAAGCGTTATTATGGTGGCTGTGAGTATGTTGATCATATTGAGCAATTGGCAATTGATCGTGTCACCAAGCTCTTTGGTGCTGAACACGCAAATGTTCAACCGCATTCAGGCTCACAAGCCAATATGGCAGTTTTTATGTCTTGTATGAATCCCGGAGATACGTTTTTAGGAATGGATCTCTCTCACGGTGGGCATCTTACACACGGCTCTCCAGTTAATTTTAGTGGAAGTCTTTATAAAAATGTAAGCTACGGTCTTGATCCGAAAACGCACAGACTCAATTACGATCAGATTATGAAGGCCGCAAAAGAACACAAACCTAAGATGATAATGGCTGGTTATAGTGCTTATCCGAGAGAGCTTGATTTTTCAAAGTTTCGCGAAATTGCAAGTAGTGTTGATGCGACTTTGGTAGTTGATATGGCTCACTTTGCAGGCTTGGTTGCAAGCGGTGTACATCCGTCACCAATCCCCTTCGCACACTATACCACATCGACAACCCATAAAACTTTGCGTGGCCCGCGCGGTGGCCTCATTTTGACTTCTCATGAGAACGCCAAAAAAGTAAACAGTAAAATATTTCCTGGAATTCAGGGCGGCCCCCTAGAACATGTGATTGCAGCTAAAGCAGTGGCCTTTCAGGAAGCCTTAAAGCCAGAATTTAAAACCTATTGCCAACAAATTGTTAAAAATGCTCAGTGCTTGGCTGAAAGCTTACTGAGCGAACAAATTAAATTAGTAACTGGCGGAACCGACAATCATCTCTTGCTAGTCGATCTTTCAGAGGGCGAAGTGACCGGCAAAGATGCAGAAATAGCACTCGATATGGCCGGTATAACGGTGAATAAAAATACCGTCCCGAACGAAAAGCGTTCTCCTTTTGTAACCAGCGGGGTTCGTATTGGGACACCCGCTTTGACCACCCGAGGAATGAAAGAGAGTGAGATGAAAAAAATAGGTTCTTGGATTGTGAAAGTATTAAAAGATCCAAAAAATGAAAAACAACTTGCAAATATTCGCGCTCAGGTAAAAGAGCTTTGCCAACAATTTCCGATCTACGCAAACTAAAATGCTATTTATCCGAAGCTTAGTTTTTATTATCAGTTTGAGTCTCATTGGCTGCGCCAGTTTCAAAGGGCCGGGTGAATTAAAAGCGCCTGGCTATCAAGTCAATGCACCCATTGCGCCAGCATCAGAAGGAATTTCGAATCCAAAAAAAGCCAAGATTGAAAATGATCTAGACCATCCCCAGCCCGAAGGCGTCGACGATCAGAGCGAGCAAAATGTCTTTGAACACCTAGCACCTCAAGGCGAACACGCACCCGGAACAGATACCGCAAAAGAAATGCATTTTGACTGGCCCGTAGATGAAGCGAAACTTTCACGCGGTTTTTTAGAGAGAAAGCGGCGCCCACATTGGGGGCTTGATCTCGCAAATAAAAAAGGCACGCCAATTTTGTCTGCTGAAAATGGTTATGTTGTCTATACAGGTAAGCAATTTCATGGTTACGGAAGACTTATTGTAATCGAGCACAATGATCAGTGGGCAACACTCTATGCGCATCTTGATAAATTTCTGGTAAAAGAAGGTGAATTTGTAAAGCGCGGTCAAGCCATTGGCCAAATGGGAAGATCCGGTCATGCAACAGGTTCACATCTGCATTTTGAACTGAGAGACAATCGAAGGCCAGTGGATCCGCTGCAATTTTTGCCAGCGCACGAATAAAGGAAGCTTTTTTTGCAACTCCAGTTCGTTCTGAAACCATTTCATTTTTTGAATCTGTGGTTTTGCGCTAAACTCGCAAGGAGTGCTGCTGTACTTGAAAATAGCAGCGCTACTAGAATTGGCAAAAGATAGTTTAGATTCCTTGAGTCTGTAAAGTGAATAACTGAGCTCAGGTCAAGAATTTGAAGCATTGGTCGCCCAAAAGCAAAGATCATAAATAAAAAGACGAAGAAAACATAAAACATTATTTTTACTGGCTTTAATAAATCGAGATATCCCCAGGCGAGGCAGAGAATAAATACGCTCCACCAAGGAAAAATAAATCCTATGGTGGCACTCAAGAAAATAAAAATAAGATCACAAAGCCAATAGCTCTTCATTTCTCACCAACGAATAGGATATTTTTAAATGATTTTCCATCTGCCCGCTCTAAAAATTGCACGGGCCTGAGCTGCGATTTAGACCAATCTTCTAAAAATTCTTTCGCATGGGGGCTTCTTAAATCGCCCGACTGACCACCAGGATAAATAGCCCAGGCCTTAAAATCAGGGCCAAGAGACACGAGCATTTTCCAGACCGGCCCATGCCTGCCGGAATTTGCTAAAATACTATATCTTGATCCGCTCGATTGAATCGCGGTCGAAAAAACAGGAAGTTTCGACAAATGTGCAAGTATTGCCTTGCTCTCATTTTGCCAAAGCCACGCGTCGATTTTATTGCCATAGTTTTTTTCGAGTTCAGCAATTGCTTCTTTGAAACTGCGATCGACTATTGCTTCGAAGCTTAAGTGCTTTGGATTGAGCCATTTTGACTTCAAATCCTTTGCTATGAGTTCAGAAGTAGTAAAGTCGTTAGGATGAAGATAATTGATGGCATCCGGAAAAACTTCATTCCAAATATTAGATGCGAGATGCTCCCAGAAGGCAGTGAAAATACTCGCCCCGATAGAATCTGTATTGTTCTGATAGTCCCAGGTTTGAAGTATATTTAAAATCTTATTTTCATATTCCGGAAGCTTCACTTTACCAAGTTCAGAAATTAAGTTCGGCAAAACTTTTTCAGCTAGCTTATTAAATGTATCTTTTTGCATTTCAGCCAATTCGATAGGGGTCCATATTTTCTTTTCTCTTAGCAATTGTTCAATTCGCTGGGCCCTAAAGGGAGATTCATAATAGGAGCCCAAATAATATGGGTAGTTTGAATTCATGGGTTGTTGATTTGCAGAAAAAACAAAACCCCTCGTTGGATTGGTTTCGCCTGCATATTCTTCGGGTTTCAAACTTTCATGCCATAAATAATTCGAGTCGCTACCGTCGCCAATCATTCTCCCCTGCCCTTTAAAACGCAGAGGAAATTCACCATATTGTAGCATTTGTACTTTGCCGCTTGAGTCCGCACAGATAAAATTCTGCGCGGGTGATGAATAGCCGATCAAAGCAAGTTGACAGTCTGTTGTGGTTTTTACTCGATTGAGTTTCAAGATGCTTTTAAGTTCGTTCGATGCTTTTAGTCCCGTCCATTGCAAAGCAAGTCCATGTGGAAAATTTCTCACAGAAGGCGGCTCTTGATCGTCAAAAATTATGGGCCCAAAATGGGTGTTCTTTAGGATTAACTTTTTAGGCTGTTCGCCCCGGATTTTTATTATGTGTTCGTGTTCCTCAACCACACGCCACTTTTGATCAAATAAATATTCATTGTGTTTTTCATCGCGAAATTTGAGTTCATACCAATCCATAAAGTCGCCACTGGCGTTGGTTACAGCCCAGGTCATCTGCTTTGAAAAACCAACGATCACGCCAGGAGCCCCCGCAAGGCTGGCACCATATACATTCTGGTCCGGAGTTATCAGCTGAGTTTGATACCAAAGAGCCGGTAAAGTATAATCAAGATGAATATCATTGCTCACTATTGGTAAGCCGGTGGCCGACTTGGTGCCAAAGACTGACCAATTATTGCTACCGTTACTGGGGTTGGGCTCTAGCTTTAAACTTTGATTTTTTAGCTCTGCATGAAATTCATTTTGCGGAGATTTAGGGATACGGGGTTTTAATTTCCATTTAGTATTTTGAGAAAGGATACTTTCTTTGTATTTAAACTCTTCAGGGAAGAGTTCATCGAAATCCTTTTTAGAAAAAAGTCCGCGACTCCTCGTAAGTGGTAAATCTTTGGATCCCCCTGACAAATTGAACGCCATAAATTTTTGAATCAGAGCAATTTTATACGGCGACCACTTTTCAGGTGAATATTGAAATATTTTAAATTCGAGTGGAAGATCGGAGTCGTTTAAGTGTTCTATGAAAAAATTGACGCCATCGGAGAATCGCTCAGTTGCCACTTTGGTAAGCGGATCATTGAGCATTTCTTTTTCGCTTTCAAGTGCGGCTTCAGGAATTCGCAACTGCACAAACGTCTCATCAATTGCTAAGGTTTTTTTTCCGAATATTTCGGATAATCTGCCGCTTGCGAGTCTTGAAAAAAAATCCATTTCCCAAAGACGGTCCCTGGCTTGAAGATAGCCTTGAACATAGTAGAGATCAGAATCATTATTTGCAAAAATATGTGGGATACCAGAAGCTTCAAATTCGACTTTCACTTTATCTATTAATTTGAGTTTCAATGTGGAAGGCAGATTTTCAAAATCGTTTTTGGTTTCAACCCAGATGCCGTTATAAGGGTTGAGCATTTGGCCCAAAGATCCCAATGGCCTAATTGGAATCAAAAGTACTGACAATAAGACAATAGCCAGGAGAAGTTTGCAGAAAAGAAGTTTTTTCATTGAGTTGAAAGTATAGATCTTTTAGAGAAATTAGACCAGCTATCCGAAGAAAAAAGGGCTCAATTCATAATAAATTGAGCCCTCAAAGATAAAATTATAAATTGATATTGGCTGAAATCGCCACATTGGTCTTTTCAGCCCGAACATCTGCCCATACCCACTGAACGTTTGGATAAAGATAGATATCACGAGTCACGGCTAAGCCAACGCCAAAACTTTGAGTTGGATCATCGCGAACAAATGTTTTTTGATCATTTGGGCTATTGAAATAGCTAAAGCCACGATAAACAGTTCGAAGTGAAGCCACGTCGTTAAGCTCATACTCAGCAAAAGGATAAAGTGCTACATAATCAAGTGGAGCATCGCCATTTTTTGCTGTCGTTTGAGAATAGAACTCACGATAATAACCTAAATCCATTCCGAGATCTAATCTTGAAGTGCCAACTTTTGCCAAGATTGTATAGTCAAAATTGGTATTCCAGATGTCATCGCGCTTACTGGCTGAAGTGCTTGTATACTTCACTATGCTCGCATCGATCACATTTTGAATGATTCCGGTTTTAAAAGCACGATTGTAGCCCAATATTGGGTTTTCAACTTGGCCGCTCTGACCTTGATAAGTCGGTGTGAGCCAACCCACGCCAACACCCAAACTCAAACTATCGTGATCGCTCACGCGATACTTAGCTGAAATGGTGCCTGAGAGTTTAGATGGCTCTGGATTGGTAGTACCAGGGCTCAATTGTGGGCGTTCTTGGCTAAGTGGTGAATTGATTGAACCACCATTGTATCCAAGCGCAGATTTCAATGAGATCAAAGACTTTGAACCTGTCTCTGCGCGCAATTTTTTATTCGTAATTTCCTCATCGATATCTTTTCTTTGAGCCGTTGCCTCACTTGGCATTTTGGCTTTCGTAGTCGTTGAATCACTGACCGCGTCCTCAGCGTGAACAAATCCAGCTGTAAGAAGCATAAGTACTGATGCTAAAAATCTCATTATTCCCCCTTGTAAAAGCACTCTTAAGAGTTGCTCTATTTTTTAAATTCGGTCTTTCCTTAGACTGAAGTCTTAGTTCTAACTTTATTAGTTCCAAAGTTAAAGAAAATATTGATCCATTAAAATAATTTCCTGCAGCTCGGCTATAGTAAAATTGTTTAGTTCTCCTATAAGGAATTCATTGGCAACTGTTCCGGAAAATGAACATCTCTTTGGAACAAATATTGGAGAATTTGCTTTTTTTAGGGGCATTTTTGGGCACATTTTAAAAGATTGATCTATGATCGACATATTGATAGCCTTCATTTTCATCGTTTAGGCGTCCCTTAGCGCAGTTGGTAGCGCGTTCCCTTGACATGGGAGAGGTCACAAGTTCGAGTCTTGTAGGGACGACCATTTTTAAACAAGCCCAGGTCAATTCAACTATTAATAGCGTTTGCAATTCGGCTCACTCGGCAGTCTTGATGGAGTCATGCGATTTACTTGGATTTGTTCTGCCGAGCTCAGGGCTTCGAACTTGACCGAGTTTTTATTGAAATCACTCCATCCGCTGCCCCAATAACTTCCACCAAAAGCGATGACCGCAGCTAAATAGACGCCTGCTTCCCAAGGTCTTGCATTTGTATTTATCAGGCAATTGTGCAAATGAGTATCGGCATTGTATTTGTCTTGAGGTGACCCTCCGGCCCAATAGGCTAAATCATGTTGTGCACAACACATAAACCACTCGTGAGGCTTTTCAAATGTTCCGTCTGGGGCATGGGTGCATCCATCGGAGCAAAATTTTTGCAGAATATGATTCGGATAAGAAAAACTAGTCATTGGTAAAAGGCTAAGAATCACTGCCATAGTAAAATATTTCATTGTAAGCTCTCTCCTATTTAAGATTTGTAAATTGCATTTTCATAAATTGGATATGACACAGCTTTGCGTACACTTCTAAAAAAGAAGCCAAAGCAAAATATTAATTAACCTATGTTAATTTTAGCTGCTTAAATTGAAAAGAAAGGGGCTTGAACAAAGCATGATTAGCTCAGAACATAGCGCTTCGTTAAAAAAGTACTTATCGACATTTATTGAGATCCCTTTTCAAGAATGGGCTTATTTTTCGAGTGTCTTGAGAATGCGAAAAATTGCCAAAGATGAATTTTACTTTCGGCAAGGCGACGCCGTTGACGAAATTGGCTTTGTCATTGAAGGCTTGTTTTACAACTTCTACGCCAATAAAAAAGCTGAGGACTCGGTAAAATATTTTATTCCCGAGGGCAATGCTATTGCGTGCTTATCAAGTCTCATTTTAAATTTACCGGCAAGTTTTTCAGGTCAAGCCCTAGAAGACTCGACTCTCTTGACCATTAAATTCAGTGATCTTCAGAAAGTTTTTTTGCGTCACTCCTGTTGGGAGAGAATGGGGCGTTTGAGTGCTGAAAAACTTTATATTGAAAAAGAGATAAGAGAAGAACGTTTTTTACGAACAGACGCACGCAAAAGATACGAATATTTTGTGAAAGAGCACCCCAATTTGGTCAATCGAGTGCCGCAATATTTGATTGCTTCTTACCTAGGTATGACTCCCGTTTCACTGAGCCGCATTCGCAAAACGCGCAAATAAATTCGGACTTCTTGACCTTAAGGCCTAAAAAATGCCTAAAATGCTGATATGAAGATTTTAGATCCTGGATCTGTTTTCTTTCTGCCCTATATCATAAGCTCTTTTTTAATTAGCCTTATATGGTTGAGGCTTTCAAAAAATACTCCATTCAAGTTGGCTTTTAGTTATTTTTTTTCACCCAGCATTTGGTTTAAAAAAACAACTTTTGTAGACTTGCAGTTTTGTATTCTCCATTCGTTCCTAATAAGACTTTTCATCTCACCAATTGAACTTGGCATTTTTTACGCAACTTTAAGACAGATGTATTGGCTTGCAAGCTTGGCTCCTCTCAAGCTTGCACTCATAGCGCCGGTATTTGTCGAAGGAATTTTAGCAACTCTTGTCAGCATGATAGCAATCGATTTTGCTTCCTATTTAGTTCACAGATGTATGCATTCGAATCCCCTCCTATGGGAAATTCATAGAGTTCATCACTCTGCCAAAAGCCTCACACTGTTAAGTATTCATCGTCAGCATCCTATTGAACCCTTACTTCTCAATAGCGCACGCAGCTTTGCCGCGGCTTTGGGCTTAGGAATGCTTCATTGGATTTTTCCCAGACAAACCCCAGTCATCGAGTTTGCAGGTATGGGGCTGGGATTCTTTTTGTATATGTTTAGTGCGAATTTGCATCACTCTCAAACTCCAGTAAGCTATGCCAGGTGGATGCGGATCTTCTTGATAAGCCCACATCAGCATTTGTTGCATCACAGCCGCGATGTGAATCATCATGGGCGAAATTTTGGAATTATTTTTTCAACCTGGGATCGTCTCTTTAAGACTTATTTGGATAAGGAATTGGCTCTAAACGAATTACATTTTGGACTTGAAGAGTCTGATGCAAATTATCAGACTCTCTGGTCAGGCATTTATTTTCCTATAAAAAAGATCGCATTGCGTTTGACTGACTCACCAGCCATCGCTCTTGCCAGAACTCTGTTTTTCTTCTGATTTGACTTTGGCTTCGGTCCACTTGCCACCTTTGAGTTCACAGGCGTGCTTTTTTTCTTCAGCAGTTTTTCCTTCAACACCTATTGTCTTAGCGTCCTTCATACAGCTCCAAGCAGCCTTAGCCTCTTCTGCTCGAGCATTTGGTATTGCGATCATAATTAAAGTGAGAATAAAAAGACTAGCTAACATAAATTGTTTCATTTGGGCTCCTTGGTAATTGAATTCGCTTAAAAAGACTAGCAAAATCCTAATTTAAGTCAATTCAAGTATAGGCCGGCTCCTGGTCATTTCGATTGGTAAAATGTTGAAAACTTCAGCGTCGGGCATACCGGATTCGGTAAACGGCAACACTGAAACCCGAGACCGAAACAGTTAGACTGTTTGCGGCCGCGGCTGCCTTTCTACTGTGTGATTTCGACATTGAGTTGCGGGCGATCGAAGATCTATCCGAATTTAGGGCATTAAGGTTTAAACTGAAACTCTGAAGATTTCTTCCATTTAGGAAAGTCTTTGGTTTTAGATAATTCATTGCCCGTCAAAAATAAAATTTGTGCATCTTCAACAGCTCCCGAAAAATCCCAATCGGGCCTGACGATATCACTTACTTTGTGATAGTTATGAGCTACAAAATCGTCTACTTTCTCGCGCGCGTAGCTTTCAGGTTTTCCGATAAAATGACTGCCTCCCGTAGAATACAAAACCGGAACCCCAACTTTGGCAAACTCAAACTGATCGCCGCGGTAAAAGCTTCCGTGCTCTGGTCTGGCCTCGCCTGTAACCTTGCGCTTTTGCGAGGCCGTAAGTTTTATCACCAAATCATCGATCGTAGATTTTCCGATTCCGGTGATTTCAAAGTCATTCGTGCGGCCCCAGAGATTCATCACATCTATATTGATGTCTGCCAAAGTATTTTTTAAAGGATAAATGGGATTTCGCGCATAATATCTTGCCCCTAACAGACCTCGTTCTTCGGCAGTCGTAGCCAAAAACAAAATACTTCGCTTTGGAGGATGGGGTAAGTTTTTAAATGCTTTAGCGACTGCAATTAAAGTTGCAACTCCTGAGGCATTGTCCGTAGCACCGTGAAATATTTGATTGGTTTTTGGCCCAGGCAATTTTTCATTTAAGCCAAAGTGATCCCAATGGGCCGAATAAATGATATATTGATTTTTCAATTTAGAATCTGAGCCTTCAATCATGCCAACCACATTGGCCGAATCCACTTCCTTTGATGTATTTTTTATTTGGAAATGAGCGCTTGCATTGAGATTAATTGGTTTAAAATCTCTAGATAGGGCGGCCTTTTTTAAGGAATCAAAATCAAGTCCGCAAGCTTTAAACAATTCTTTGGCCCGATCATTTTGTATCCAACTGGCGACACTAGGAAAATCCGTACTGGGAAACTTTGATCGAATGCCAAAATTTTCGCGACCCCAACTATTGATGACCACCTCATATGGGTAGGCGGCGGGTTTGGTTTCGTGAATTATGATCGCTGCAGCCGCTCCCATTTTGATTGCCATTTCATATTTATAAGTCCAGCGCCCGTAGTAGGTCATTGCTTCACCTTTAAACATATTGGGATCAAGTTTGTCAGGATTTCTAGGGTCTGGAATCGCGGGATCATTCACTAGCATTAAAATGGTTTTTCCTTTGAGGTCAGCCCCTTTGTAATCGTCCCATTGATATTCAGGGGCCACTACGCCGTAACCGACAAATACCAATTCGGATTTTTTAATTTCAAAGTCGGGATCAGTTTGGGGACTGAAGGCCACAAAATCTTCGGGAAACTTAAGCGACCACTGCTTTTCGCCACTTTGTATTTGCAAACTTGGTTGAGTGGTAATCCCTACGAGGGGAACTTTTTGTATATAGGTACCATCGGTATTCCCCGGTGAAAGGCCGATTTTTTTGAATTCTTGGATCAAATACTGCACCGACATACTTTCACCCTTGGTGCCAGGCGAGCGGCCTTCAAACTCATCTGAAGCGAGAGTTTTAATATGCTCTAAAATATCACTTCCGGAAATGGATTGTGCTGCATGAGAATCTGGGTTTTGGTGAGAATTTTTTGCGCTTGCAACCGAGGCCACAACTATTGAGCTAAAGCTCAAGAAAACAAAAATATAAGAATGAAAAAAAGTAGCCTTTTTCAAAGTTGACTCCTCTGAAGTCTGAGAGCGTGTTTAAGAAAATTATTTACGTTTGAATATAAGAAAAGTTTGGTCGTCTGGCAAGGGAGCGGCGCCCTGAAACTCGGTCAAAGTAGTATTGAGCTTGGCCTTCATTCCCTCAATATCTAAATTCGCTTTTTCAGATTCTAAAAGTGCTTTAAAGAGTCTTCTGTCTCCAAAGGCTATTTCTCGAGTATTTGCAATTTCGGTGACTCCGTCAGTATAAACAAAAAGTGTATCCCCCGAATTGATCTTAAACTTACCAGACTCAAAACTAGGATCCGGAACCATTCCCAAAAGTGTAGATGCAGTTAACGGAACAAATTTAATGTCAGTTGGCCCTGGGGCTTCATTGGTTTTAATTATATGAATAGGCGCCGGATGTCCCGCATTGGCATATTCGCAATCACCGGTTTCTAAATCAATTGACGCGATAAAAAAGGACATGAGCTTTTTACCTTGAGAAACGGCTGATACCGCCCAATTGAGATGATTAAGAGCCTTTAGAGGTGAAATGAAAGGGTCCCGCTCAATCAATGAAACGCTCGCTCTTGCCGCTGCGGTAACAAGGGCTGCGGCAACACCGTGACCTGTGACGTCGCCGATCCAGACAAACATTTTATTGCCAACTTGATTGTAATACCACCAGTCGCCTCCGCATTCTGAGGCGGAAGTATAAGATGCAGCAATCGAACATTCTTTGTTGCTAAAAGATGGGTCGATAAAAAGTGACTCTTGCACTTCTTTTGCAGTATTCAATTCGCCTTGCATGCGGCCAAATTCGACTGCAGTTAATTTGACTTGAGTTACTTCCTGACCAAGAAGAGTCAATATAAAAGTACTCGCATTTCTGTTGATCAAACTTGCGCGCAAATTAAATAAGTAGGATCTTTTTGCCTGATTTTCCCGATTGATATCCATTTCAAATTCTATTCCACCAGAAGAATTCATCAGGCAGTCGTTTATTTTTGATTGAAAGTCTTCCCACTGAGGAGGGAGCATCAACTCACTGAGGTCATGCATATGCAATGTTTCAAAATCGACACTGAGTTCATTTGCCAGCTGTATATTTCCACGATGAATTTCACCGTTTGGACTAAAGACGACATATATTCCTGGAATATGATCTAAGATTTGATCGCCATGAGCTTTGGCTACTTCAAATATTTTTAATATCTGATGGGTGGCCTGTAAGTCTTGATTATTATCCACAGCGAAATTCTTTCTTCAATAGGTCTCAGTTCGGCTTTGCTTGGGTCACTTTTTCAATGGCCATTATCAATTTGTCAGCTTGATAGGGTTTTGTTATCCAAGCGCGAACACCGGCTTTTTTACCCCGCTCTTTGGAGTCGGCAGTTGATTCAGTGGTCAGCATAAAAATACTTAAATTTGGCGGCTTACCAGCTTCAGTTAACTTTTCACACATCGTAAGGCCATCCATGATGGGCATATTCACGTCGCAAATCGCGACATTGATTGATTTATTGTCTTTTAATATTTGTAATCCCTCAGCGCCATTTGCAGCTTCTAGAACTTGGTATCCCTTTCCGGAGAGATCCTTTTTTAGCTGAATTCGCATGGTGTCGGAATCATCGATGATTAAGATAGTTAACATTACTTCCCTCATTCTTTACTTTATAAGAATTGAACATCTCCATTGTCTGTCGGGCTGCCCTTAATATCAAATTGAAATTCTTTAAATATCTCAATATTTGTCGAGCATGAAATCTGAATCCCATCGGCCTCAATCTTCCAACTATCGTTATGGACCGAAGTCGAGGCTTCTGCATTCGAAAATATGCGATCGAAACCTCTCGAAAGAAAGGGCAAGCTCACGCCAACTCGTATATGGTTTTGATCTAATACCGTTTTCAAATGTCCTGCGACCAGATTGCAAAACTCTTTAGAGAGGTCATGAATTTCGAGCAGGCTGATTTCTTCCCACTTTTTATCGAATACTTTGACCGACCACTTCTTCAAATTTTGTGAACCGAAATAGACACTAAAAATGGCACGAAGTTGAGGGCCAGAGATGAGCGCTTGCGCCATCCAATGATCTTGAACTTTTCGATCTTGAGCATTGTTGAGCAACTGAAATTCAGCTCGTTGACAAATAGACTCGATTCGCGCAAGCGAGGTCTCGCGTGCAACTTGGTTCAGCCGAACAATAGCTTCAAGTTTGCTTTTCTTAGAATCCATTCATATTCCCTAAGCTAAATTCTAAAGCTCGAATCTATTCAGTTTTGTAATCGTTTATGAATTTATTAAACTGTTCAAGCGAAGCATCAACGACTAAGGCCGCACCGCACTTTTTGCAATTTTCACCTGAGATGTGATTGAAAAAATCCTTATCTTTCAACCCAAGCAGTGGCTTTGAATTGAACATTTTTAGTGAACTCTCTTCGCAACTCTCACAAAAAAATGGAATATAAAAGGATCGAACTTGGGTCATTTTAGGCACAAATCTCATAACCGTGATCATTTGTTTGTACATGATCGTCGGACATCTTTCGATTATGATTTTAACGTTCGGAAATTCTTTTTCAATATTCCACATCCATAAAATCCAACGACGAACACCTGCGGAATTGATATAAGAGATATCATTGAAATCTAAAACCAAACTCTTCATTTCTTTGAGTTCAACGGCATTGATTTTTGCAGCTTCGGTGATCGCACCTTTAAAGACAATTTTGATGCTGTCATTTTTTTTATCTAGCTTCATTTCGAGAGGTTCTTTTTTTTGTTCTGCAGCACCGGTATTTGACATAAAATTTACCTTTTGAAATGACAATACTATTCAATAAAAAATGAGCTAACCTTATTCTCTATCTGACCATTAGTGTTTAAGATATCACAATGTTAGTCAAGATTTTCGTAGATACCAATGCGGAGGTACAGCCCGACCTACCAAGGCTTTAGTTTATGAATCTAATTTCTCAGTCAGGTAGGATCAAATGAAGTGTCTTAGACATTGCTGATTTATTTCTCAAACGTTCACGCCTTGGGATTGAGCAACAAATAATTGTTTGTAAATTTTGATTTACTGCAAAATACATCGAGTTGCACAATGAAAAAACCATAAAAGTGCCAAGTCCTGCCCCTTGATTTCCTACATTTGAGATGCCTGCCCCTGTTGAATTTTTGAAACAGTCACGGACCCTATTTAGTAGTTTTATAATATTAAGGCTTCCGTAGGTGTCGGAGCATCCAATGATAATTTCTTGCTCTGTTGAGCTCATAAAAATACTAGCCTGCTTAGTGCTTTTTGGTACCAACTTCACTTTTAAATT
>JAYUEN010000153.1:0-1928 GCA_043739185.1 Bdellovibrionales bacterium
TTTCAAGTTCAACTTGCCATCTTGTCATAAACATCAATATTTGCTCTCTGCGGACTTTGTCTTCTTTGCTCAGCAAATGCCCGCGCAAGGTGGCAGTTTCGCCGGCCTCAATTTTTCGTTCATAAATTGGGAGCGCCTTCTCATTTTGGTGAAAACATCCCGGCGTTTCAGAAATGGCACTTACACCAAGTCCTAGTAGTACATTGGTGCGCTCTTCGGTATAGCCCATAAAATTACGATGTAAACTTAGTTTGCGATCAGCAATGGCTAGCGGATCATTGGGCAAGGCAAAATGATCCATGCCGATTTCAAGATAACCACCCTTAAGTAAAATCTCTCGTGAAATCTCATAGAGTTCGCGCTTTTCATCCGCAATTGGTAAATCCTCATCTTTGAATAGGCGCTGTGCAGGCTTGATCCAAGGAACCAAGGCAAAACTATAAAGAGCAATTCGATCCGGCCGCAATCTACAAGCCACTTCGGCAGTGATTTTCATGCTTTCTTTGGTTTGCTTAGGGAGTCCGTAAATCAAATCATAATTGACCGAAGTATATCCGTGCTTTCTTGAGAGTGCGGTAATTCTTTCAGTCTGCTCAAGTGGCTGTACACGATTAACCAATCGTTGAACTTCAGGGTCAAAATCTTGTACGCCCATACTAACGCGATTGAATCCGAGTGCCGCTAGCACCTTCAATTGCTCCTCGTTGGTGCGCCGGGGATCCACTTCTATTGAGCCCTCGAATCCATGTGGATCTCTTTTAATCTCTTTGAATATTTCTGAGACCAATTCACCCAGCACGTTTGCGCTTAAAAAAGTCGGCGTACCTCCACCTAAATGCATTTGTTTTAAATTCTTGTTCTTCATTTCTGGCACTAAGCGCAGGTAATTTTGAAACTCTTTTAAAATCACATTTTTATATGGAGCCTCTCTTTTGTGATCTTTGGTAATCGATGTATTGCAACCGCAAAAAGTGCATAGGGTCTCACAAAATGGAATGTGCAAATACATTGACCAGGTCATTTCCGGACTCTTAAATGAGCTTTGTAATTCCTTAATCCATTGCTCTGAAGTCGGATTATCGGTCCAATAGGGCACAGTTGGATAACTCGTATACCGAGGCGCGGGGACGTCATATTTTTTAAACAAGTCTTTTTGATTCATCTAAAAACCTCACGAATCATCTTAATAAAACTTCGAACATTCGCTTCAGGTGTTGCAGGTAAAACTCCATGCCCTAGTCCACACACCCAGCCGGCACGCTCAATTTCTGAGAGTTTTAGAAAATCATTGATATAGCGATTGAGATAAATTAAAAACTCTTTTTCAGACAAAAACAAAAGCGACTGATCGAAATTTCCTTGTACAAAGCCATGTTTTGTTAACTTTAGCAAATCTGGCAGGTGCCAGCGATGATCAACGCCAATACCAGCAAAACGATGGGATTCAAAAAGATTATGGCTCAGATGGGCCGCTTGAATATTCTTACCATAATAAGCAACTTTATGATGAAAATGCGAAGCTAGTCTCTCTAGCTGTGGGATGACATCAAATTTGAATACTTGCGGTGAAAGCTCGCCCGCGGCGGTATCCAGGATCATGACAACTTCGGCTCCGCCGGAGAGCTGAAGCTTAATATTCTCAATCAAGAGTGGAACCAAAATGTCGCAAAATGGTTTAAACATATTGATATTTTTCTTAGCGATTTGCAGCTCGCCCTTGTGGCCGCCCTCCATAGCATAGGCAAATAGAGTCCACGGACCACCCACAAAGCCTATAAGACTTTTGTCTTCAGGCAATATCCTTCTGGTCTCAATCATGGCTTCCTTTTGAAACTCCAGAGCTGGCAATGCCTGGTCTACGCTTTTTAGCATTTTCATTTTTCCGGGCTCCAAATGCCAACCCAACTTGGGAGCAGGATCATAGGAAA
>JAYUEN010000154.1:0-1920 GCA_043739185.1 Bdellovibrionales bacterium
TAAAGAAAATCGAAGATATAGTTTCCCGGTTTCTCGAAGCGGGAAGTAACCCTGAAGCTCGGGAAATTGTTTATCTCCCGGCGTATCGATGATTTCCAAAGAATGATATCCACTATAATGATAACGTGTAGACTGCCTTACCGAGCCTTTGCCACTTTCAAAAATTGAGAAATTATTGCGGTTTGGTTTTAGCTCGGCATCTTCAAAACTGAAATTGACTAGAATTTGATCGGCACTTAAAGCAGCCTGAGATGAATTGAAAATGGTGCTAATTACGGTAAGGACCAAGGCCTTTATTATAAATTGGATTTGTATTTTTCGAGCCATGACTTCCAATCTTGAATTTTAGTTTCTCGGACCGAAGCCGGTGCTCTAGCATCAAAGCCTTTGGTTTGACCCGTTTGAATCATCAGGGCCTTGATCGCAATGCTTCTCACATCTTCTTTCGGGTCATTTAAGGCTTTGATTAGACCTTCAAAAAGTTGAACTTTTTGTTTCTCATTCAAATGAATTTGATCGCTGGCCAGCGCGCAGGCCGCTTTGTCACGAAAAAGTGGGTTTTCATCACTCTGCATATTGTTCAATAAAGTCTGTACAACATCACTGTCATCGCTGACCCGTCCCAATGCCCACTGAACCTGTAGTCGCAACTTAGAGTCTTTCGTGTGGACGTCAGGCATCATGGCTGCCTTAGCTTCGGGTGATTTCCAGCCTAATTCATAAAATACCCAAGCCAAAGTTGCCTTTGTCTTGTCATCTGACTTTAGATAGATTTTTGCAATAATAGGCAGAATATTTGGACCCAATTTTTTAAGCTCGGTTGGATTTGCACTTTCAACAGGGAACAAGTATTTTTTTACGTCTTGTTCTGTTGGCCCGCCGGCGAATGAAAAAGTCAAGAATAATGAAAATGTATAGGTCAGTAAGTTCATAGTGTTGGCATCGGTTGATTTTCAAAGAAACTTAAAGTTCCCCGGACCAACGTCTGCCAAACTGGAATGGATGAGATCGGGTCGAAACTTTACTCTAACGGTAGTTAAGGCAAGGACTTATATTTTCTTTTGTAGTATTTTTTGGTAGCTGTTTGGCAAGTGGAGAAAGATCAGGAAGCACTTTTGACGATTTTGCTAAGGTGGCCATTTCAAAATATCATTTGTGCTCAATATAATTCTCCGCTTTATGGGTTGATCCAGTTTTAGCTGGAGTTTTTTGTTTGGCCCGATTTTGTTTTCGGGTGAGGCTTGCCGCAAACGGCGATAGTCTCGGAAGCCCGGTGGCCGCTTTCATCAGTGTGGCCTCACGGACCGAGCTATAGATTTTTTCGGCGGCTACAGTGCTCCCAAAAACCGTAGCAATTAAAATGGCGGTGCTGATCATATCTTTCATAGGTTCCCCTTTGGTTAAAGTTTGTTTTTCCATCGTTTTAAAATGTTAAAAATTGTTTTGCTATCCCAGGCGGTGTTGCAAGAACGGTTTTTGTGGCCCAACCGCGAAAGCTCACGGGCGGCTTCACTATGGGTTTTACCTTGGCGCTGGACCAGTTGGACAACGAGCCGACAGATTTTCACTTCAAGGCGATTGGGCACAAGCTTTCCGGACTCAACAGCATACCCATAAGGAGCAACCCGGCAGCGGTAGTTTTGCGGGTCATTTAATTTGTTGGCTGGGATGCTTTGTTGGATTCGCAGCTCACGCAACCGGCACTGAATCACGGTCCTGGAAACCTTAAATCTGGAGGCGATTTGATTGATTGTCAGGCCCTGTTCTTGGTAAAGTTCCCTGATTTCGTCGTTATTTATAAATTTGACGGCGAGGCAAATCTGAATAAAATCAATGTAGTAGGGTGTACTCGTACCGTATTCGGGTTGCCGCACCATTTTGAATTCCGTAAAAGTTCCCTACACGTAGTTCCGCACTCGA
>JAYUEN010000155.1:0-116961 GCA_043739185.1 Bdellovibrionales bacterium
GTGCCACGGCTCTTCCTGCAGGTTATACCGGACCAAACGTAGCAGTTTGTATCGTTTCAAGTGCGGCTTGCACAGTGGCTGGTCAATATACTGCGCGTTTCACTGAATTAGCTGCCGGTGGTGCGGTTTCCCCAGCGGCCCCAAATGCGGCCAGTGCTGCGAATGCTGCAACTACTTTCGTTGCTCAGGCTTCAGGGCAATTTTCTGGTGTAGCGACCGCTGATACTTGGAATATCAATCAATTAGGTACGTTGACCAATTCGAATCCTGCGGTTCCTTAAATGTTTTGTAAACTGATTTAATTTTTTGACCCTTTAAAGTTCTACCCAAGGGTGGGACTTTTTAAATTGAACAAGTGTAAAATGAAAAGATTAAAATCTAAGTACACCAAAGGTTTCTCGCTCATTGAATTGATGGTCGTAGTGGCCATAGTAGGGGTCTTAGCAACAGTAGCATTTCCAAATTTTCAGCGCTTTCAATCAAAGGCCAGACAAGCAGAAGCGAAATCAAGTTTAGGTGGATATGCAACTGCTGCAAGCGCATTTCAATCTGAATGGAATACCTTTGCCAGCAATTGGGCAATGACAGGCTTCAACCCAACCGGTTCTTTATCTTATCGTATTACCTCGGGTCCCACAGGAGTGCCTGCGGGCTATCAAGGCTATTCTGTGCCGGCGTGTATTGTATCAAGTGCAGCTTGCACTGTGGCAGGTCAATATACGGCAAGATTTATTGAGCTTGCTGCCGGTGGAGCAGTCTCACCTGCAGCACCTAATGCTGCCAGTGCCGCAAATACTGCAACCACCTATATTGCACAGGCATCTGGCTTATTTTCGGGAATGGCAACCGCCGATACCTGGGACATCAATCAGCTAGGGACTTTGACTAACTCTAACAATTCAGTTCCTTAATTAGTGAGAAATTGAGAGATGAATAAATTCAGAAAACCACAAATTTTAAAAATCTATGAATTCATTTTATTAGTATTGAGTGTAATTTTAATTCTCAATATCAATTATGTACCTTCAAAAAATGCTCCGTCGGTTTTGTTAATTCCACCAAAAGATATTCAGTATTTTGCTTTAGGCTATAGAGAAATTTTAGCGGATATGCTTTGGATCAGAAGCATTCAGGATATCGAACTATGTGGGGACGCAAACTTAATTCCGGGCACCAAAGATTTACCTGACGGCCCAGGATTATTGGTCGCCAAATGCAAAAATGGTTGGAGCTACCGAATGCTTGATGCGGTAACCGAGCTCGCGCCCAAGTATCATACTCCGTATAAAGCCGGAGCCGCTATTTTAAGTGTGATAGCTCATGATGCTTATGGCGCAGGTAAGCTTTACGAAAAAGCCATTGCGCGCTTTCCTGGGGACTGGGAGATGGAGTATCGCGCTGCCTACCACTTTATGGCAGCATTTCAAAATTACGAACAAGCTTCAGAATATTTAATCAGTGCCGGCAAACATGGTGCACCTCGCTGGGTCTTCTCCTTAGCTGCGAAACTTAAATCAAAAATGGGCCAGGCTATACTTGCTAAGCCCATATTAGAAGAAGCGATCGCAGCTGATCCGGAGGGACAATATGCAGATCGCCTCAAAACTCGCCTCGACGAAGTAAACGAGATTATCAAAAAGGAAAAAGAGGGAGCCGAAAATTCGAATTTAGCTCCCCATGAAAATTGAGATCTAGTGAGCCGTCAGCGTCTCTTGTAATTTTCTCAACTCAGCCGCTGCGGCTTTGTTTTTTTCAACTTTTGCATCCGGAAGAGCTAGGGCTTTTGCGATTGTGACCTGGGCATCTTGATTTTCCTTCAGTGACTTTTGAATTAATGCCAACAGCCTTAAATTTCGAAATGCAAGCTCAGGACCCAATTCAACGGCTTTTAAGGCAGCTTTTTTGGCTTGATCGTCAGCCTTTAATTCATGCTGATAGTTCGCCAGCTTTGCATAGAATACAAATGACTCGGGTTCTCTTGCAATGAGCTTCTGATACCAGTTTAAAACTTCGTCTTTTTGATCACAAGCTTTCAAGTAAGATATAGCCATTAAGAGTTCACCAGTGCGTTCAATTGTTAAGTTTCGGGCATGAATGTCCTGCAGAAGATCAGCTTTTGCTGAGGTCAAAGCTTTCGTATCTTGCATCAATTTAATAGTTTCAATTTTTTGATTGAGTAATTCGGCCTTCTCAAAGTTTGAGAAATCACCTTGATAGCTATTTTCAAAAGCCTTCAATCTAAGTTCAGTTTTAGCTAACATACGAGTGATGTGATTGAGATTTTCAGTAAAGAGGCTTTGAGGTGCCGCATCTTTTGGATCTCGAGTTCTTTGGTTTTTTTCATTAAATACTCCGGCGAACTCATTTCGCCAAACAATGGCATCAAAAGAACCTGAAAATTCGCCAATGGCTTTTTGATAAGTTGCGATTTTGATTTTCTCAGACGCTTCAGTTGAATCGAGTTCCGAAAGAAGTGCGATTTCAGCAGCAGCTGCCATCAGACGCTGTTGAGCATTCGGAGCTTTCAACTTTTTATACCAAGTAAGTGCGTCTTGAAATTTCATCGCATCTGAATATCTTTTTGCAAGAACCCATGTGGATTTTTGATCGTTTTTCAAATCTGCATTTTGTTTTAAGTCCTGGTCTGACATGAGATCCTTGGCTTTGAGTTTTGAAATCTCTTTTGCCAATACTTCAGCGCTCTTAAAATCAAGACTGCGGTAGAGTTCGGCCTCTTCAGCATTCATCAAAATCATAGTTGGAATTGCTTTTACTGAATAGTGATCTGCAATTGCTTTATTTTGATCGAGATCAATATTGAGGCTTAATTTTACAAATTTATTGGTCGCAGTTTTAAAAACTTTCTGATTAAAACTTTCGGTTTCAAGTCTGAGGCAGGCCGGGCACCATGGAGCTCTGAAATCCACCAAAATGAGTTTCCTTTCTGACCTAGCAAGCGCCACTGCATTTTGAAACTGGTCCTCTAAAAAACCATTTTCATTGACTCGATTTGTTTTGCTTGTATCCGTATTCAGGATTTTGAAATCACTTTGCGAACTCTCGGTTACGCGCGCAGCGAGTTGCATAACCTGATCTCCGCTGACCTTTAAATCATAATCATGCGGCTCGCAAATTGTGAGGGCGTCATCACAAACATAAAAATGCAATTTGAAAGCCTCTCTGCCCGCAGCGGACATATTGAAGCCAAGTGACTTTTCTTCTTTTGAACTCGGCTGATACTTTTTTCCGTCTACTTCTAAAGATGTGGGAGCCTTCGTATTGAAATGAAAGCCAAAATCGACATCGCAAATGAGCTTACCACCACTGGCGTGAAGATGAACTTTATGGTCGGAAATTCCGCCAAAAACGTTAGCGACCCATACAAAAGGAATCAAAGTGCTAAGAATTTTTAATTTCATAATTACTCCTAAAGTCTTCTCAAAAATTGCAATTTTTAAGTTTTATCACGTGAACCTGAGAAATACAGAAATTGTCACTTGTGTCTAATAAATAACGCTTCGCAGGTGCAAACCCCGAATTTAGATGGCGAATTTAGGGCGCAAAGCCCTAATTAAAGGCTTGGTTTTAGGCTTCTGTAAAAGACACGCCTTGGAACCTAATTTGCAATTTTTAAACTCGAGATCAAATATTTTTTCGAAAATGGGTAATCGCTATGATTCAGAAAAAGGGATTTACTTCAAAGTTTCTAAGTTTGTTTATGAGTTTCGCCATTTTGTTTCCGCAACAATTGTTTTCAGCTATTCCCCAAGAGCCTGAAATTCGCCAGGCCTTAAAAGAAGTGGGTATTTATACTAATGCCACTTCAACAGCAGATGGCAAAATCGTCGTCACACTTTATGACGCCAACAAAACACCGGGCACTGTTTCAATTACGCTGGTTCCTGCGTCAGATGGCAAATCTGAGCCAAAGATAGATATTGGGATTGATCCAGGTGATGGATTTATTATTACTGCTGATTTGACAAATTCGCTTCACAAACTAAATAAAATCTTGAACTCCACACAAGATCCTGTGGTCATAGCCGATGAGACGGCTAAGATCACGCAGCCAGTGGTCGATACTCTGACTCAAAAGTTGATTAAAAGAACTGGTCCAGTCGCAGGAAAAGTGAAAGATGTTGTCGTAAAATATGGTTTAATTACCATTCATAATATTTATACGCTTATTCCATTTGGAATGATCGTTGGCAGTATGATTTTTTTTGGATTTACTTGGCATGATTATCATCTCGAAGGAATTCCCGCCTCAAGAATTTTAGAATTAGCCAGCGAAGATATTTGGAGTATGAGATATCTGGCTTTGACATACGGTGCAGCACTTGCCGCTCAAGATGTGGCTTCTCGTTGGAAGATTTTCAAAGATACACCTATTCCTAAGTTTCACTCGCTGCCTGTGCAATTTGTAAAGAACCTCTTCAAATTGAGTTATGCCAAAGTCACCTCAGTCGGAAGTCAAATTCTTGGCCGTGCCAGATCGATTGAAAATAAAATTGTAGATGCCGCCGAAGTCATCAGTTGCGAAGATTTTATTAGAACCGCCTCGCAAACGGGAGTTCAACAATGATTAAAAACATTTTCATATTTACAGCGACACTTGCACTTTCAGTTTCAGCTAAGGCCGATATATCAGCTAATATTCAGCCAGACACCATTTATTCTTTTGGAACTTCATGTAGCTCTTCTGGTCAATGGACTAGCAAAGCTATGCAAGCCACTCAAACTCTCATTTCGACTATTAAGAGTTTAGCGTCCGATCCTTCTTGTCAAAGCTTGAGTACACTTGTTCAGGCATTGTCGGCACAGCAAATGGCTCTGCAAGTTCAAAGTTCAATTGATACAAGTGGCAATATCGCCGGCGAGAGCCCAATGCAAACGCAAAACAGACTCACCGCTTTATCAAATGTCGCGACTTCAACAGATCCGAGCCTGAAGCCTTTCGCGGCGAGGGCAGGTCAGGCCTATACGAAAGAGGCTCTAAACAATGCGATATCAGCTCCTGGTATGAATTCTCGCAAATTTGAAATTGCGCGCGGAAAACTCTTTCAATATGCCAGCCAGGCTGATTCATTAATGGCATCGACCAATGCTCTCACTCAACTTGCAAACGCTCTTCCTAACTATCAGACTTGTTTGATTGGTAGGCCAGGGCCTGATTTGGGACTCATATTGGCATCTGTCGTTGGTCTTGGCGCTGCTATTGCTAGCAATGGCAACGGGCCTGCTCCTGCGACTAGCTCAATGGTCCAAAGTATTTTAGCTCTTGTGCATAATAGTAAATTTGCGACCGCAGTTTCGAGTTTAAAACAAGAACAGTTCACGCAATCACTTTCATGTCTGATGGAGGTTTCAACAGAATCTTATTGTTCAGTATTGGATATGCAGAATCTCATTAAATCACCAGTCATGAATAAGAATCTTGTAAAAGCAAAAAAGGATCCGAAAGTTACAAATCCTCTAACCGGTTATAATATTTTAACGGTTCATTTGCCAAATATTTACCAATGGGCTCAGCAAGTTCAATTTGGAGTTGCCCCTAGAACCAGCGCCGATGCAGCATTTGGTAATGATGCCGTTCAGTTGGTAGCTGCTTTTGATCAAAAAATTAGAATGCTACCAACCATGCTCTGGGATGTTGAGAGTCAATTGGTTGGGCAGAATTCAGCAGGGCGCAAAACCACACTCATAAATGGGATTCAAAGAATTGCGGGTTTGATTGACGCCGATCAATCTGCAACCAATTTCTTTTATCAAACTCAAAATAAGTTTGTTCTGCCATTTTACTTATTAGATGAAGCGAATCACGTACCACCTTGCGTTTATTCTAGTCAACAAAGCGGTCAGCCTTGCGATGTGTACGGTATGTTGAATACTCCTGGCCAGTACCCGAGACTCGATAATTTTGATAATTCTTATTTAGCTATTGTGCGTGCAAGGCTTACTTCTTTGATTACGGATTCAAAAGCAAAAGCCAATAATTACTATCAAGCAAGATTAATTCCCAATACCACTAGCCTTGCGATTCAATCCTTAAACAGCCCTACAAATAGTGTCAAAGACAGCTTTGAATTTGTAGTATACTATCTGGTTTATTTGAAAGGCTTCATTCAGCAATATGGTAGCGACGATGACAGTATGGTAAAGATGCTACCTGCCATTGAAAATGCGACCAATCGCTTTCGAAAAATTCTTGCAACATACGATAAGCTTGACGATATTCAAAGGCTGAATTCACGATCTCCGGACTACGATAAATTAGTGAATGAAGCCTATGGCTCAATTGTTAATACCGTTTATGATCAATTTGATATGTCGGTTCAGCACGACGGCTATGTGGTTTCGACCTTAAATGATTTTATTTCTGCAGAATATCGCTTGCGCATTAAAAAAGGAATCGGACTCGGAAAACCTTATGACAAAGAATTTCTCATTTCCTCAAGCCAAGATTTACTAGATACAATTAAGTCAGCTCAGTTTACCAATAAGATTGATATTTTAACTGATCTCTCAAATGCAAATGTGATCAATTACAAGAATCTTGAGGCAATTGACAGCGTATTTTTTGATTCCTATTTTAATCGCATTCAAGCTCTTAACCAGAAAATCAATTGTAAGGATCTTAGCCAGGGCGCTAACAATAGATTGGCTCATGTGACCGCTTCTCTTGATGTTCACTCAAATGTTTTAGATATTGAAAATCCGGAAGTTATGAAGTGGTGTAGCTGGGGAAGCAATGCCGTAAAAACGATTTGCGCTCGGATAATACATGCGGACCGCTATGTCGGAGAACATACTCTAGATGCATCAACTCAAACGACATGTGATACCGCCAATCATGATTTTGAACGCAAGCGCAATATTCTTTGCATGCAGTCGCTTGCCTTTGTAAGCCGCAGATCGCGCTTTGATTCGGCCAAAAGCATAGCTACCAATGCACGTCCTGAAAAAGGACTATGCGATGGGGTGAAGATGATCAGCGACTATTCGAAGGATATTCCTCAGGAATTCAAAGCAGAATACAAGAATTTGGATGCGGACTATGAAGCCATTTTGGCAGAGACCCAAAATGCCTTAGCGGTTTCAAACCCACTTGAAATGCGGCAAAAAGCAAATGACAAGGCAATTTGTGCCTATCGAAATTTCAGAAGGAATAATTCGGTGTACTGGATGACTCGAGATCTTGATAGTCGAGTTTCAAGTCCTACCATGGATGAGATCATTAGCGATCGAAAAAGATAAAATCAAAGCTACTAAAACTCCGTCATACGTGGCGGAGTCATAAAGCTTTCGCCTGAAATTTTAAAACTAAATTTCTGACCGCCGGCCATGGGTTTCTTAAACGAAGAATTAATAAGAGCAAAGAGTACCGAATTTTGGTCGTAAAATTTTTGCAAGACCTTTAATTCAACGTTGAAGCTATAAGCCCCTAAATCCGGAGCTGGCTTGCCTTTCGCAAGCTTCATGGCAATTTCTCCGTGAAGTTTGCAGCTCAAATCATCTTTATCGTCACCTAAACTTAAATCATCTATTTGCATCTTACCTTCGCTCAAAGCAGTTTTGAGAGTCGATTTCTTAAATTTAAGTTCAGGCAAATTGAACATCGGCGCGCCACCCATATAAATAACATAAGCTGGGAAAATGAAACTCTTAATGCTCATGTCGATATGGCCAGAAGGTTGCTCTTCAAAACTTGGGTCAACTTTAGCTTGGCCTGCAATGTTTAATGCGCCCGCAAGTTTGAAATCACCTAAATTGAGATCTCGAATGAAGCTGCTCAAAGATGGGAGCGCAATGTCGGCAGCATCTATTTTAATTTTATGATTGCGACTGCCCTGTTTATTTTTTTCAGCTTCTTCATAAGAAAGGTCGACATGGCCTTTGAACAAACCCGTGGCCGTCGCATCTGCTCCTAGCGAGCCTTTGAGAAGTGACAGCAAAGAAGGTGAGAGTGTCAGTTCATCTGTTGAAAAATTAGGGAGATTGGTCAATTGTAGCAAGACAGTTGTCAACTTAATGCCCGGAGTGGGAAATAAATTTAGTCCCATTCCATCAGCCTGAAGATAAACGCTTCCGGCAGTTAAATCTGAAACTTTAGTGGTCATAAGATCTGCCAAATCATCAAAGGGAAAAAGTGCCACCAAAAACAATGCGGTAAAGAGTATCAAAATAAAAAATTTCTTTTTATGAAAACGCAGCAGGTTTTTTAGCATTGCAAATACGGCTTTCACTTTTTCTTACCTCCAGTTTTAGGAGCTGCCGCAACAGGTTCAGCCGGGAGAGAAAAATTAGTTAAGCGATAAACTGCATTGAAATAATGTATGCCAGGAAGTGCGGGCTGACTGGCCTCAACACTAAGTGAAATCATTTTAACATTGGGAAGATTCTGTAGTGAAACTCCAATATCTTTAATTTGGGTCAGATTTAGTTTTTGCAGAGAAACCTCAATGGTATTTTGATTGATTGGCTTATTGACCCCAGCAATGGGGTGATCAAATGGCAATACAGATTTAATTTGTTCGGCCTGCAATCTCGCGCCATCTAGTTTGGCGCGTGCTTGTGAAGCCAAGTCCTGAGCCGTGGTAGCCAATGGTAATGGAGGTAGCTCGCTGGTTGCATGTTGCAAATGAAAGAGTTCCCGAATGAGATTTTTTTTTGCCTCAAACTGCTCCATATTACTAGATGCTGAACTGTAATAGCTCAGAGGGACCAAAAGAAGCATTATTAATAAAAGGGAAGCCACGCCCAGCAAGGAGAGTTTTTGGCCGGTTGGAGAAAGTGATTCATATTTTTCTTTAATATTGGTAAACGACGGATGCTCTTGTATTTGACCCCAAACCTGAGTGGCCTTTTCTACTAATTGTTCTTTGAGATCATCGATGATCATATTCTAAATCCTTTAAGCTCTAATTATTGCCTTCAATGCGGTGAATTTTCATTCGGTAAGCAAAAGGAGTTCCTCCTGCGCTATGCGGACCCGCGGCAGTTACTTTTTTGGGTTCGCCCGAAGCAATTTGCTTGAGTGCGGCTTCGACTGCATTGATAAAAATTGGGGAGCCAACACTTCCCTCGATGATAAGGTCCTCATGGTCAATTGATAGTTTGGATACTTCAATCGTGACATTGTTTCCGTTATCTTTTTGATTCTGCGGAAGTTTTTGAGTTAATTTTGTCAGCACATCGAGGGCCGAACTATAGTGATCTAATTTGGCCAGATTTTCTCTGCCCTTTATCAGACTTTTTTGTTCTGTTAAATACTTTTCTAAATTGGCTGAAGTTCGACCAATAGTTTTGGCCTGTTTGGTAAGTGAGTCCTCAACGCTATCATTTAAGCTAGAACTCAAATTGTCCCGAATAAGAGCGTGAATGAAAATAAAAACTAGGGCCGCTCCTGATATTTGCACAGCGTTCTTCCACTTTTCCCAAAACAAATTGAAGCTGCGATTTTGCTTTGTATAAAGTCCTCGACGCAAATTGAGGCTGGGGTTGCGCGCCGTTTTAAGTCCCTCGATTGCAAGTCCCACCGCAATCGGTGCGGCCGATTCAATAGCGGGAGTGATTTCAAAATTGAAGGCAATGCGATCAAAGGGCTTTGTTAAATTGACTGGAACTTCTAATGTTTGGGTAAGATAGGGCGCGATATTTTGTAAATTGCTCGCGCCTCCCAAAATTTCTAATTGTGGAAAATGCAAACCATATTCAGTTTGCAATTCAATAATAGAGAATTTGAGTTCGCGTGAAAGTTCAGCAAGTGAATCGGTGACCGTATTTGACATCAAAAGCTGTTCTTTATTTGCGCCAGCACTATTCATCAAAATATAACAGCGCATCTGAACCACCTTAAGCGATTCAGCCGGTGGAATATTAAAAGCTTTGGCTACGTTTTGGGCGATATCACTTGCACCCCAAGGGATCGAGCGAATTGAAACCAAACTGTCTTGGTTATAAGCAAGGAGAAGAGAGCGTTGATGACCCATCATCAGAAGTAGGCGACCGCGTTTTTTGACGTCGATCTGAGTTTTTTCAGGATCATCGGCAGACGAAGTTTGTGGCGGCGCAAGGCTCCACTCTTCAAATAGATTGGAGAGCGCAAATGAATCGACACTTAAAATGGCAGGATCAATGTGGCCTTCTTTGGCGCGCTCTAAGTGAGCCAAAATACTTTCATTCGGACAGGCACAAACCATAACGACAGAGGTATTATTTTGCACTTCTAAAATCTTGGCTTCGAAAGTCGTATCATCTAGATCCAGCGGGATCTCATCTTCAAGTTCAAAAGCTAAACTCTTTATTATTTTTTGACGTTCTCGAAAAGGAAAACTCTTTCGCCTGGTGCTCACTTCGTTTTGTGAAACAGCTAAGACAAATTTAGTTTGAGACGGATCGTACTTAGCGGCAATATTGCGAAGAATTTCAATGATCTCAAGAGACTTATCGGCTTGCGGTTGAGACGAAAGCGTGTACTCATTAAAATCTGTTACCATCGTGCTTTTGCGGGTCACTGTGGCTTCAGCGACTTTGATACTATACGAGCCAATGTCAATGCCGACACTTTTCATTTCATCATCCTTGATGCGAAGCTATCGATGCAGCTAATTCTCTTCCCAATATATCACACTTGGGCGCTCATTTGGCACATCGATTTTTGCAGCAGTAGGACTAGGCGAAGGACTGGGAGTTGGAGTTCCCCCACCAGGCGGTAGGCCGGGATTTGGAGTTGGCGTCGGAGTAGGAGTGCTACCTGCTTGTTTTTGCTGTTGCATTTGTTGGGTCAAATTGGCCTTAACTCGATCATAGTCATAGACGACGGCCTCAATAGTTCTTTGAACTTTACCAGAAATGCCAGTGCTCTTGATGCGAAAGTTAAATTCAGAATCAAAAGATAGCGGAATCATTTCTTTGGTTTGCGGATCTGTAAAAGGATCGCCAGTAACACCTAAAGAACTGAGCGCTCCCAAAAAATCTTTGTAGTCTTTGAATGGTCCTCGGGTTGGTGAGGCTCGAAGCTTCAATATTTCGCCGGCTCGCTCAAGGGTAATTTGCGGCGAAAGTGACATCAGTACTTCTTGCGTTGCCAGATTGACATTGATTGCTTTGGATCCAAAAACGGTAATATTAGGAAATAAGATATTAAAGAAATCGTCTTTCATATCTTTGACCATATGAATTTCATTGATTGTTTTAAAAGCTTGGTTAGGAGGAATGAATTCATTGCTAAATTGTGAATAGCGAGTTTTTTTATCGCCGCCGTCAAAATTGCTGGTGGGGCCTTCGCTTACCCAGTCGGCAATATTATTAATCAGTTTATCAAAGTCATAAGAACTATATTCGGCCGAAAAGGCTTCGTCGCTTTTAATTTTAGATTGAAAAAGCTGCAGCAGTTGATTGTGAACCGACTGGGCCACGACTTTGGATTGTGACCCCAAATCGTTAACGTCTATTTTTGAACCCTCACTTGAAATCACGGCAATATATTTACCTTGCATACCGCTGGTTTTAACAATTTTGTCGATGCCGGTCTTTGCCATTTTGTCAGTTCCCATCGGGACAATCGGAGGCCATGCAAACGGAAATTGCCAGATCTGATCGAGAATAGTCTTATCAGGAAGGGAGTCGCCAATCATGGCTTTGGCTTTTCGAAACATTTGAATGCGAAGCAAGCTCATTTCTAATCCTGCTTTGGCCGCATAATAAGCTTTTACTTGATCTACGCTTTTTGAACTGAGTACAAATTCAACAGATGTGACATACATGACTTGGGTCGCAATGATGATCATAAAGCTAACTGAAAAAATCGCGATCATCAATGCGGAGCCTTTATTGGCCTTTAATATTTTTTTTGATTGATCAAAATTCACAAAGGGAATTTTGATTTCAGTATTCAATAGTTGTTGTATTTTTAATAAATATTTTTTCATCATGTCTGCTTTGGAGCTGGAGAAACACTTGGTGAAGGACTCGTTGATGGGGCTGCGTTCGGATCTTTCTTAATTTCATTATTAGGAAAATGCAGACTCGCAATGATTCTCATCTCAACTGGTTTGGCCTTGGGATTATTCTTATTGTGAACTTTAATAAAAACGTCGACAGCATAGGGAAAATTATTTTTCATACTGGCATCGCTATCCGTGGTCTTCCAGAGCTCTTGCCATTCCTCATGGCCCGGGCCTAAATACTTAAGCTTAAATTCGACGACATTTTCAATTAGAACTGATTCGGTGGCATTGGCGTCGGCCACTTCAACTTTGTCATCAAGAGTCGGCGAGACTCTTCGCCAAAGGCAGTTACTTGAAGTCGGTTGACCTCGATTGCTGAGCCCCTTGCAGGTTTTTAGGAAATAACCAATTTTGGCTTGATCTGAAGACTGCTCATCCCGTTGCACTCGAAAATTTGATAGAGTAGTAAAATACAAAGACTTTTCATCACCAATAAAGGCTGTAAGTTCTTTAGGGATGTCCTTTGGTTTCGGCGTTGGTGCGGGTGTTCCTCCGACTCCACCAAATTGTGGTGGCGGAGTTTGCGTGATCGCATTTCCGGGAGTCGAGCCGACTTGGCCTGGAGCCTTGTTCAGATCTTGATTCACCTGGTTGTACATCGTGATATAGGTGTCGCGATGATGAAAGGCGAGACTGATGTCTTTCTCTATGACCTTGAGGGCTTCGCGAACTATAGAGTCTTGTTCAAGCTGCAATTCAAATTTTCCCTGGGTTTGAATGGCGCTTCGGATTGAGGTGCTCGTCAATACTGTGAGTACTGCCAAAATGGTCATGGCGATCATCATTTCAAGAAGAGTAAATCCTGAAGCTTGGCCCTTTGTCATTTGCCGCCCGTAAGACCCGGAATACTCGGCATCGTAAGTTCTTTTTTGTAGTCAATAAAATAAGAGGTGACCGAATTTTTAATTTCTCGCTTGGTTAGCTTGCCAGTGTAGACAATTGTAACCGTCACTTCTTTTACGACTTTGCCGAGAAACTCGGTCATTTGCCCGATTATGAAAATCATAGTTTGATTTGCGCCGCCGTCTTTCGAAGTCAATAAATCGGTGAGATTTGGCATTTCAAAATCTTTGGTTTTGAGAGTCCATTTATACTGTGCAAATTCTTTACCGTCTTTACTAAAGTCGCCACCGTCTGCCTCAGGAAGTTCATCGGGCCCTTTGTCTTTGTACATGACTTCAATTTCAGTCATTTTTTTTTGTAAAAGAAAGGCGACCGTATTATTGATTTTCGTTTTGAGTAAGCGCTGAGAATTACCACTCCATGCATTTGCGACCAATAAGATACCACCGCTCATTATGACCATTGCGATCAAGGTTTCAAGTAAGGTGAATCCAGCTAGCCGCAAAAGCCTCATCGGTGATCAATCTCCTTAAGGCTTACATTCTTTTCGAAAATCGTCGTATGGGCAGTGAGTGGACTAATATAAATCGTCCAAACAAGAGTTTTGTGATCGGACAAATGAATGGCAGACTCTTGAACCAGTCCTTGTGCAAAAAAGTGAATCGTGGCGTCGCCTCCGGTAATTGATTTTCCGTCTGCAAATTCGATTTGATCAATAAATAGTTCTTTTGGCAACTTGACGGCATCTTTCAAGATAGCTTTGCTTGGTTCAAAACCATTGTTCTTAGCGATCAAACTTTTTTTCGGATCATTCTCGTCTTTCAATTTCTTCAATTGATCTTCGTTTAGTAAAGTCACATTCGCATTGGCAGATTCAATTGAATAGCTATGAAGTTTTTTGGAGTCCATATTGAAAACAATGCGATAAGTGCGATTTTCAAGTCTCGCGGCATTGTGTACTTCTTTTGCGAGAAGTGCGATGTGTTTGACCTCGTCTTTGATTTTACTTTTGGAGTTTACTAATTTCGGCACCGCAATTGCGAGCACGGCTCCTATGATCACAAGCACAATCATGATTTCAATGAGTGTGAAGCCGCGATTCATAGACTTCTTTCCCATCAAAGATGGAATTATTTAGTCCCGACGTTTTGATCTTCATCGTCAGAGGTAATGTCTCGGTCATAACCAGATCCGCCGGGCTTGCGATCTTTGCCATAGCTTTTCAAAACAAATTTCGAACCATCTGATTCAAAGGCGTAAGGTGTGCCCCAAGGATCTTTCGGCACAGACTTCAAATAAGGTTCGGGACCCCAATTGGGACAAGCTTCTGAACCTGGGTTCTGAGTTAAAGCTTGAAGGCCTTGTTCTGTGGTTGGATATTGAGTGCAATCCACATTGTAGGATTCAAGTTGCTTAGTTACTTCCTTGATTTGAATATAAGCTTCTTTTTGCCTGGCTTTATTAAGTGCTCCCACCATTTTAGATCCAAGAATACCCATAAGGCCGCCTAAGATCACGAGTACGATCATAATCTCAATTAAAGTAAAGCCTGATTTTGACAAAATATTTGGTTTTAAAAAGCTTTGCTGTGGTCGCATAGATATCCTTCGCACTTAATTTCAATTTAATTTTTTAAAGGTGAAATTTTGCTAACCGTTGCCGCCCAAATTTGCCATATCAAACATCGGCAGCATAATTGAAAACACAATCACACCGATTACCAAACCCATCATAATGATCATCACGGGTTCGAGCAAGGATGTTAAACCTTGAACTTGTGTTTTCACTTGAAAATCATAGGAGTCGCTGACCTGCGTTAGCATATTTTCGAGCTCGCCGGTTTTTTCTCCAATATTAATCATATGAGTAACAATGGGCGGAAACTGTTCGGATTTTTTTAAAGGACCCGCAATAGATTCTCCCTCAGAAATATTGTCTCTGGCCTGAATAATGGCCACGGCTAAAACATGATTGCCTACAACATTTGAAACGATATCCATTGCCGATAGCATGGGAACACCACCCTGAAGCAGGGTAGCAAGCGTACGGGTAAATCTCGAAACAGCTACCAAGCGAACCAATTTGCCAATGACCGGAATTTTTAACAAGATTGCATCCCAGGTTTTTGAACCATTTTCAGAAACCTTCCAGGTTTGAAAAGAGAAATATCCCCCAAAAATGAGGACCAATATGACATGCCAGTAATTCACGAGCAGGCTACTGAAATTGATCACCACCAGGGTATACCAAGGGAGTTCCATTTCGGCACTCTCGAAGATGGAAGTAAGCTTTGGAATAACAAATATGAAAATCACGGCAAGCATAGCCAGAGTAAAAATAAACATAATTGCGGGATATAGAATCGCAGATTTAATCTTTGAATTAAGCTCGTTTTGCGCTTCTTTGAATTCTGCAAGCCTAACTAAAATGACGTCTAAATTTCCGGTGGCTTCACCGGCCTCACACATGGTCACATAAATATGATCGAAAAGTTTTGGATACTTAGCAAGACTCTTATAAAAAGGAGCTCCTTCATTGACCATATTTTTAATGTCTGAAATGGCTTCTTTTAAAGTTTCATTTTCAACTTGATCGGCAACTGCGGCAAGAGATTCTACGAGCGGAATTTTGGCTTTGATTAAAGTTGAAAGCTGTCTTGTCATCATCGAGAGTTCGTCAATGCTGATTTTCTTTCCTGAGCCTGATTTTTTCTTGTTTTTAAGTTGTTCTTTGCCCTTGTCTTTTAAATCAACTACGAAAACGCCATCTTTTTTAAGTTTTGTCCGGGCCGCTCTGAGATTTTCAGCATCGATGGTTCCTCTAAGGTTCTTTCCGGCTTGATTCAATCCACGATACTCAAATATTGGCATTTCGTTCCTCGTTTAAATAAACATCAGCAATTCAGGCGCCGGCAATCAGTAATCGGCCATCGGAATCTGAAAACAGAAACTGAGCCTGCCGACCGCGGACTGTTTACCGCTGCCCGAAATCCGCGGTCTGAATTCCGCTGTATCCTACAAATCGACTTGCGTATTGGCGAGCACTTCTTCAATCGTCGTAATTCCGGTTAGAATCTTTTGAATTCCGTGATCTCGAAAGGTTCGCATTCCGTCTGCAATCGCCTGCTTTTTAATGGCGCCACCGTCTTTTTTAATCATAATCAGATGTCTAATTTCTTCATTGATCATCATAAGCTCTTGAATGATAGTCCGGCCTAAATAACCTTTATGGTTGCAGTGCTCGCAGCCCACATTCTTAAAAATACGGCCAGCTTGTGCCTGAGAGCGAGTGAGCCCAATCGAATTGAGTTCAGTATCACTTGCCACATGAGGGGCTTTGCAGTGAGGGCATAAGACGCGAACCAAGCGTTGCGCGATCACGCCAAGTAAAGACGTGGCCACTAAGAAAGGCTCGCAGCCCATATCTGTTAAGCGCGGAAATACGCCGGCCGAATCATTGGTATGAATTGTTGAAAGTACCAAGTGGCCAGTGAGCGAGGCATTGATGGCAATCTCGGCGGTTTCAAGGTCACGAATCTCTCCGATCATAATCACATTTGGATCTTGCCGAAGAATGGCTCTGAGGCCCGCAGCAAAGGTAAGGCCAATTTTAGAATTCACTTGAATCTGTCCGATGCCGTGGATTCTTTGCTCCACGGGATCTTCAACAGTAATAATATTGGTCGCCACATTATTTATTTTATTTAAACTCGCATATAGTGTGGTTGATTTTCCCGAGCCCGTAGGTCCAGTAACCAATATAATTCCGTAGGTTCTAAGCAAGAGATCATTGTTCATTTTATTAAGAGAGTCTTCACTAAAACCAAGCTGTTCTAGATGCAAGACCACATTGGATCGGTCCTGCAAACGCATCACGAGGCGTTCACCAAATGAGGTTGGCACCGAGCTGAGGCGCACATCGATGTCTTTGCCGCCGACTTTCAGCGGAATACGGCCGTCTTGAGGCAGCCTTTTTTCTGCGATATTAAGATTGCCCATAACTTTTATTCTAGAGGTAATTGCGTTTTGCAGTTTTTTAGGTGGTTTAAAAATATCAAATAATAAACCATCGACGCGAAAGCGCACGACCATATCTTTTTCAAATGGTTCGATGTGAATATCGGAAGCCTTTTCTTTCACCGCGCGAAAAAGTAGGGTATTGACGAGTCGGATCACCGGGGCATCATCTTCGCCGCTTTCTAAAAGATCGACAATTGGTTCGTCGAGATCGTAGTCTTCTTCTTCGATTTCTTCTAAGCCCTGAAGAGCGGCGGTGCTTTTTTCGTAAACTTTATTGATGGCATCTAAAATTTTGATTTTTGAGGTCATGATAATGCGAATTTTCTTCTTATACATGACTCGCAAATCATCCATGATCTTATTATTGAGTGGATTTGTCGTGAGTACAAAAACATGGTCTTTTTCATCTTTGAAGGGCAGCACTTCAAATTTTTTCGCCAGATTGATCGGAATATGTCTGATCAAATCAACTGGGATATCATTTACGGGAATATCTTTTAGGTACTGAATCCCGAGTTTTGAACAGATCTCTGAAATAATCTCATCAGCATTGGTTGATTCTTTTTTGCTGAGGTACTCACCTAGAGAATGTCCTTGGTCTATATTCATCGCGAGCAAGGCACTCAGCTGTTCGCTTGTAATAGAGGTGCTCTTTAGAATGATGCTCTCAATTTGTGGCGCGGCCATATCTAGTCGTTCCGTTTGGTTCGTTCAAGTACTTCTTCTACTTCGGCATGGGGCATATCTTCGATGACTTTACCGTATGGATCGCGGCCATTGAAATTCTTTTTCAGCCACTCGATGCGATTCTGAGCTTTGCTGTTCAGTAACTCATGATTGTCTTTTGAATTGCGCAATATTTTAGGTGTTATGAAGATCACCAAATTCATTTTGTCTTTTCGAACGACACTCGTTTTAAACAACCAACCAAGAATGGGTAGATCGCCCAATACCGGAACCTTCTGTTCTTGAACGCTCTCCTCATCGTGGATGAGTCCGCCCAAAACCGCAGTATCGCCGCTATTGATAACAATATTAGTATCAATCTTTCTTTTTGCAATAACGGTTGTATTGCCAACAAAGCTTTGTGCAAGTGCTTGGGTATTAGTAGGTTGTTTTACTTCTTGTACCAACTTCATTCGGACTTGATCTGAATCCGGCGAAATATGTGGTGTGATCTTGAGTGAAATATTGACGTCTTCTAAATTGGGAGCAGCGGTGGTTTGACCATTTGCTGTTGTTGAGAGCGTTTGACTGATCGGGATTCGAGATCCAACTTCAATTGTTGCGTCTTCATTGTCGAGTGCCAAAATTTGGGGAGTTGAAAGAATATTGCCTTGAGATTGTGTTTGCAGAAAGCTTACCAAGGCCAAAAGAGACGGAATGCGAAAGGTTTGGTTATTTAGGGTGAGATTCAGAGTATCTCCGGCACCAAATCCTAAAATCGCACCTGGCTGTGTGGGATCAATCAATTTGCCTAGATTGCCGCCGCCATAACCAACGCGCGCAGGGCTTGCGACTTGATTGTTATTGGCATCGGTTGCGGTTTGAAATTTGACGATATTGGAGTCCCAGAGATTGGCTTTGCTTGCACTCATCTCCATAATGATGGCTTCAACAAAAACCTGGTCGCGAGGTACGTCTACTTTTGCAAGAATTCTTTTGATGATTTCATAATCGACTTTGCTGGCAGTGATCACAAGTGAGTTATTTGCTTTGTCAGCTGCAATCTTAACATCTCCACCAAAAATGCTATTTCCGGTTGGCTTCGAAGCTGGCGGATTGAAGCCGCTAAAACCACCTGCGGGCGAAGCTGGTGTGCTAGCGGCGGCACCACTGACACTAGCAACACCGCTGAGGGTTTGCGCGATTTTTTCAGATTCACCGTACCTTACAAAATAAACATAAACCCCGGCTTCGCTTGGATCTAATTTGTAGTCTAATTTGCGAACGAGAGCGCGAACTTTGTCGACGCCTGCTTTGTTTCCGACAACAATGAGCGCGCCAGTTCTTTCATCAGGCATAACCAGAGATAAGTTTTCATTGCTGCCGCCAGGTTGCCCGGGCATTCCGTTTCCGCGATAGCGTGGGACTCCGAAGCCGCCAGTTTGTGCGCCCTTTGTCGGGTCTTTATTGATGATGGCATTGATAAGATCTGCAAGCTCTTTGGATTTGGCATATTTTACTGGTAGCACAACGAGCTGTTCATCAAAGCCCGGTTTATCAAGCTCTTCAATAACTTTGGTGATCTTATCAACGTTTGAACCGTAGTCATTGATGATCAATGAATTCGTTGGAGCATATGGAGCAACATCGCCGTCGCGAGTTGAGAGAATGCCTAAGTTCTTTTTGATATCATCCGCGGAAATGTGTTTGAGATGAATAATTTTGGTTACGAAAACATCAGAAGTTGGATAGTAGGCTCCTGAATAAGTCGGGATGCTATCGTTTTTAGCTGCTTTTGAGCTTTTAATTTTTAAGAATTTTCCGTAGGGAACCACAGTAAAACTATTGGCCGCGAGTGCAGCTAAGAAAGCTTTATAGGCTTCAGCCACAGTCACTTTACTTGGGGCCACAATGCTAATTTTACCATGCACGGTCGAATCAATGATAAAATTCTTTCCTGTCAAGTCACTGATTGCTTTGATGACGTCGGTGATCTCGGCGTTTGGATAATCAAAGCTCTCAATCTCATCTGGATAATTCTCATTGGTGATTTCTTCAATCGAAGCATCTTTGATTGGCTTTTTATTCATGGCTTGAACAGGTACAGCCGGAGTCGTTGGTGGATTCTTTTTTGGCGTCCCGGTTTTAGGCAAGTAAGTACTTGTCGTCGTGCTTGGATTTGCGCCACGATTGTCTGGAGGAAAGCCCGCGCTATTGCCTCCAGTATCGGCTTGATTGTTTGGTTGCGTTTGTTGCGCTGGTGGAGGGGGTGGTGGCTGAGGAAAGCGACCTTGGGGCTGCTGTCCTGGAGCCTCATCATCCTCATCATCAAAAAGGCGGTCGATATCGCTCGGAGCTTGAGCGGATACCATTTTGACGCTGCTGATTTGTACGAGCGTCAATGACAGTAAGATAGCTCGCGCCAGCTTGATTGAGAAATGTAATTTCATGTTGTGTACCTTCCTTGGTTCGCAAAATAAAAAATTATCGAATGGTATAGTTCAGTGATTCGCCTCTGCCGTCACGTTCGACATCTAAACGAATAGAGCCAGCCGTTTTTAAATCATTGTACAATTGCAGTGCTTTGCTTGCGCTATCAATGGGCTCACCGTTGGCCGCCTTGACCACATCTCCGGCTTTGATCCCGAGTTTGTCAAAAATACTACCCTTTTGTAAGTCGACAATTGTGAAGCCATCAATAGCGCCGCCTTTAAAGTGGGGTACCGCACGAGCTTGCTGCAAAATATCTGAGAGATTATTGGTGAGACGATCGACATCGGTCCTGGTAATGGACATATCCGTTTCAGATTCATGAACCACTTCACCCGTCACATTGGGTTTACTCACGCCAAAGTTGAGCTTTGAATCTTGTTTGATTTCAATAAACTCAAGCCGACCGATAGCTAAATTTCGAAAAACAACTTTATTGCGATCGACGTGTACGATCTTTGCCATTCCCTCAATCTCATCATCGATTGCGAAACTTTGATTTTCATTTTTATTTTTAAGTGCAATCGTCGCAATCGAGCGGGCAGGGTCGGCATGCACCAACGTACCCACCAGGCCAAGTGGTAAGCTTGATAAGACCGGAGGCGCGTCAGCCGGTGCTTTCGAATTTGAATCGGCGCCCAAGGCATCCGGAATTTTGCCGTCTGAATTGAAAATATTTTTTTGAGTAATAATATTATACGAAGCTAAATCGGATCCGGCGCCGGTTTGACGAAACTTAACTCGTGCTGGGGGCGGGCCCTTTGCCGGAATCATTTGATCCCGAAAAGACAAAATGGCTAAGTCAGCAGTTGCATAGCCAACGAATGCTAGCAAAAAATAAATGTAAGTTCCTGCAAACGGTGCTTTTGAATTCATTGCTGCCCATTTTTATATTTAAACCAGAGCTCGATTACCAAAAATAGTGTAACAGACCAAAGTGAGACAAACATTAACTTTTTTCAACTCAAACTTGTTCAATTGAAAATTGCAAATGCGAGAGAAGTCTCATAGAATTCTCAAAAAGAGTAAATAATTGGGATTTGTTATTCTCGTTCACGACCTGAGTCTAGTTCCATTTATAGTTCGGATAAAAATGGGGAGCAAATGATGCGAAAAAAACAATGCTTTGTAGTCGCCGCGAACTGGAAGATGTTCAAAAGTCCTCTTGAGTCTGAAAAGTTTTTGAATGAATTTATGAGCTTTCAAAAAGACTTTTCAAATAAAGTTCAAAATTTATTTTTTGTTCCTGCGATGAATTTGGCCGCTGTAGCAACGATCCTCAAGGGAACACCCATTCTTTGGGGCGCGCAAAATATTCATTATGAAAGCGAAGGGGCCTTTACCGGCGAAAACTCGCCAAAAGTCCTGAAGGAGATGGGTGCACAGATTTGTTTGATCGGCCATAGCGAGCGAAGAACTTTGTTTTTTGAAACTGACGAACTTTGTGCAAAAAAAGTGAAAGCGGCACAGGGCCTTGGTCTGGCCCCTATGATTTGTGTTGGCGAAAGTCTTTCAGAGCGCAAATCCGGAAAGACTTTTCAGATCATCACTGAACAACTTCGAAACTCACTTAAACTTTTTGATCCGAAGAAAAAGTTTTATCTTGCCTATGAACCCGTGTGGGCAATTGGCACCGGACAAGTTGCAACCAGCAAAGAGGCGCAAGAGGCGCATCTCATTTTGAGAAATGAACTAAAGGACATTATGGGGGAGCAAGGTGCTGATGCAACTCCGATATTATATGGCGGCAGTGTTAAACCAGAAAATGCTCAAGAGCTTTCTGACCAAGATCAAATTGACGGATTTTTAATTGGCGGCGCCTCGCTTAAGATTGAAAGTTTAGTTCAAATTGCAAAAGTAAAAATTTAGAAAGCATCAGAAAACTTCGGGGTCAGGCAAACTGAATTCAGTCAGCGGAAGCCGATCCAGAATCAGCGTCTGGATCCGGCACCTCTAATTTCAATGTTATTTTGTCTTTAATCTGTAGATCATTGCACTATGCTTAGACTTGCTCTTTCGAGTTGATCTTTTATGTAGGCCTTAGTTTTGATCTGCTCACATTTTTTGTAGAGACTTAGAGCCAATTGATAACAACGAAAATTCTTAAGCATAAATACTCCCTTTTTTATTTTTGTTTGGGTCCCAAGTCTCACGACGACGCAAACAAAAATAAAAAAGGGAGTATTTATGCTGTCAAATTTCAGATCTTATCAATTGGCTCTAAGTCTCTACAAAAAAGCGAGAGGTCAAAAGCTACCGTACTTTCTAAAAGATCAACTCGAAAGGGCCGCAAGCAGCGTCGTATTGAATTTGGCCGAAGGATCCGCAAGAACATCACCAAAAGAGAGAAAGAGATTCTATGTAATAGCATTTGCAAGCCTTCGTGAAGTTCAAGCGCTAATAGATATGGAAGATTCGCTCATTGAGCTTCATCCACTGTCAGATCAATTGGGCGCTTGCCTATACAAGCTGACACACTGAAGACAGACCACCGAAACTGCCAAACGGCTAACTGCCGCAGCTGCCGTTAAAACTGATCCCTGATTTGAAGCCATTTTGCGTAAAGTCATTAGTCAATTACGCTGATTCCTCAACAGAATCATGAACCTCTACCTGAGCCAAAAAGCGACACTTTAAAATTTGATCTTCGCGTTTTCAAAAAATAGCTTTCAACAAGCCTTTCATATAGAATAACTAAATAGCGAGCACAGTGGGCAAGGTGCTTGGCAAACAAGCTTTCTGTGAGTTTGTAGATTTCGTTTCAGGGCTAAGCGTGAACGAATCAGCAATTGATTCATTCTAAAAAAAATCTGTGGGGAAGACATTTGAATCGTCGCAAACAATAATTTGCGGGCGTGCGAAATCCGTATTCGTCGTCTGATAAAATTTTATGTTTGCGGCAATGGAGTGAACAATGACCCCCGCTCTTAAGCTGTATTTTAGACGTTGTCATATATGCAATCAATTGACCCAAAATCTCTGTAAAGATGAGAGTGACCTCACTCAATGCGTGCACTGTCAAAAAGATTTTGTGCCTTTCTTGTTTTTCAACGATGAAAAAACACCGATTTTTAGTGATAATGAACCTCGACCCGAAATCAAAGAATGCTATTTGCCAATTCGCGGATTTACGAGTTATTGGTAGGTGGTGACTCAGATGAAATCAGTGGCCGTGTTTTTTTAAGGAGACTTTCATTAAAAAGCTAAACAAAAATCTTAAAAAAATTGATCTTGCAGATATTCAAGCCGCTCGAGAAGTTATTAAAAGCTTCATTGAGCAGACTCCAATGAAAGCAGCGCCGCCTATTAAGGAGCTCGGCCAAACCAAACTTTATTTTAAATTTGAAAATCAACAAGTCACCGGAAGCTTCAAAATTCGAGGCGCACTTAATAAAATGAATTCGCTAACAACTGAGGAAAAACAGCGCGGTGTTGTTGCAAGCTCGGCCGGAAATCACGCGCAGGGCGTAGCGCTAGCTGCTCAAAAGGCCAATGTAAAAGCGCATATTGTCATGCCCACAACAGCTCCGACCGTAAAAATAGATGCGACCAAGAGTTACGGTGCAGAAGTCATTCTGCATGGCGAGGTCTACGATGAGGCCTATCAACATGCCCTACAGCTTGAAAAAGAAATGTCCTATACTTTTGTTCACCCCTTTGAGGACGAAAAAATCATTGCAGGCCAAGGGACCATCGGAATTGAAATTTTTGAAAAATTGCCCGAGCTTGATTCAGTAGTTGTTCCTATAGGGGGCGGTGGCCTTATCAGTGGCATCGCCACCGCACTTAAAAGTTTGAAGCCAAATATAAAAATTTTTGGAGTCGTTTCAGATCAAGCTCCCAATATGCGGCAGCTCTTTAAAAAAGAAGCACTGACCGAAAAAAATAACCGAAAAATATCGACTATTGCAGAGGGGATTGCGATTAAAAATGCGTCTCCACTGATGTGTGAAACTTATATTTCAAAGCTAGTAGATGATATTTTTGAGGTGAGTGATGATGAGATTGCGCGCGCCATCGTTTTTTTATTAGAGAAATCAAAGAGTGTGACCGAAGGTTCAGGCGCGGCGGGGCTTGCGGCTGTGTTGGCTCGTAAAATTCCTCTTGGCAAGACTTCTTGTGTACTACTCTGTGGCGGTAATATTGATTTGAATATTGTGTCAAAAGTGATCGAGCGTGGACAAAGGCTTGCGCATCGCTTGGCTCGCATTTCTGTTATAGTCGATGACCTCCCCGGAAATTTAAGTCGACTCACCAGTGTTTTGGCCGAACGCCGAGCCAATATTTTAGAAGTTTATCATGATCGAGTTTCGCCTGAGCTGGGCCTAAGAGAAACGCGAATTGATCTCTTGGTTGAAACCACTAGCAATGAACATATTTTCGAAATCGAAGAGCAACTTAAAAAAACTCTTGGTTGTCGATCGGTCACTTCAACTAAAGCCTAGCGGCTAATCATCCTCTTCAATTTTCTCTTCGCCCCATCCGCCACCACCACCAGATGATAAGCGCAAAAGCGTTTTGGCTAATAGCTTTTGCTTGTGACTTGCATTTATTTCGATTTTGACCTCATCAAATTCGACAGTGATTTCAGATTTTTCTCCGGCTTTTCCTCCGGATTGGCCGGCAGCGCGAGTTTTTAAATTGGGCGCAAAGATATTCAACTCGGCCTCAGATAAGACCAATAGTTTAAGCTGCATTCCTGCACCGCCAGTGTGCACGCCTTTACCTGAAATATGTGTATGTTTACTCAGGTTTTGAAACTGCAAGGCGAAGTTCTTCTCGGTTTTTTCGACAGAAAAACTCTCAAATATTGATCGATTTGCAAAGGCTTCATGAGACCATAGGGAATGCGTAGTTTCGCCATTTCTTTCGCTGCTTCCGCCTTGGCCGCCTGGCAAATCAAAATCCCAAATGCGTTTGGAGTCAAAGGCAATTGAACAAGGACCGATTCCTTCTGAATCGCTTGCAAAATTTTTACCTGAACGACCCAGCTTCAGCAGCGAAGAACGCAAGAAACTACATAGTTCTTTGAAGTGGGTGCGACTTGCCAAGTAGGTGTTCTTAATTTGTCTTGCATTCAACATCGAATTTTGAGGCGTTCGCAATTGCAGCGCGGAAAAGCTCCCTTGATTTGCCGGAATTTCAAAAGTTGAAAGCGAAGTGAGAGCGGCAAAACACGCAGAAAAGCTCATGAACTCGGTTAGCTGAAAGTGTTCTGAATGGCTCGTGCCTATAAAATCGAATAAAATATTTTCATTTTCTTTGCACTCAATTCTAAGCTTTATGGTTTCGCCGGTAATCAATTTGTGTTGAAAGTGAAATTCGCCATTTGATAAATTTTTCGAAATCCAAGAAAGCAGAGATTTTTTGGTGGAGTCAAAATAGAGTTCAAGCTGATCGGCACTAAAATTCAATCCGGGTAGGCTTTTGATTCTCAATAATTGCTGTTCAAGTGCTTGGAGCTTTTCAACCTGCAGAGCCAAGCTTTCTGAAAACTGCAGGGAGGTACCTGGATGAGATCCAATCGCGGACAGAATTTCTTGATTTAATACATTCTTCATCGCTATTGGCGTAGGGGGAATTCGGAGGCTATGTATAGGCGAAGAGGCATCACTAGTACCCCCCATACGAAAGCGTAGCGAAATTAAAAAGTCGGTAGTCAAATCTGAAGAAGTTTTGCCGGTGAGTGAAATCGCTTTAACTAAACAGATTTCATCAAGTGAGCTGCCACCAGAAGATGGGTCATTCACAATTGCCAAATCACCACTTTTCATTTTTAAATATTGATAACAAAACTTAGCGCACGCAGAGAGGCTTAAATCGGATGCGTTCAAAGCCTCAATATGAACCGGGGAGCCGTGAATACTTGTAAGTGCTGCCGGCGCGAACTCAGCAAATAAAATTTTAAGTGCTTTGTTCCACTGAACTGAAAAACTCAGATCGCCTTCTTGAGGTGAGGTGTTCATAAGGTGACCTCAATGTTGTTGGGGCGATAGGTTTTAAGGAATTTTAAGCAGCTTTCGGCTAAAGGGCCAGTGACTTTAAGGCGCTTGAAATGAGCGAGCTTTAAGAGCTCACTCCAAATGCGATAACTCATAATTTTTTCGATACTCTGATGTTCTTTTTGAATGTCGATATGTTTTCGTTCTTGATTGTTTCGAATCAAGGCCAACAAGGCCTCTAGGATGCGTGGCTTGGCCCGTTCAGCAACAAGCGAAGTCAGACCAATATTTTCAAGGTTTGTGAGGAGGCCTGTCGCGAATAAAAAATCAATGAGGCAGGGAACAAATGACTTTCCCATAATCATGGGGCCAGGATCAAATGAGGACTTTTCTTGCAAAATTTCGGGCGTATTAAAGAACCCACTTGAAATAATATTTGAAGCTGAGACTTCAAGTTCGAAGTCGCCCTCAGAGTTAGACAGAACAAATGATTCGAGTCCGAGGTGAAGATGAGCCTCAAAAGGTTCGGCAATAAAGCTGCGATTCAAAAGGCTTGAATAGAGCTTAGATTGTGCGATCGACTGCGGCTTTTCAATGGAGTTCAGGCATTTCAACTCAAGACCCGGATATTGCTCTTTAAGTTCTAAAAGTTGAGTTTCAACTTGAATTTGGCGGAGCTTCATTCGCGCTTTTAAGAGCGCGTTTAGCCAGCGATGATTTTCATTCAAGTGCGGCTTTTCATCAGAAGAGCAGTAAACTCTTAGGCCTTTTTCTCTGAAAAAACCAGCCGCCTTTTTTTCATTCTCAGAATTTAAATTGGAATGTAAAAATCCAATTGCGATGTCCTGAATTCCGAGAAGTTGAAGTTTTGACAAAAGAAATTCGAGATCTGAATTTTCAACTCCTTTGAGCACCTTGCCGTCAGCGGAGCTGCGTTCATTGATTCCAAAAGTAACATCCTCTAGGGACGTCATATTGAGCGTCTTACCAAGACGTGCACCATTCTTATAAAATTTGGGCGCGGTCAGCTCGAGCAAATTTTCAAAGCCCGAAGATACAAAAAAAGCGATCCGGTCAAAGTGAAAGGGAAATGGTCGACTCGCGCTTTGAGAGACGAAAAACTGAATTTCAATGGGATCTTTATCCGACCATCCTTGAGCTGATTTTTCCTGAAGACACTCCCGAACGCCATCCGTCAAACTTTTTTTATTAATAAGCCAAGATTTATTTGTGCTGCTTTCAGCAAAAAACTCACCCACATTCAAACTTAAAGCATTCAGCATCTTGAACATATCCCCGAGGCTTGCTAGGCTGCTGATGCTTTTGGCCTGAGATTAGGGTTTAGTCGCATCAGAACGAGTCACTCTATTGGCTTAAAAGATATTTTTCAATCTTTTTGAAGGGGATCCACTTGAAAGTTTCACCGGACATACAGTCACTTGCCCCTTATATTCCAGGAAAGCCAATTCAGGAAACTCAACGCGAATTTGGAATTTCTAAAGTTTACAAATTGGCAAGTAATGAAAATCCATTGGGACCTTCGCCATTTGCGGTCACTGCAATTCAAAAGAGTTTAAATGAGCTCAATTTGTACCCTGACTCAAACTGCTATGATTTGCGAAGAGCCTGTGCCAAGAAATATCAGCTTCCGGAAAGCTTTTTCTGCTTTGGGAATGGCTCAGATGAGCTTATTGATTTTCTTTCTCGAATTTTCTGCTCTCCCGGAGAAATAGTTCTTACTAGCCATTGCTCGTTTGCAGCATATAAATTGCGTGCTCGGGCTAGTCGTGCGGAAATAATAGAGATTCCGATGACTCAAAAATATTCAATCGATTTGTCTGCGATGGTTGAATGGTTGCACTATCATCCCCAAAGAGAACGCGCGCGTTTGATTTTTTTAGCCAATCCAAATAATCCAACCGGCACTTATTTGAATCATCGTCAGATTGAAAATTTTCTTAGGGAAATGAGGCAGTTCCCGGATGTCGTTGTGGTTTTGGATGAGGCCTATGATGCCTTTGTGAGAGCTCCTGATTTTCCGGATTCAATTGAATTATTGAAAGAAAACCAAAATCTGGTGGTTATTAAAACCCTAAGTAAAGTTTATGGTTTAGCGGGCCTAAGGTTGGGAGTTTTAATGGCCCACCCAATGATTTGTGATTTGGTAAATAAAATGCGGCTTCCGTTTAATGTTAACAGCTTAGCTCAGGTGGCGGCCATTGCTGCTTTAGACGACAATGAATATATTAAAAAGTCTCAAGCTACTATTTGGCAAGGGCTCGATTATTTTTATAAAGAGCTCGATCTTATGGGTTTAACTTATTCAAACTCTCAAGCGAATTTTGTTTTATTTGATACAGGTCAGGACGGCGAAAAAGTTTATCAAGAATTGTTGCGAGAGGGTGTCATTTTGAGGCCGCTTTCTGCTTATCATTTGCCACAACATCTCCGAATGAGTGTCGGACTTGCCAATGAAAATGAGGCCGCCATCGCAGCGCTTAAGAAGGTAATAAGTAGTTCACTCGATCATGAGAGCTTTGAAATACAAAAAGCAGTAAAAAAGCACACCGATTTGGGGGTTCAGCTTTGAGCGATTTATTAAGACCGATCGCCCCGGTAATTAGTATCGATGGCCCGGCGGCAAGTGGTAAGTCTTCTTTAAGTCGTGAGTTGGCCCGAAGACTGGGCTTTGCATGGATTTCAACGGGAGCGTTTTATCGCGGATTGGCCTTTGTCGCCGACGCTGAAGCAATTGATATACGTGACGAAGAACAGATGGCCTCGTTGAGTTTGTCAGCCATTTGGTCGGTGCAAATGAGTGAAAAAATGACCCATGTTTTTTTAAAGGGTCAAGATGTGACTGAAGAAATTTTTCGCGAGAATATTGGGAATATGGCTTCGACGATAAGCCAGTACCCGCTGGTGAGGCAAACTCTCTTAGATGCTCAACGGCGCTGCGCTTTGAATGTTAAGGGGCTGGTTGCTGAGGGACGAGATTGTGGAAGCGTGGTCTTTCCGTATGCCCAGGTTAAGATTTATTTGACCGCAAGTCCACAGGATCGGGCAGCAAGAAGGGCCAGGGATGAAGGCAAAAGTGTCGATGAGACCATTAATCTTCAAAAAATTCGCGATCAGCAAGACTCTAGCCGCAAAGCGGCGCCGCTGCAAATTCCGCCAGATGCGCTAGTGGTCGACAACTCAGAGATGAGTTTTGAGGCTGTGGTGAAAAAGGTCGAAGATCATGTGCGAAAGACATTAAAGTTAAAATAGCGAGGGCCCCTAGTTAGCAGGCCTCGATATCGGCAACACTTCGCGCGTGACATCCCAATGGGCGCTAAGATTCTACATTTATTGAAAACTATTCTTATATTTGGCCTTTTCCCTTTGACTTTCAAATGGCCCCCCCTATAAATGAGTACTCCGCTCGCCATAATATTTGCGAATGGAATAAATAAGCTCTTGATAAGCCTGTCTCTTTGAAAAAAAGTAATGGGTCAATTTTGGGTTAGAAAACTTGCTGAAGTAGGTTTTCTCAAAGGAGGAAGAAACAAACCCTATGATGTCTGAAACAAAAACAAAAACGAAGTCTGGTAAGGTGAATCTGACGAGGGCGCAGCTCGAGCAAGAAAAAATTCTTGCAATGCTTGAGCAGGCCGATAAAGAAGTTCTTAAAAAAGATGCCGGCGCGATGAGCGCTGCTGCCACGAAAGAAAAATTCGATGATCTTTTTAAGGCCTCAATTCTAGAAAAAGATTTTACAGTTGGCGATGTTGTCCAAGGGACGGTCGTTGAAGTTCAAACCGACTATGTTTTAGTAGACATCAATTATAAGTCTGAGGGTTTGATTCCAGTAAATGAATTTCGAGTAGTCGATGGCGTACGACAAGTGAAGCCAGGCGAGCAAATCGAAGTTTATATCGACCGCATTGAAAATGAAAACGGCATGGTTGTCTTATCAAAAGACAAAGCCGATATGCTCAGAGCTTGGAACGATATTTCTAGAGCGGCTGAAAATGAAGAGCTCATCGAGGGAACTGTAATCGCCAAAGTTAAGGGCGGACTCAGTGTTGATATCGGTGTGAAGGCCTTCTTGCCTGGTAGCCAAATTGATTTGCGACCGGTTCGCAATATGGATATCTACATTGGCAAAAAATATAAATTCAAAGTTATTAAGTTCAATAAAAAACGTGGCAATATCGTTCTTTCAAGACGTGCACTTCTCGCTGAAGAGCGTGAAAATCTCAGAACTCAAACTCTAGATGCAATGAAAGAGGGATCGCGCGTAATGGGTATTGTTAAAAACATTACCGACTACGGTGCCTTTATTGACCTCGGCGGCATGGATGGTCTTCTTCATATTACAGATATGAGCTGGGGACGTGTAAAACATCCTAGCGAAATCATCAATATGGGCGACGAAATTGAAGTCATGGTACTTAAATATGACAATGAGCGCGAGCGCGTAAGTCTTGGATTAAAACAACTTCAAAAAGATCCTTGGGAAGCAGCTAAAGAAGCTTATCCTCCGGGAACCAAACTCAAAGGCAAAGTGGTTTCACTAGCTGAGTATGGTGCATTTGTTGAAATCAACGAAGGCATTGAGGGTCTTATTCACGTGAGTGAAATGAGCTGGACAAAGAGAGTGAAACATCCTTCACAAATCATAAATGTTGGTGATGAAGTTGAAGTTGTTGTACTTGAAGTGGACACGACAAATCGCAGAATTTCTTTGGGCATGAAACAGCTTCAAGCAAATCCATGGGTTGAGCTTAAAGCTAGTTATTCACCAGGAACCATCATTGAAGGTGAAGTAAAATCAATCACTGACTTTGGTATCTTTATTGGTATCGAAGAAGGCATTGACGGCTTGATTCACGTTTCTGACTTTTCATGGACAAAACGCATCAATCATCCCTCCGAAATGTTTACCAAGGGCCAAAATATCCGCGCAGTTGTTCTTGGCGTTGATATTGAAAATGAGAGATTCTCGCTTGGAATTAAACAACTTGAGAGTGATCCTTGGGCAAATATTGACTCTAAATACAAAGTTGGAACTCAGCACATGGTTAAAGTTGTTAAAACTGCTGACTTCGGAGTATTTGTTGAGCTTGAAAGTGATATCGAAGGTCTTATTCATATCAGTGAAATCACAACTGAGCGTATTGCAAAGCCAGAAGACGCCGTTAAAGTTGGCGATGAATTGAAAGCTGAAGTGATCACAATCGATAAAGAAGCTCGTAAAATCGGGCTCAGCGCTAAATTAGTGAAGCTAAGAGAAACCAAAGCTGATGTTGAAGATTATGTGAAAAAAGCAACTTCAACTTCGAAAACAAGTTTTGGGGATCTATTTGGCGACGCCCTCAAAGGCATCAAACAAGACGAGTAGTTTTTGTGCTGTCTCACTCGTGAGACAGCCAACAATGGGCATTGCGACTTTGAGCTAACTCTTCGTTGCGGCGCTCTCGATCTTCCTGCGCTGTAGATTACTACAGCTCGGTCGTCTCGATTGCCGCGCCTCGATTTATCTCAAATTCACAACGCCGATCTGATACGAAGTAGGGAAATTGAGATGGGTAAAACTTCAAAGAAAAGCAAAACTCCAACTCGAAAAAAAAGCACAGCTCAATCAAAAAAAAGCTCAAATACTAAAGTGGATTGGCCTAGAAAATCGGATGTTTTGTTTAGGCCCGATCGCTATCAATATGTAAAGTCTGATAAAAGTAATCACAAAAAAGAATGTGTTTTTTGTATGACGGCAACTGGGCCGGTTGAAGCTCAAAGTCTGTGCTTATATAAGAATGCTCTCGCTCAAGTGGTAATGAATAAGTATCCATACAATGCGGGGCATCTTTTGATTCTTCCAATAAGACATGAAGGTGATTTTTTGGCTTTGAGAGATGATGAATTGAGTGAAATCTATAAATTAACTCGAAAATGTATTGCCGCTCTTAAAGAAGAATATCAACCGCAAGCTTTTAATTTGGGATCAAACTTAGGTTCAAATGCAGGAGCAGGTATCCCGGATCATCTGCATTTTCATATCGTACCTCGCTGGAATGGGGATACCAATTTTTTTCCGCTCATTGCCGAGACTAAGGTAATTGTTGAGGATCTAGAAAAGACTTATTCACGTTTACAAAAATATTTTTCTTGAGTCCCCGTTTGTTCAGAGTGAGGTTTTAGAATGAAATTTGAATACGAGCTCGATCACATCGGTATTGCGGTTGAAAGTCTTGCTTCAGCAATGAAGTTTTACCAGGCCCTTGGTTTTGAAAGCTTGGGCGTAGAAGAAGTAGCCAGCGAGAAAGTTCGAACGCAATTTCTCAAGCTAGAAAATCAGGCGAATCTCGAATTATTAGAGCCCACTTCAGATGATAGCGTCATTAAAAAATTTCTTGAGAAGAGAGGCCCGGGCATTCATCATATATGTTTGAGGGTTTCTAATATTGATGAAGTGGTATCTAATATGAAATCAAAAGGAATTCGACTCATCAATGAAGTTCCTAAAATGGGAGCTCATAATTGCCGAATCGTTTTTATTCATCCGGCTTCAACTGGGGGAGTTTTGATTGAACTTAGTGAACCTCAAAAAAAGAAATAAGAGGTAAGTAGCTTGGGCAATCGGGGTGGTTCAAGTCCAATGCAGGGAATGATTCCTTTCACTCCTGTGGTGAAAATTTTAGTCATTTCATGTGCTGCGATTTGGCTGATTGGCCAGCTGATTATTGATCGCTTCATTTTGAATGGTCAGTTCTTTGCGACTTATTTTGCCCTGGTTCCAAATTTAGTTTTACAAAAATTCTTCATTTGGCAGTTGGTTACTTATGCTTTCTTACATAGTACCAGTCCATTTCACATTATTCTGAATCTGCTAGCGCTTTGGTGGCTGGGTGCTGAACTCGAGCAGCGCTGGGGCTCGCGATTTTTTTTAACCTACTATTTGGTCTGTGCTATTGGGGCGGCATTTATTTATGTCACGATCGTACTCGTCTATGCGCTTTCGGGAGGCTCGGTTACGGTATTATTGACCCCGGTAATGGGGGCCTCTGGTGCTATTTTCGGCCTCCTCTTAGCTTATGGAATGCTTTTCGGAGAGCGCATTGTCTATTTTATGATGATGTTTCCGATGAAAGCGAAGCATTTTGTGATGATCTTGGGTGGGATTGAGGTCGTTAATCTTCTCAATACTGGAGTGGCTGGGAATGAAGTCGCAAGTTTGGCGCATTTGGGTGGGGTCGTTTCGGGTTATTTGTTTTTAGTTCTCAATAAGAAGCTTCAACAGAAAAAAGCGAAGCAAAAAACTTCGTCAAAAACCAGCAAGCTCAAGCTTGTTATCAATAACGAAAAGAAAAAAGAAGGCCCCAAATACTGGAACTAGAGCCTGAATGAGGGCCCGCCGCACAAGACGATTTATGAAGACTTTTTCGGCAATAAGAAATATAGTCGCATCTTCAAATTGAATAGGGAGCCAAAATGAGCCTCAAAAAAGAAATCGAGAATTTAAAGTTTGATAAGCGAATGATCGATTGGAATATTTCTCGCAACTTATTGACCCAAGACGAACTCAAAAAATATCTTGGTGAATTGCCAGATTCTAGTCATAACCTTGCTAGTCTTGAACTAAACGAAGATGTTTCCGAGCAGGATATGTTTTCGTCTAGCGAATCTTAACTTTTCTCTTAATTTTTCTCTTAATTTTTTAAGCATTTGTAAAAGCTGCGTTTAGCGGCTTGCTTGTGATGGTACAATAACTTCAGATTTGGCCAGCTCATCATTTTCAATTTGCCATTCTTCACCAAGAATTTTATACGAATCGCCTCGCTTGACGAGGTAAATGAGCTTTTCTCCAAAATCTTCATGTTGGTCAGAACGATAAGATTGTAAAAAACGTGCGATTGCGTAGTTTTTGTATGCAAATATCATGGGCCTTGAAAGGCTCACCTTGATCTCTTTATAGGTTTGATTGAGTCCGGTTTTAAAACTCTTCCATTTTTTGACATTCATTCCCTGGGATGAAAAATCATTGTCGTAAAAGGCGATATATTCATCGATGTTTTTATTTTGCCAGGCACTTCGCCATTCGTCGATCATTTTGGTCGCAGAGGCTGAGAGCTTTTTCATATCTTCTGGGCTAGATAATTCAAGCTCGTCTTGAATGATCAGAGGTGTTCTTGAGAGCTTCACATATTGCGTAACTTCTTTGATTACTTCATTGCGAACGACCACGCAGCCGCGTGAACCACGGGTCAGAGGTACAGAGTCGGGAACCGCATGAAACCAAATTCCAGAGCCACCCTTGCCCTCGAGGCGATCAAAAAAATTGGGATAATTAGTGGTGAATGCACGATCACCATAAAGCTTATGATCGAGGCCATTTCCTTCAAGCTTCTTTTCTAAAAAATAAATACCGCTAGGAGTTTTCTTATCTCCATTGGTGCGCTTTTCGCCGTCGTTTTTTCCGAGATCAGCAGGATAATTGGCTACTTTTTTAAGGCTATCACTCTGCATCTCCCAGACACTTAATTCTCTGGCTTTTTTATCTACCAAAAAAACGTAAGGTGAATAATATTGGCTGGTGAAAAAATGCACAAGTGCCGAAGGAATTTTTGAGGTGGCCTCGACCCTCTCTGACTTTTCGGCCTTCTCAGATTGAGATGGTTCTTCGGCTTGGGAGAACTGGACCCCAAATAGGCAGATAGAAGAAAGAATGAGACATAATAGTTTAGGCATATCTCTTAATGATTTTCTCTAAACCGAGCTTTGTCAAGTTGGCTGGACTGCATTGAAAATAGACAAAATAATATGATTTTAAGAAATTAATAAGCGCGCTGGTTTCTTCTTCAATTTGGCTCAAAGTCGAGCTTTTGAGCGTCGATTATTATTAAAGAGCCTTCACTTAAGTCCGATAAGACCTTAGTGCCTGTGCAAAATTGTAACACTTATTTTTGCGTGGGCCCTTAGTAGGATATGACTCTTTTAAGGTGAGGTTTTATGGCCGAAGAGAAAAAGGCAGACGAAGCTCCAGCCCCTAAAAAGAAACTCAATTTAGCAAAGTTTGCAGATCTAGGATTTGCGATCATCAATTTATGTGTATTGGGTGGCGGTGCATTTCTGACTTATAAAAATACAATAGGCTATAAGCCGCCTTCGGTTCGCGAGCCAGCCACACTTGAGGCGCTCAAGAAAGAAAAAGCAGAGATCGAAGCCCAAGTGACGGGACCAATTTTATATCGGATGGAAGTCTTCAATGTGAATCTTGCAGGTACGCCGCCGAAGGTGGTTCGCATGGAGCTTTCTCTTGAAATGCTTGATCAAGACGGCTTTGAAGATATCGTAAAAAACGTCTCGCACGAACGTGATATGATCGTGGCGCTCTTGAATAAGAAAGAGTTTTCAGAACTTGAAAGCCTTCAAGGCAAACTCTTTTTGAAAAATGAAATAGCGAGTGAAATAAATAAATCACTTAAAACCGGACTGGTTAAAGACGTCTTCTTTGACAAATTTATAGTTCAGTAATTGACATCCCCTCGCCATCACAGAGACAATTGTTGGGTCCGATGTTTGAATTGGACCATCTCACTTAGAGGAGAACATCTGTGGTGTGCAGCTTGCAATTATCCAAATTTGTTTTGTCGATAGGGCTCATCACATTTTCATCAATAGGATTTGCCGCAGGTGCGGATTTTAAAGATCAAATTAGCTTCAAAGTTGAAAAGTATAAGCTTGCAAATGGCCTCAGTGTTTTACTTTATGAAGATCATAGCACACCGATTATTAGCTATCACACCTGGTTTCGAGTGGGCTCTAAAAATGAAAAACTCGGCACCACCGGAATCGCGCATCTCTTTGAGCATATGATGTTTAAGGGAGCCAAAAGATACAGTGGCGATCAATTTGAAAATATTTTGCAAATGAATGGTGCCAGCAACAATGCCTTTACCACTCACGATTATACCGGCTACTACGAAAATCTACCGAGCTCAAAATTAGAGTTGGTGATGGATGTTGAAAGCGATCGCATGGAGAATTTGCAAATCTCAGACGATAATTTGAAGTCTGAGCGAGAGGTGGTTAAAGAAGAGCGCCGAATGCGAGTCGAAAACTCGCCAGTTGGAGTATTGCAAGAAACGCTTTTTGGTGCGGCCTTTAAATCGAGCTCTTACCATTGGCCGGTTATAGGCTATATGCCTGATCTAGATAATATTGATTTGAAGGGCGCGCAAAACTTCAATCATACCTACTATGCTCCGAACAATGCAGTCATCGTTATTGCCGGCGACTTCAATCCCTTGCTAGCAAAAAAATTAGTCGATAAATACTATGGTAAATTAAAGGCACAAGAAATTCCGATCTTCGTTCCCATTGTCGAGGCAGAGCAAAAAATCGCACGAGTTGAAGTGGTTGAAAAAGCCATTCAAAATGTAACGGTTGCGGTCGGATATGCGGTCCCGAAAGCGGGTAGTTCAGAGTCTTATGCGCTTGATCTTTTAGCCAATATTATGGGACACGGCACGTCTTCGCGACTTTATAAGCGCTTGGTATACAAAGATCAAATTGCGACCTCTGTAAATGTCGATAATTACACCTTACAACAAGGCGGTATATTTGAGACTTATGTAAGTTTGAAGCCTAATCTCGATTCGCGTAAAGCAAGCCGGGTGGTGATATCAGAAATGTGGCGCCCGAGAAATTTGGTGGTGACTCCACGTGAACTTGAGGTTGCTAAGAAACAGGTGATGAAATCTTATGTGGATGGCTTGAAGACCATTTTTGGAAAGGCAGAGGCACTGGCAATGAACGAAGTTTTGTTTGGTGATTTTTCTCAGCTCTTTTCTGACCTTCAAAAATATCAAGCCGTCACGGCACTTGATATTAAACTTGCTGCCGCCAAATACTTAACTCCGCAACGAAGCATTGTGGCTGTCGTAAAACCTATCAAGACAAGTAAGCAGAGTGCGGCGTCTAAGAAGAAAGGAACTTAAAATGAATAACTTTTTGTTTTTTGTTCGTTGGTCCGTGATTTCATTGATAACTTCCCAATTGGCAGCTTGCACTGCGAATTCAACAAAGAATGATAATAAATTAGCAGTCCCTCCGCAAGCCAGCGCCGATCGAATGAAGCCAACTATTCGTAAATTGAATTCAAACGCTCGACTCAGAGCCTATGAGGAGCGCGAACTTCCGAATGGTTTAAAGCTTGTTTTGATCAATGATGTCAGCCTGCCTTACGTGAGTTTTTCGCTCACCTTGAAAACCGGCTCAAACGTCGACCCGAAAGAGTTTCCTGGTTTGAGTCATTTTGTAGCCGAATTGCTTGAAACCGGAACGGCCAAAAAGAATGCCACCCAAATTGCCTCTGAGCTTTCAATGCTTGCTTCTGATTTTGAAACCAGCGTTTCAAATGACTTTAGTTTTTTATCATCGAGCTGTTTGTCTGAAGATGCCGAACCCCTTCTTGAAATTTTTCATGACATCATCACTCAAGCATCTTTTGCAAACCAAGAAATTGAGCGCCAGCGCAAGGACCTCATTGCCAATGCGATAAAGGCTGAGGACAATCCTGAATCTTTTACCGAAAAAGCCTGGGCCGAATATCTCTATGGAGATCATCCTTACAGTCATACTGCCATGGGGAAAATTTCAAGCTTACAGAAGATTTCTAAAAAACAAATCATTCAACATTATTTGAAATTTTATCGACCCAATAATGCCAGTTTGATTATAGTCGGAAAATACACTCCTGAATTGATTCAAAAGGCGGAAGCTTTGTTTGGCGCTTGGCAGGCGCGTGATTTGAGCCCGATTGTTTACCCCGCAACCGATAAAATCGAAGGCTTAAAGACATTGATCGTCGACAAAAAGGGCTTGGTTCAAGCGCAAATCCGCATCGGAAATTTTGGAATTAAGCGATCGAATGAGGATTTTTTAAATTTAAGAATTGCTAATACCATTTTAGGTGGCGCTTTTTCGAGCCGCTTAGTTGACCGGGTCAGAAAAGAATTGGGTTTGACCTATTCAATTAGCTCTGGCTTTGACGCCAAAGCCGATCGTGGTCCATTTGAAATTTCGACCTTTACAAAAGTTACAAGTGTCGGAAAAACCATTGAAGAGACTTTGGCAGTGCTTAAAAAGTTTCACAATCAAGGGGTCACGCCAGAAGAAGTTGAAATGGCAAAAGGTTATTTGAAGGGAATTTTTCCTACGGCAATTGAAACCGCCGAAAAATTCGCTCATAATTTGATTCTTCTCAAGCTTTATGGAATTGAAGACACTTATTTATCTCAATACATTTCAAATGTAGAGCGAACCACAACCAATGATATCAACTTGGTTATACGTAAATATTTTGACGAGAAGAATCTCAAAATTTTAGTTTATGGCCCAGCGGATGAAATCAAAGATCAACTTAAGGAATTCAATCCGGAAATAAAGCCCGCAAGCGAATTCAAATGACAGAAAGCTTTAGACGGGCCCTTAGTGATTTATTTCGAACTGTTTTTTAGGGCTAGAAGTTGCCGGCGAATCTTGGCTATCAAATTCGCGGTTGCTCGAGAGCTGATCGATTTTGCCTTCAATGTCTTCGAGACGATTTGAAATTTTAGAAAATTGCTTGGCAAGGGTGCCAGTTTTCATAAACCAAGAAAAAATCTCTCGAATAGCCAATACCAAAATAAACGAAATTACAAAGGCCGCTCCAAAAATTTTGGCGGTATTGAGTCCTAATTGGTCGAGAAATAAATAAAGTTCATTGAGCATCTGGTACCAGTTTTATCGAAGATTTATGGTCTTTTCAATATCAATCACAATATTCAAATGCGCAAAGCAAGTGGGCTCCGCAAGTGTTCGATATTAGACATCTTTCAAATCTAGGCGTGAATTATTTTTTCTTGGGCGGGCGTTTAACCGGTCTTTTTGCATAAATATAAAGGCCGATGGCCGCCAAAACAAAACCCAAAGCCATCAAAGACTGCTTTAAATGGGTTCCGGAGCCAGAGCCTTCTTCAGGCGGGGCTTCATCATTGATTCCTATATTCGGATCAGTCGAAATATTAATGGGTGCTCCAAAGTTTCCTCCGCCGGTGCCAGTGGCAGTCGCGGCATTTAAACTCTGCGAAGTCACAAGAACTTTCAAACTCAAGACGGCTTTGAAAAAATCATCAGCGTATTTGCTGTAGTATTTCTTATGAGCTGAGAAGGTAACCAAGATACCGATTCGATCTTTAAGTGTGGCCATATAGCGAGTATAATAATTTGGAATTTCACTTCCCAGTTGAAGCCCGTCTACCCAGGGTTGGCCAGAAATATTGGTAATCTTAGGAGGGCTCACAACCTGACTCATTGTCGGAACACCTGTTAGCGATGGCACTTGTTTGGGAGCTTTCAAATGCGCCTCATAGGCCGCTAAATTGTCGGCTGGCCCGGCCTCTTTAGCGGTTAGGATAATAACGGCTTCTTTGCTCTCTTGCCCGGGAGTTTGCGCTCTACATACATACTCGGTTTGTTCGAGCACGCATCCCCAGCGATTCGGAAGTTCAAAGCTGACGTAGGAGTTGCGAAAGGTCACTCCATGTGCAGAGAGGCTAGAAAAGAATAGAAACAGGCTGATTGTACAAGATGTTTTCATAGGGTTGTCTATATTGTGACAGGAATTTATCAAAAATATAGTTTGAAATTCCTGATATTGTCGTTTGTCCTGCTTTCAGACCTTCGTCGTGCAGGGAGTCGTTAGTAAGAGGCTTCTATAGACTCACTTGATTTCGGAGTGAGACTTGATAATAATCGGCCCGGCAGTGCAGCTGAGTTTTAAGCACGTATTTCTAAGGGGGACTTCAGATGAATTTACAGCAATTGGTTACGTTTACGACCGTAATTTCTGAAGGGAGCATGACGGCTGCAGCCGAAAAACTTTATCTTACTCAGCCAGCTGTCAGCCAACAGATTCGCAACTTAGAAGAAGAAACTGGGGTGGAGCTCTTGGTACGAGGCACGCGCCAAGCTCGTGCTACGATTCAAGGTCAGCTTTTATATGAATATGCTAAAAAAATTATTGCTCTTACTCAACAAGCACAGGTTGCCATTCAGACGATCGGTGAAGGCGTACAAGGATCGCTTCGAATCGGAACCCTTAACTCCTTAGGCCTTTATTTATTGGGGCCCTTAGTTGGAACTTTTTTAAGACATAATGCCAAGATCAATATGGCCCTTATGTATGAAGATGGAGTTTCGATTTTCAAAGCACTTGAAAAAGGTGAATTAGATGCTGCCATTTTACCAGAAGTTGAAGCTGAGTATGGATTGAAGCCAATGGGACTCGAAGTTCGTGAACTCATGAAAGACGAAGTTTGGCTGGTTGCCTCGAACAAAGAAATGGGCTTGCCTCAATCGATCACGGTGAAGGAATTGAATCTCAAGCCGTTCGTTCGATTTTCTGAACGCAACTCAAGTTTCAATGAAAAGCTTCGACTCGAATTGGTGAGACAGAATATTAAACTCAAGCCAGTTTTTGAGAGCAATAATGTCGGCACTGTAAAAAAAGTTGTTGAGAGTGGTTTGGGCTGGGGCTTTCTGCCATCTCATAGTATCAAAAAGCAAGTGCGTGCGGGCCGTTTGCTCAATGTTGAAGTGAGTGATCTCAAGTATTCGATTAATATTAATTATTATTTACGTAAGACAGAGCAAAACTCGCATGTCAGTGAAATATTTTATCGCGCGCTCAAGCAGCCCAGTATCTAAGGACGCGCTCTAAGTTAATCTGCGAATCTGGGCGGCATAAAAGCCGTCGAAATCATTTTCTCCAGGCCAAAAGTGTTTTTCACTTTCGAGCTTATAATTCTTATTATTGGCTAAGAAGTTTTTGACCTGCAGTTCATTTTCACTCGGCAAAATACTGCAAGTGGCATAAAGGATCAAGCCTCCGGGCTTCACCATTGGAGTGTAGGTTTGCAAAATATCGGCCTGAATTTGGCGAAGTTCTTCAACGCGCTCAAGAGTGAGCTTCCATTTGCTGTCGGGATTTCGCCTCAAAGCACCGAGTCCTGAGCAGGGAACATCGAGTAAAACGCGATCCGCGGTGGCTTCTAAGCGTTTAATGGTTTTACTGCCTTCGATTAGTTTCATTTCAATGACATCACAGCCGGCACGGGCAGACCGTTTTTTGAGTTCCGCCAATTTTTTTTCATGGATATCAAGAGCAATGATACGGCCTTTATTTTTCATTAGGGCTGCCGCATGAAGGGTCTTGCCGCCGGCCCCTGCACAGGCATCAATTACGCGCATTCCGGGCTTGAGATCTAAAAGTGGGGCTATCATTTGGCTTGAGCCATCTTGAATTTCGAAATGACCAAGTTTAAAGGCTTCAGAAAGAAAAATATTTTTTCTCTGCAAAAGCTTCATGGCGCCGGGTGGATTTTTGAGGCTTTGAACTTCAAATTCTTCACTTATTAATTTGGCCTTCAATGCCTCAGGAGTGGTGCGAAGAGTATTGGTTCTGATAATCACTGGGGCCTGTAAATTGAGCGCTTCAAGAATCGAATTCCAGCGATTTCCGAGCTCTTCTTTTCCTAGATTGTAGAGCCACTCCGGAACCGAGTGAGTTTCGGCATCGGTGAAGTTTTTATTCTCAATTATGTTTTTGATTTTGCGCTCGTCTAATCGGAAGGCATCGACAAAGGCATTGACCTCAAGATCTTTTTTAGAAATATAAAAATAAGTCAGCGCTAATTTTTTAAGTGAGTACTCGGTCAGGCTAACGGGTTCATCTAAAACCACCCAAATAAATCTCCACCAGCGAACGATTTCATAGACATTTTCAGCTATGAATTTGCGATCGCGGACGCCCCATTTTTTATTGGCTTTAAAGGCACGCTCAATAACTTTGTCGGCGTAATAACCCTCAGCAAAAATTTGTTCGAGGCAATGAGCAATTGCGGTGAGGAGGGGGGGGTGTATTTTCAAAATGTAAACAGCGCGCCGATAGCAACAAAGCTTCCGTCGTATTGTCCGTTAGATAAAAGGTGAAAATGATTTTTAATGCCGGCTTCGACAAAAAAACCAGTGCTGTCTAATATATTAAAAAAGCGGGCGCCTAAAAAAAGTTGGTAATCAAAAGAGATTTGCGATTGCCCTGAAATTTGCTTTAAATAAAAACCAGGCCCCGCTCCTGCTCCAAAATAAAGAGGAAAGTGGCTTGAAGCATCGGGAAAAATAACCACTGGTAATAAGCTGAGTTTTGAGGCCGCACCTTCAGCAAGGTTGAAGGTCGAAAAGTCAGCGCGAAAGTCGAGATCGGCAGCATTGGCCCACTCGCCGAGACGGTAAGTGACTCCAATATTGAGTTTTCCGATATTGCTTTCGTGCTCAGAGCCCCATTTATAAGAGTCATCGCCTACAAAAGTTCCGATATGCACGGCCATATAATGAGATTCTTTTGCAATCGACGCCGGACCTCGTGAATCTGAGTCTTCAGGTCTTTGCCCCATATATTTGGCTGCGGCTTTATGCCCGGTTTTTGTCGGTAAACTTTTAGGGGGGGCTTTTTCGTGAGTAGATTCGATTTTTTCTGATTTATCGCTATAGTCAACCGCACCTAGGCCGTCTTCTTCTGCGTAAATTGCGTGAAAAGGGGTGCTTGAGATCAATAAAATCACTGCCAAATGTGCCGAAATTTTCGAGATCATCTTCATAATAGGCTCCTGACTTCAATTGAGGTCTAATATAATTTCTAGCCGATAACAAAGAAATCGAATGAATTTATTGACGCGGCTCGTTTGATATCTTAATGTCTGCCTTCGATTTAAGGATAATATAGTTCTTTGGAATTAGAGGATGGTCATGGGTTCAAGGCGTGCTGCGCGTGAGTTGGCTTTACAATATTTGTTTGGCCATGAATTTCAAAATAAAATGACCCCTCGAGAGTGGCTAAATCAGTATTCTGAAGATTTTCAGGTTGAGGCTGATGTCGCAAGCTTTTCGCAAAACCTCTGCGAAGGTGTATTAAAACACAAATCCGAAATTGATCCCGTAATTCAAAGCCATAGCGCTCATTGGAAGCTCAGTCGCATGTCCTTAGTAGACATCAATATCCTGCGCGTAGCCGTATTTGAGATGCATTTTAGTCCAAATCCAATTGCTCCAAAAATTATAATAAATGAGGCCATCGATATTGCCAAATTATATGGAAGCATTGATTCCGGCGCCTTTGTAAACGGGATCATTGATCAAATTGCGAAATCTTTGACTTTAAGAGCTTAAACAGACTTAAGAGCCGGCTGGGAAGCAGCTTTCATCTTTTTTAGCGTCGGACTGGCGTTTACAATCAGAAAATGATTCAATTCGAATCAATGAAACAATTGAACAGTCAAACCGATGCTTTTTCGAGTGGATCAAATCTGTGGATTATCGCAGACCTTGAAAGTTCAAAATGGGCCCAAAAGCTAGATTGGTATCTGAATTTTCAATTGCGAAGAGCAAAGCTTCATACTCCAAAAAAGATTTCTGAGTCAGCACAAGAAAAGATAGCGAGTTGGGGCATTGACGTTCAGAAATTAACCAAAGGGGTTAGGAGCTTTGATCGCAAAAAAGCGGCCCTTATGATTGCAAGCCAAAAGCTTTTGCCAAATCAATTGACCATTCAAATTCCATTTCGCGACCTTACAGTGGGCGAATGGGCGCAAAACTGTTTGAAGCTGTTGCAAAATTTAAAACAGACGCAGGCACGTATTTTTTTGCCTCAAAAAATAAGTGCTAGCGAATTTTCAAAAGTATTGGGAAGTAAAAATTCAGAGTTCGAAATTGAAATGATTGAAGAGGCTCTGCTTGACTGAAGAAAAAAAAGCGACGGTTTATATTATTTCAGATGGTACCGGTGAAACCGCAGCGACCATGATTCGGGCCGCTTTGGTGCAATACTCCGAAGTCGATTCTCATATAGTTCGGCATAAAAATGTGCGCAATGAAAATCAAGTTGAATCTTTAATTGACTCTGCGTTTGAAGCCAAAGCGATTATCGTTCACACCATGGCTTCGCCCCAGCTGCGCGAAAAAATTCGCGAATACTCGGCCGGCAAGGGCTTGCAGGCCGTTGATTTGTTGGGGCCATTATTAGACCAGCTCGATATTTATTTTGGCGTTAAATCTTCACATCAAGTCGGACTCCTTCATACTGTCGATCTCAGATATTTTAGGCGAATTGAAGCAATTGAATATACGGTTAAACATGACGATGGGAAATGTCTCACAGATTTAGACGAAGCGGATATTATCTTGGTCGGCGTGAGCCGAACCAGCAAGACTCCGCTTTCGATTTTTTTAAGTCACAAAGGTTGGAAGGTTGTCAATATTCCCCTGGTTTTGAATACGGCCTTGCCTCAGGAACTTTCGACTGTTGATCAGCGAAAAATAATTGGACTGATTATTGATCCCGATAGTTTGTCTCGAATTCGCCGGAATCGACTCGAGAAATTTGGTCAGGATCCGGGCGGTGAGTATGCCCGCAGTAGTTATATCGCACAAGAAATTGAATTCGCGCAGGCGCTCTTCAAGCAAAATCAAAGATGGCCAGTTCTCAATGTTACCGAACGCGCGCTTGAAGAAACCGCCACCGAAATCACTCGTATCATTGCTTCACGTATGGGGCTGCCGGATAAATTACTGTTTTAAAACTGTCTTCTCATCCATGACATCAAGCAATTCAATTTCAAAAAGTAGGGCTTGATTGACTGGCACAACTCCGTCGCGAGTTCCGCGGCTACCATAAGCCAGATCGGCGGGAATATAGAGCTTACGTTTGCCGCCAACTTTCATATTCACTAAGCCTTCGTCCCAACCTGCGATCACTTGCTTTTCTCCAAGAGTAAATTCGAAGGGTTCTTTGCCTTCGGAAGTATCCAATTGAAAGCCCTTCATCTGCGGCTGTTTGGGATCAAAAAACCAACCGGTATAATTGACCTTAACACTTTTGCCTTTTACAGCAGCTTTGCCACTGCCAGCATTTAAGTCTTCAACAATTAAATTTTTAAGGTCCGCAGGAATTTTCAAAACACTCTTTTCTTTTTTAGGTTCTGCAGTTTTTTTTCCTTTTTTATCTAGGCCCAGCAGACTTTTAGCTGAAATTCCTGTGGATTTGTTCGGATCATTTGCTGGCGCCGTAGCTGAAGCAGGTGTCATTTGAGATGGGGCGGCCGCGGGAGCTGAAGGAATTGGGGCTTGAGGCTCGGCACCTAGAGATTTAGAGGCCAAAACACAAAGTAAGAGAGTGAAGATAAAACTATTTTTCAAACACATAAGAAATCTACTTTCGTTTCGGATTTGTGAGCAATATCAAATGCAGAGTACTGCAAGCAGATACAATCAAACAAACACAGAAACGCCGCATCAACCAGAAAAAGCTAAAAACTTAAGCAGTGGTTTTTAAGGCATTTTTAATTTTTTATTGACCTATGTGATACTATCCTGCAAGGAGATTTGCCCCGCACGCTAATTTTTCTCGAGCTTTTGGTGAAAAATTTTAGAACTAGGCTCCAGATAAATTGTGTGAATTTCGGGCGTTTCAAAGTTTTTTGTTGAAATGAGAGGAAGAATGACGCTTGAATGTAATTTGAATTTATTTTTCAAAGCATGAAGGCTCTTCAGGCAAGCTGTCTCAAAGAGGCCGAGAAGGAATAGGATCAGTGTCAAAAAAAATTACCAGCAGTAGTACCGCCGAATATTTTGCAAAGAATTTGCAACAGGTCGGATTTTCGTCACCTCTCAAAGCGGTTTTAACCACACTCAAAGAAGCAGTCGATAATTCGTTAGATGCGTGCGAAGAAAATTCAATTTTGCCGGACTTAAAGGTTTCAATAACTAAAATTGGTGAAGGCAGTTCAAAGTCGACCGATTTAATCAAGATCGTAGTTGAAGACAATGGGCCAGGCATTGATCCCGATGATATTGCAAAAGTTTTTGGTGAATATTTAGCTTCAAGCAAATTTGGTAAAGGTCAATGTTCTAGAGGCCAACAAGGGATTGGTATTTCTGCAGCGACTACTTGGGCACAATTGACCAATGCCTCAGGAGTTCAAGTAACGACTATTCAAAAAAATATGCGAAAGGCAATTAGCTGCCTAGTAGATGTCGACATTAAAGCAAATAAAGGCGTGGTAAAGAAAAAAGAGAGCATTGACTGGGATCGCCCTCATGGCACGCGAGTCGAGTTTCGCATTGATGGCCGAATTCAACTCAATGGTGACGGCGGATTATTGACCTATCTTGAAGGCACCACATTAGTGAATCCACATATGAGTTTGGATTATAAAGTAGTCGATCAAGACTGGGTAAAAGTGAAGCGTGTCACCGATGTCTGTCCAGAAATTCCTGAAAGTACACTTCCACATCCGCATACGATGAAGCTTGGCGAATTCATGACACATGCTCATCTTTTTGGGAAAGTCGATTTCTCTAAATTTCTTAAAACCGGTTTTTCAAGAGTGAATGATCAGACCGTTAAGGAATTGGTGAAGATTGGTATGCCGAAGTCTTTGCTCAATATGCCAGTAATGAAAATGAAAGAGGGCGAGTTCAAAGCGGCCTTTCAAGTTATTCAAAAAGCTGAATTGCAAAGTCCGTCGACTAAATCGGTTTTGACAGTTGGTGAAGAAGCACTTTCAAAAAGTATTATGCGATTAGGTGATATCGATTTCTTTTCGGTGGTTACACGTAAACCTCGCATTTGTGATTTCAAACCAGTAGTGGTCGAAGTAGCGCTGGCGCGTTTTTTAACTCGTGGAAGTATGGATGAATCTATTCAGCTTTTACGTTTTGCCAATCGTGTACCTCTTCAGTTTGATAAAAGCTCGTGCGCAATCACGCAGGCAGTTGAAAGTGTCAATTGGCGTTCTTATGGATTGGCTCAGGGTAAAGATAGTATTCCGGCAGGGCCATATGTTTTTGCCATCAGTGTGGTTTCGCCATTTATTAAATTTAAGAATGCTTCGAAAGAAACCATTGATGCCTCAGACGAATTGATTGAAGAAATTAGACGAACACTGATGCAAGCGGGGCAACAGCTTTCAAGACATATTCGCAAGGAAAATAAAGAAGCCGATCTTGAAAGAAAATTAGCCCATATTGAGCAATTTGGTCCGATTTTAGTTGAGGGCCTTGTGCGCATTACTGGCGCCAATCAAACGCGTAAGAAAAATGCAGAGGACGGACTAAAGAAACTACTTGGACGGGATACTCGCGACGCTGAAAAAGATTTGTCAGTCGCTGAGGTAAGACTTCAAGCGCTTAAAGAAAAAGCTCTAAAAGCTGGAGTCAAATTTGATAAAAGGCATTCGCAAAGTGAATTGCTTGAAGCCGCTGAGCGCGGTGAAGAGTTAACTGATTTTGAAGCACCAGGTGACGAGTCGGATGAAGCTTCTGACTCGAAAGAAAAATCCACACAAAAGGGCACAGGCAAGTCATCGACTGAGAAAGTGGCGCAAAGTACTGAGAAGTCAGCCACAACTAGCACTGAAAAAGCAGCTCAGGCGACGACTGCCAAGGCGACAACGGCCAAGGCCGCTCCTAAGAAAAAATCGAAATAAAGGGTCAATTTCATGGATAAAATCATTCGCATTCGAAAACTAACTAAAGATATTCCTGCTGAGGCCAAGGCCCTTTGCGATATGATGTTGAAGGAACTTGAAAACTCAAATCGCCCAGTTCTAGAGGCGGTTAAGTGTTCGCTTGATAATTCTCTTTACAATCCAAAAGTGGGTTATCTGACGCCTGGAAGTAAAAGAGTGCGAACCGAACTCAATGTCTCGAGTGTTCAAAAAATGGCCCGCGTGGTTTTCATGCTCGAAGTACTACTGCGAAATATTAAGACCGGCGCAGTCAATACCAAGCGCGAACTTTACTACATCGGAAAAGGTATGGTGAAGTCTTCAACCAATCTAAAGCCGCTCGATTTCACCGCGCAAGAAGAGAGCGATTCAATTATAGATTTCATAGGTGATATGCTTGAAGTTTACCGCGAAGAGCTTAATTGTTTTGCCAATGATCGTGGTGGTCAAACTTACTCGCAGCATTTAGTGGTTACTGAAACCTTACCTGATGGTGATAAGGCGGTGGTCGATTTGAGCTCGCTCGGAACCACACCTTTTCAGCCTAAAAATAAGCCTCAAGCTTTGAGATTGAAAGCTAAGAAGAAAATTGAATTCTGTCTAGTTGTTGAGTCCGAAGGTACGGCGGGAACTCTCGTCGCAAATGGTATGACCAAGAGACATAATTGTATTGTCATGGGTGCTCAAGGAGTACCTTCAAATGGCGTGCGTGGCTGGTGTAAACTTATTCAGACAGAACTCAAGGTTCCAATTTTCTTTTTCGGAGATCTCGACGCCTATACTTTACAAAATATCTTTCGAACTTTGAAAGCTGGTTCGGCGGCTTCTTTAATAAGAAACTCAGACTTTTCTGCTCCCTCGGTGCATTTCTTAGGTGTTTTGCCAGAAGACGTAAAAAAATATGATTTGGATTGTTATGAAGTGCGCGAAAAGGATCCGGTTGAATCGCGCTCACTTAAGAAGGCAAAAGACGCTTTGGCAAATGATCCGTTTTTTCAAGATAAGAAAAACCGCAAACTAGCTGATATTTTAAACTGGTTAGTAAAAAATAAATTGCGCTGCGAGCAACAGGCATTGTTTGCGGTCAATCCAAACGATCCTTTGACGCCTGAAAAAATCATTGTGGATAAAATTCGCAGCGGCTCTTACGTTTAAAGTCTAAGCTTTCAGTTTGCCGGACTTTAAATATTCTTCGAGTTCAGCATTTCCGCCTATAAGCTTTGAATCAATAAAGACCTGTGGGAAAGTGGGCCAGCCGCTCCAGAGTTTTACCGCAAGTCTTGGCTTCCACATTGAAAAATAACTGCCATACTCCAAGTATTTAAATTTGAGTCCGGCGCCATCTAAATTCTTTCTGGCTTTGGTGACCACTGGGTTTTGCGCCATTCCGACAACTACTATTTTATTGGCCTTTACGGCCCCTTCAACTTCTTTCACGATATCCGCATAAAATTTCTCGATGGCTTCGTGAGCTTTTGCATCTAGATTTTCAGTTCCTAGGACTTTTCTCATAAATTCTCCTTTAAATTTGGCTGAGCTGGCGCTCAATTAGTTTTCGGTAAATTCCTTTTTCTTCTTTGATTAAATCTTGATGGGAGCCGAGTTGCATGATTTTGCCATTTTCAATGACGCAAATAATGTCGGCATTTTGTATGGTCGCAAGTCGATGCGCAATGATCAGGGTTGTTCGGCCTTTCATCAAGCGCGTGAGTGCTTCTTGTACCAAAGCTTCACTTTCGGTATCAAGAGCACTCGTAGCTTCGTCAAGTATTAAGACCTTCGGATTTTTAAGCAATGCTCTGGCAATGGCGACTCTTTGTTTTTGACCGCCAGAAAGTTGTATCCCGCGCTCGCCGACTAATGTTGAATAGTTTTCGGGAAACTTCAAAATGAACTCTTCTGCATTTGCCTGTTTGGCTGCAAAAATGACTTCGTCTTTGGTGGCAAACTCATTGCCGTAACGAATATTTTCTTCAATGCTCGAGGAAATTAAGATGGGCTCTTGCGATACCAAGCCGATTTGTCCACGCATCCAGTGTGGCTCCAAACTTTTAATGTCTTCACCATCGAGCAGGATTTGGCCCTTTACCGGATCATAGAATCTTGAAACCAAGCTCGCTACGGTGGTTTTGCCACTTCCTGAGGGGCCAACGAGCGCCACCGTTTGACCGGGTCTTAAATGAAGATTGAAATCCTTGAGGACACTGGTTTCGAGTCTGCTCGGATAAGCGAAATCGACTTGCTTAAATTGCAGTTCGCCGGTGAGTCTCTCGATTTTTTTACCAATGCTGTTTTGAACAAGGGGAGTTTTATCTAAAATTTCAAAAATTCTCTTGGCTGCTCCCACTGCCGACATAAAGTCTCCCCAAAGACTTCCGAGAGCTCCTACGGCAAACGACATAATAAGCAAATAGAGCAAAAACTGGGTGAGGTCACCAATGCTCATTTGATTTAAGATAACGAGCTTGCCGCCAAACCATAGAACGCCGACAACTGCAAAAGAACCAATCATAGTGGCAATACCGGTGAAAAGAGCAATTTGTAAAACGCGGCCCCGAGCAGATGCGAGTGACTGAACAAGGCTTGAGTTGTATCTCGCTTTTTCAAAATTCTCCTGCGCAAAAGATCTCACAGTTCGCATTCCTGAAATGGTTTCTTCGGCAACAGTTGATGCTTGAGCTAGGGCATCTTGAGATTTTTTTGAAAAACCACGAATGCGCCTGCCAAAAATACCTGCGCCAAAAGCAACGGGTGGTACCACGAGCAGCATGGTCAAAGCCAATTTGGGTGAGGTATAAATCATCATGGCAAGTCCGCCGATAGCACCAGCTACATTACGTAGGCCCATAGAAATATTTACGCTCACGGCGTTTTGCAAAATGGTGGCGTCGCTTGAAATACGACTCATCAATTCGCCCGTGCGATTGAAATCAAAGAAGGCAATTTCTTGTTCGAGAATATGGGAGTACAGATTTTGCCTTAAGCGCAAAACTATTCTTTCACCGGCCATAGTAAATAAATAGTAGCGAAGAGCTGCAGCAATGGATTGTATGAAAAAGATTGCAAGCATCAGAGCTGCGACTTGATTGATTTTATCCATTTGCTTGGAGTTCAGTGCGCCATCGACCATATTTTTAATGAGCTGAGGATAAACTAAGTTGCTCGAGCTCCCAATCGCCAAAAATACCGTAGCAATTAAAAGTGTTTTGAGTTCTGGACGCGCCAATTTTAAAATGCGCAACCACAGACTTTTAGAATCAATCGAATTCATGTTCACAGTCCTTAAATATCGAGTTCAATACTTCGGCCCACCGGTCGAATTGAAAGTGCAGCTAGCTTGAAATGCTGAACTCCAAATGGAATTCCAATGACGCTGATACAAAATAAAATACCAAGACCTAAATGACCCAAAGCTAGCCACCATCCCGCGACAATGAACCAAACAATATTGCCGAGCGTGCTGAGAGCACTGAGCGCAGGAGCAGATTCTCTTTTTTCAATTTTAGATCCGAATGGCCAGAGATTCATGAGCGCAATATTAAAACAAGCTTTCGCCCAAGGAATTCCGACGATTGAAATGAGCATGATAAGACTTGCAATAAACCAACTGGTGGCCGTCGCAAAGCCACCTAAAAATAACCACAATAGATTGAGAATAATATTCATATATGACTCTTGGTTTTTAGAAGTTTGGATTTGAGTTGCTCAATAAGCCGATTTTCTTGGTCTTCAAGACCAATAGGCGTCCAGATGGAGTAGGGGATTTTCTTTTTTGTCAATTGAGCCTCTAACCCATGAAGGTGAAGTGCGCCAATGACCAGAACTTTTATTCCCTTGAGTTGCTCAAGCTGCAAAACAAAATTGTCGTTTCGCTGTTGTAAAAGATTTTCAAATTGGTCTAGAGATTTTGATATTTCAGAGTTTAGATTTTCAAGGACAAATTTAAGACTGGAATCTCGTGGTAGGCGCAAGACCTCAGCAGCTTTATTTAAGTAGGACTCGCGATCTTGCGGACTAAGTTGGGGGTCCTCAAGGCGCATTTTAAAGCCTGCAAAGCCACGTAAATTTGAAAGTGCTAATAAGTTATCATGAATGAGCTGCTCGCGATCACCACAAGCCACGACTAAATTGTTTTTATATTTTGCTTTTATTTTATAGGCTATTGGCGCAAGAAGAGAATCGATATTGTGTTTTTGACTCAGTTCTCCTGTGAGATCATCAACAGACCAACCGTTAATTTTTACACTCGTTTGGTTTTCAATTGGCCCTTCGCAACCTTCGGCAAGCAGAGAGTCAATGGTATGCCCCTCTACCCAAGTAGAGAGCTGAGTGTAGATTGCCAATTGATTGGCCTCTTGTGGTGGATGCTCGCTCGGAATTGGACCTGAACCTAAATGCCATTGGGGAATTAAAATGACGCCTTCATCTTTTATCATTTGGGTGCGCGTCCAAGTGCCCAATTTCAAATTGCTAATATTTGAAATTGGTTTTGGTGTCGAAACGCAGCCCACCAAGAGGTAAAAGAAAACATAGCAAATATTGAATTTCATTCGCAGATGCTAAACCAAAGAGCTGCCACCTGACAAGATTTCAATTTGAGTCTGCGTTAAAAAGCGCTGCCTTATTTGCTTTCTTGGTTAGGGAGGATTAGAAGATTTCATGAAAATTGTAATTCAGCTCGCTTTGTCCATTTTTTTGTTTACAGCCTGTTCGTCTCTAGTTAATCGCGCGGATAAGCTCTATGAAAACGAGTCATACGAAGAAGCTGCAGAGCTCTATGAGCAAGTACTAAAAACCTCTCCGAATAACGATGAGGTCTGCATTTCTCTTAATAAAACCCATTTAAAAATTATTGATCGCAAACTCATTCAAATTCGAAAATATCGTTTGGCCGGTGATCAGTGGGAGAGTACAAAGCAACTTTTACAATTGGTCGAAAGTGAAAGCAAATGGCAACACTATCCAAAAGGGCCTGTGGCATTTACTCAAGGCGAGGAAGCGAGATTTTCGACGCAATTTATTGAACACCAAATGAATTTGGCTCTCGAGCAGGGCCTGGCTTTAAAAGCCCTTTCGCATTTACGAACTTATGCGCCAATCTTCGCTGACGTCAAGGACACAGAAATTGATAAGTTTGAAGGACGCATCAATCAAGCTGGTGAAAAGCAATGCCAAAAGCTCAGCGCGGATATTCGAAAGGATCACTTTTTTTACCAAGAATTCACCAAGAAGTTTTGCGACTTTTGGTCCGTGCAAATAGCAAAAAAGCAAATTCGCATGATACAATTGCCAAATTATTTATATAAAGCATTGCAGCTCAATTTTTCTGTCAATTCATTTCCCCCTGACGAAATTTCATTTTTGACAGATGAATTGGCTGCGGCTTTTAAGGCATCACCTTGGTTCTCTGTCGATAGTTCGAAAACGCTGTTGATGAATATCACGGGCGATTACAAGCACGATGAGCGCAAAGATCAGGTTCACTTGAGTCACTCATATGAAGTTAAAATCCCATACACCGAAGTACATACCGAGAAGAAACGCGAGCCTCCGCACGATGTGCTTGGTCAGACCCTTGCAGTCTTGGGCGCCTTTGCAGTTTTGGGTGATACCTATTCGACAAGCATCGATAACAAAGATGGAACTGAAACAATAACTGAGCATAAAGTGAGGCTTGAGCCTCGAATTTATGAATATTCAGCTACGCAATATTCACAGAGTTTTAAACTAGGCTTCAATACAGAGGCAACTTTAGAAAAAGCCAGATTTAGTTTCAACTATCAAAGCGAAAAGCAGAACAAAAGTATTGAACACCATAATGATTTGCCATCAATTGGATTGTTCCCTGCAGCGGCTAAGCTCCTAAGTAACCATGACTTTATTTCAGAGAGTACAATCGCAATGAAAACGCAGTTTACTTTAAAAGCAAAAGATCAGTGGAAGGAACAATTTTGCAGGCTCACAAATTCAGACTACAAGCTCACTGATTATTCTGAAGCAGTTTTACGTTGTTTGTATGCTGATTTGAATCCGGTGCCGGATTTTGTGGATGATTGGTTTTTAAAGAATTTTGGTCTTAAGACGGCAGAGGCGCGTAAACGAATGCAGATTGGCTTTGTGAATTAAAAATTGGGCCCTTAGGGCCCAGTGTTTTATCGGACGGCAGCTAAGGCTGCGGCGTAATTTGGCTCATCGGCAATTTCAGCCACCTGTTCAGTATGTAAGACTTTATTGTCTGTTGAAAGTACGACAATAGCGCGAGAAAGCAGGCCATTGAGAACTGAATCTGTAAATTCAAGACCCCAATCTTTACCAAAAGTGCTGCGAAAGGTAGATAGAGAATCGCAGTTATTGATGCCTTCAGCACCGCAAAATCTCTTCATTGCAAAAGGTAAATCAGCAGCGATATTAAGAACCACAACATTTTTAAGTTTAGTGGCTTCTTCGTTAAATTTACGCACAGAAGTGGCACAGGTTGGAGTGTCAATACTCGGGAAAATATTTAGGATTTTAAATTTTCCATCGTAGGTTTTTAAAGTGACTTCAGATAAATCAGTTTTTACTAATTTAAAATCCTTAGCAGTCGTTCCTTTCGCCGGAAGTTGACCACTGGTATGCACAGGGCTGCCTTTAAGTGTGACGGTTGCCATTGAGACTCCTTTTTTTTGGTTTTAGGTTTTGCAAGCTTAACTGCGAAGAAGGAAGCCGTCTAGTTTTTAAAGCAAAAAAAAGGCAGACTTTGCAGTCTGCCTTAACGGGATCTTCAAAATTTCTTAGAATTACTTAGCGCCTGGACAATTTGCGATTGCAGTGCTTTCGCAAACTCCGAATCCATTTGGGTTAGCTCGTGCGCAAGCTTTTACTGCGATATTATAAGCAGACTTCAAGTCTGACGCTGGACCGCTTGGGTATTGCTTACCATTCGGGCCGGTCGCTACACACGAAGCTGGTGGTGGCGGCGGTGGCGGAGGAGGTGGTGGCGCATTCACATAGTCACAGCTTAAGAAATCAGTATTGCTACAGTCGTTTACATCTGTTCCGTCAGCAGTCACACAATTTGAGATCGCGCGATTGCGAGCTTTATCTGTGTCAAAGCTTTGAAAGTTAAACGATGTAGATACGTTCGGTACTGTTACACTACACATCATTGGATTCAAAACTGAATTGTCCAATGCAACACAAGTAACATTGTCTGGGCTTGAACAAGCGTCGACATCTGTTGTTGCGTCATCAGCAATACAAATTTGTTGCGCCATTTGTGAAGCGTAGTCAGCATCGCGACCTTTTCTGATAAAGGTCACAGGGTTTCCGTCAGCATCAGTACTGCTCGTTGAACAGCTTACGACTGGGGCATAAGAAATACCATCATCGCAAGACAAATTCGCTTTACACTCAGTCGCATTGGCACTTGTACTAGCCGTACAATGATTGATTGCCCTTTGCGAAGCAGTTCCCGAATCAGGAGCGACCCCAACGAATTTAAGATCGCCACTGAAGGTACGGCAAGTCACATTTACAACTGGCATTGGCGGTGGAGCTGGTTCTTCGTAAACTATGTTTGAAGACACATGTTCGCGAACATCAGCCGCTTGCTCAAGAGCAACGATTGCATTTAAGATTGCAATCCCGGTAGCAACGGGCGAATAATCCGTAACCGTAGGTACGAATACATCTGAATTGTATGGGCTCTCAAGATCAAGACGACCTTTGAAGGCAACATGCAAGCTTCCACGATCTACGAAACCTTCAACCATAACTTGTCCGCCACCTAAATTACGGTAGTGGTTGATTACGATATCATTTGGTCCGAAGTAGAATCGACCAGAAACATAGTTTGAGATTTGCGCATTGAGTTTATCTGTTAAAACCTCAAGAGCAGTTCGGTAGTAAGTGTGGCGATAGTAGCTCATTCCACTCACTTCAATTGCTAAGTCACGCATTGTATCGGTAGGATAAAATACGCGAGCATAACGGAATGGGCGGATTGGATAGCTATAGCAATATGAATCGCCATAGTACTGACAATAGAAAGCATGATTATCAGAGTCGTCAAACATCCATAAAACCAGTGGGTTCCAGAAATGTTCATGGATTCGGATGTCAACGCGTACTGGGTAAGCGTATCCACCACGAAAACCGTGATCGTAATAACTGCTGTAATATTGACGATAAGTTTTTGTTGGTTCGTTGTAATAGTTATTGTAAACACGTGAACGCTCAACAACTACGTTTTGATAATTATTTACATAAACATTAGTCACATGCGTAATGTTTTTTGTGATGGTAACACTGGTCACATCGGTCTTATTGATAATGCGATTGTGCATTTCTTCAGAGCGAATATGTCCATCATGAATATTTTGTTGAGTTTCATGATTGGCCATATGACTTGGTACCGCGACACCTGCAACTACGATAACTGGCTTTTCAATAATTTTAACAGGTACGACAACTTTAACTCGAACATTTGGATCAAATCCAATTCTCACTCCGCCTACAACTTTCAATTCAACTACTGGAGCCGAATGAACAGGGGCCGCAATAACTGGCTTGTCTTCGCGTCTTGCTTGTCGGTTTTCATATTCTTTTTTGTTGTGCTCAATTACTTTAGCTTGAGCAGCACTTACAGTTTGATTTGGGTTTTGGCTCGCTTGAATGATTTGAGTTTTTTGCAAAACTATCACTTCTCTTTGCTTTTGAACTGCAACTACTTCTTTTTTCTGAACAGCAGCAACTTCAACTTCAGCAGCTTTTACTTCTTTTGCTTGCTTTACTTCAGCTGATTTTACGGGCTCAGCAATGCGTGTTTTTGCTTTCGCTCGCTCCTGATCAGCTTTTGCTCTTTCTTCTGCAATTTGCTGAGGTGTCTTAACCACTACTGGGTTTTGCGATTGAGCTTGAACTTGAATAGCCTTGCGTTCTTGGGCTTTTTGAGCCGCAATTTGCTTAGCTTTTTCGTCCGCAGCTTTTTGCGCAGCCTCTTCTTTTGCGCGCTGAGCTTCGATGGTTTTTGCATCATTGGCTCTTTGTGCAGCTTCATGCGCTATTTTTTGAGCTTCTTGATCCTTTTGTGCACGTTCAATTGCCGCTTGTGCTGGTGTTTGGTTTTGTGCAGTTTTTAATTTATCTGCAACACTGGCTTTGTCTTCAGCTTTAGCAACGATTACTGGCGGTGGTCCTACTGGATTCTGCGGAGCAGGCTTACGATTTGCCTTATCCTGTGCTTCTCGAGCAGCTTTGTCAGCAACAGCTTTATCAGCAGCAGCTTTATCAGCTTTAGCTTTTGCTTCTTGAGCAATCTTGTCTTTTGCAGCTTGTTCAGCTTTCACTTTATCTTGCGCGGCTTTATCTGAAGCGGCCTTATCAGCGGCAGCTTTATCTTTAGCAGCTTGTTCAGCTTTCACTCTATCTTGAGCGGCTTTATCTGAAGCGGCCTTATCAGAGGCAGCTTTATCTTTAGCAGCTTGTTCAGCTTTCAATTTATCTTGCGCGGCTTTGTCTGAAGCGGCCTTATCAGAGGCAGCTTTAGCTTGTGCGTCTGCTTGAGCTTTACGTTGAGCTTCGGCTTGGGCTTGAGCTTGGGCCTTGGCTTGTGCATCTTGTTGGGCTTTAGCTTGCGCTTCGGCTTGGGCTTTACGTTGCGCTTCGGCTTGAGCTTGTGCTTGAGCCTTAGCCTGTGCGTCTTGTTGGGCTTTAGCTTGCGCTTCGGCTTGGGCTTTACGTTGCGCTTCGGCTTGAGCTTGTGCTTGAGCACGAGCCTGTGCATCTGCTTGAGCACGTGCTTGTGCATCTGCTTGAGCTTTGCGTTGTGCTTCTGCCTGGGCTTGTGCTTGGGCGCGAGCCTGTGCTTCGGCCTGAGCTTTAGCTTGTGCTTGAGCTTCGGCCTGTGCCTTCGCTCTTGCTTCGGCTTCAGCTTTCGCTTTGGCTTCGGCTTCAGCTTTCGCTTTTGCGGCGGCCTGGTCTTGCGCCGGAGTAGTAGCTCCAAATGCTGAGCTTGATGGCAGAGATGATGCGATCATCGAAACTGCAATCAAGGCTATCAGAAATGGAGATTTTAAGTTTTTCTTCATTTTCGTATCCTTTTCTTTGTTAGGTTTGTGAACGCGAAAATAAATTAAATCTGAAAAAATTCAGATTCCATTTTGTCTCCACATTCGATCTCGTGTGGGTCTCATAGCAGGATCTGTACCAAAGCTTTTTTGCCATTAAAAGTGGCTTGGAATGGCTGGCGACAAATATAAGCGGGAATGGGCTCTCGATTTGTAAAAAATGCATGGGCTTCAAAACTGGTGGCAAAAAGAAATTTTGGTGCAATGAATTCATGAAAGGTGTCAATTTGGAATCAGATTATCAGTGATTCATTTTGGGGATTCTTTTTAAAGATTTTTGAATTTCGTGATAACTATAAGCTGGATCATTAGACTGTAAGATTTGAAAAACATCAGTATAAAGAGTGCAGTTTTTGAATTTGCACAGTGTAGTACCCCATTTTTTAGTTGTCGAGGAAACCAAATGAATTCAATTCCAAGCTCCACTATAGCTCTCACTCAAACTGTGCAAAAAGGTGGTTGTGCCGCCAAAGTTGCCGCCAGCGAACTCAGAAAAATTTTAAAACAAGTTAAATTCCCGAAAGCTCATCCAGCTTTATTGATAGATGGCGGGCTATTTGATGATGCCGCCATTTACAAAGTCACAGATGAAATTGCCTTAGTTCAGACTTTGGATTTCTTTACTCCTATATTAGATACTCCAAAATATTTTGGTGCAGTTGCCGCGGCCAATGCTCTGAGTGATGTTTATGCGATGGGAGGACGACCTAAAACTGCAATGGGCATTTTAGCCTTTCCGGTAGCAAGCATGAGTGATCAAATTATCGTTGATATTATGCAGGCCGCGAGTGACAAAATTGCAGAAGCCGGCGCTAATTTTGTAGGTGGGCATTCAATAGATGATGATACTTTGAAGTTTGGTTTATCAGTAACCGGTTTTGTACATCCAAATAAAGTATGGAGTAATGCCGGTGCAAAAGTAGGTGACCATTTGATTTTAACCAAAGCCTTAGGTACGGGAGCGATGACTGCGGGCCTTAAGCGCCAAGCACTGCGAGAAAGTGAAATCCTTGAAGCAATTGAAAGTATGTCCCTCTTGAATAATTGCGTTGATTTTATAACTCCAAATTTAGAAGCTGCAATTCATGCAGCAACTGACATAACTGGCTTCGGAATTTCAGGCCACAGTATGCAGCTTGCCATCGCAAGTAAAGTGAGCTTGAACCTAAAGCTAAGCGCGATGCCAGTGTTTTCAAAAACCAGATATTGCTTAGAGCAGGGATTTATCACCAAAGCACATCGTACCAATCGTGAATACACTGAGAAGCATATCAAGCTTAATACTCTCGATAAGATTTCAGAACTGATTATACATGATCCGCAAACCAGCGGAGGAATGTTGCTTGCCGTAGACCCAACAATGAGTTCTCAAATTTTGGCTGCCCTTAAAAAACAATTTAAAGTTGCCGAATTGGTCGGCGAAGTCATTTCACTGCAAGAGTTTAAGGTGAATTTTGAAGCTTGAGACTTTGGGTGAATCGCATTTTGAAAAACTCATTAGGGAAAAGACTCCTTTAATTGATGTTCGGGCGCCGGTTGAGTTTGCATTGGGTAGTATTCCAAATGCTATCAATATTCCAATCTTAGATGATGAACAGAGAGCATTGGTTGGAACCGAATACAAAGTGAATGGATCTGAAGCAGCACTTCGTTTAGGACATGAACTTGTTTCGGGTGATTTGAAGAAGCAGAGATTAAACGCCTGGAGTGAATTTGTTGGTTCAAACCCAAGCAGTATTCTCTTTTGTTTTCGGGGAGGAAAGCGTTCACAAATTTCTCAGGAATGGTTGGCAGAAGCTGGCGTAAATCTGGCACGTATTGAGGGCGGATATAAGAAATTTCGCAACTATCTGATGCAGGCAATTGAGGACTTTTCTGTAGCACAAAATTTTTTGCCAGTAGCTGGCCCCACTGGAAGTGGAAAAACCATTCTGATAAATGAGTTGCGAGGGCTTTATCCAGCCATTGACCTTGAGGGTCTAGCCAATCATCGCGGATCGGCCTTTGGCTCGATGAATTCGCCTCAACCCACGCAAATTAATTTTGAAAATAATCTGGGTGCTGAATTGATTATACTCAAGCATCGATGGGGCAATAAAGCGACGCCATTGTTCGAAGACGAAAGTCGACTCATAGGAAAAAGCGTTTTGCCCAAACTATTTTTTGAAAAATTAAACGCCTCACCAATTATTTTAGTCGAAGAAGAGTTGCGTGTTCGGGTGCAAAATATTTTTAAGGATTATATTTTGGATTCAGCGATTGCAGGGGAGGACAGCGGGAAGGCCCAGTCAGTTTTTGCGAGGTATCGCAAATCTCTCTTGGCAATTAGTAAGAAATTAGGCGGCGAAAGAACCACTGAAGTTCTTGGGCTATTAAATTTTAGTGAGAGCCAATTTCTACAAAATAAATCTCTTGAATCCAATCGAGCATGGATAGAAAAACTCTTGATCTACTATTACGATCCACTTTATCTTGCGAGTTTGGAGCGCAGAAAATTGCAAATCGTTTTCAAAGGAAAGCGCAAAGACTGTTTTGATTATTTGAAAAATCAAATCAAGTAAAGGCCTTAGATAAAATATTAATGATCACTTAGGGATGCCCTTGTCTACTTTTTTGCGAGGCCGTGTTTAAAGGGCGAACAGGTGCGTGTTCATCTTCATCATTTAGCCCTGAGCAATTCATAATTCCGTGAGGCATAACCAAAGGAACATTGATATCATCAAGCGCGAGGCCCCGATCTATGGCGTCTACACCAGTGCGTCCTTCAAACAGATTACTAATTAAAAAGCTTAACACGCCAATTCCGTCGGGCGGCTCTTCTTTGCTCTTTAAGAGAAAATCCATAATCAAATAAAAATATCTTAAAGTGGCAGAGCGTGCGAGTACTGCAGTTGACTTCAAGGCATCTTCTTTAAATTCTTCACTGGGCAAAAACTGTGCAATCACGCGCTTTATGAGATCAAGAGGATTGCCGATCCAAATGTCATCGCGAAAGTCTGCGATCGCATGCGTACAAGTAGGAATTCGAGTGTCTCGCGAGCGTCCATAGTAGCAAACATTAATTAGATTGTGATCTTCGTTGTCGTCTTCGCGTTTTGTATGTGCATTTGAAAAAGAGTCCTGAATGGTATGAGAAGCATGGCCAAAGAGAAACAGGGCGCTTCGAATTTTACCAAGATGCCAAAGGTTGAGACCGTCGACGCTGCTTTTAATAATGTTTGCGCGTGCCGTTTCGCAGGTTTTTCTCTGAGAAACTAAGATGTCGCCATCATCTATATTACGTAAGAAATGCAATACCTGAACGCTTGGATTATTGGTCCAGCTTCCTTTGTAATCGTGATACCAGTTTGGTAAATTGAAATATTCGACCAAATTAAAAGGTAGGTCTGTTGCATAATTCCCTCTGATAATTGCATTTTCGGTGGTCAAACCACTGGCGCCGATGAAACTGACTTCTTTCTCGGTTAGTATTTCGGGGCTTAAGTTATCTAGATTGATGTTTTTTGATTTGAAATACTTGTCCAAAAGGACCAAGCTTTGCCGGGTGATTTCCTCGTGGCCACTGGTGACTCCGGTCACTATTCCTATTGGTAAAATCGGAATGTCCACTGGGATAGACACGGTAAATGCAGAGGCAAACTGGCAAAAAACCAAAACACAAAACAATATTGAAAAGGATCTCATGCTAGGATTCCTAGCAGGCCTTGTGCCACTGGATCTTAGGATTAGTGGCTTTTTAACTGCCCTTAATATAAAGCCAATTCTCTTTTTCAATAACCTCAGCTTTTATTACTATGAAAGGATTATAATCCAGGTGACTATATATGTAATTTCGGCATGGTTTCTGTCGTCGGCTTTAAGTTAAGGGAGAATCTTATGGGAAGTATTTTTTTACTCTTCGGATCTAATATTTTTATGACATTTGCATGGTACGGACATTTAAAAAACCTAAGGGATAAGCCACTTTATATTGCCATTTTGGTTAGTTGGGGAATTGCACTTTTTGAGTATGTATTGCAAGTCCCGGCAAATCGTATGGGCGCAAAGATTTTTAATTTGGGACAACTCAAAATCACGCAGGAAATTATCACCATGATTGTCTTTGCTTTGTTTTCTTATTTTTATATGAAAAAGCCTCTGACTATAAATTATCTGTGGGCCGGACTTTGTTTAATGGGGGCTGCGTTTTTTATTTTTCGCGATGGGTTGAACTCTTAAAACTGAGTCCTTAGATTGTAAAGCTTAGATCACTATTTGGCCTTTACAGTTTAAGGGCCCAGTTTTATAATTTTAAGAATGAAAAATAACCTCATCGCCCTTCTTCTCTTCTTAAGCTCTTTAAGCCTATACGCAGCCGATATCAAAACCAATGCGGTTCATATGGCTGATGCACCGGATTGGGTTACTCCCGGAAGAATCAATTCGGTAGTTGAACATATCCAAAGTATTTTAGAGTGGGATATTCGCCGAATTGAAGTCACCTGGTACAAAGACCAGGGCGCCTTCGAAAGAGTTCATGGTCTAGGGCCCTTGGTTTTGGCGATGTCGCGAAAATCTGATAATAGTGTTCACCTAGGTCCGAAAATCAAAAAAGAAAATTTCGAAGCAGTGTTTGGACATGAATTGGTGCATATTATTTCCTATCAAAAGTATAAAGAGGCTATACCCAAATGGTTAGAAGAGGGGCTGGCAAATCATTTAAGTCATCTTGCAAAGGTTGACTACAAATGGCTTGCTGCCCATCCTGCGCCCAGCGATGTTCGTGATTTAACCCATCCATTCAGCGGGTCTGAAGATCATGTTCATTATCACTATATGGCTTCGCAAGCTTTGATGGAGATGATTGCAAGTAAATGTGATTTGGCCAACCTCTTGCGCCTAAGTGTTCGCCGAAAACTTGAAGACAAGCTCGATACGCTTTGTGGAATAAAGGATATCACGAAGGAATTTAATTTATGGGTAACGAAACGGAATCACTAAATCAGGTTTTTTTGTATGTTCATCGAAGAATCTCGGCACATTTTTAGAGTGCAAGGGCTTCTTGCTGTTCTCGCTAATCTTGTTTGGCTTTAGATTCGAGCTCTTTGATGCGTTTAACAACTTTGTTATAAGAAGCCGCTACTTCTAAAAAATAATCGCCTTTGCGAAAGCGAAGTTCCTTAAGTTCTTCGTTGTCCTGCAGAGACTCCATATGGCGAACAAGTCTATAAATAGGTCCGACGACCCTGTTCGAGATGACAATACCAAAAAAAATCAAAAGTCCTACTAAAATCATGAACATAAAGAACGCACCAATGTCGAATTTTGAAAGTGGATCCTCACCGGCAGCATTGAGTGCGACGATTCGATCAAAAAAACTCGATGCTAAAATTCCTGACGAGAAAAATAATATCCCCATGGCCAAAGCATAACCAACAAAGACTTTTTGGATCTTTGAATTTACGATCAGTTGCCGTTTCGTCCAATTCTGACGAGATGGTTTTTTCGATTTCACTACATTGCTATGGTCGTTCATTTGTCACCCGCGTATTTCTCATATTATAAACGCATTTAAACTAAAATACTTTCAAAATCTTTTTCTACATTCTTTCAGTTAATTCTTATTGACACAGTTATCTATATAATTACTCTGAAACGATGCTAATAAGAAATCTATTCTATCTATTGATCGCTTTTGTGGTTTTTTCCTCGCTGGATTCACATGCTGAGTCAAAGTCCAGTCCGATAACAAAGAAGTTAATAAAGCATCCTGTTGAAACCCAAAATCAGGTTATTTTTTTGCAAAATGATATCGATGATATCGGGCCCGACCTAAAAAAAATTAGTTTAGCTGCAGAAGAACTAATGACCAAAAATGGATTTAAATTTGATCTACATGCGCAGGTGGCGATTCCAAAGTCCAAAAACTTCCGTCCACGTCTAAATACGAATAAAGTGGTCACTGAAAAATTGAATGTCGTAAAGTTCTTACCAGACGAGGTATCTACTATTGATACATACTATCTTTTAACCCTTAAGTGGACTGAACCAAAGCTTGAGAATGTTTATTATACCGCCAACCTGAGGTTTGTCTCAAAAAATCCAATTATCCCAAGTAGAACAATTTTTGAAAAAAAGTTGAGCCTGCCCATGAGTCAGCTCCCAAGCTCCGGAATGAATCAGTTTCCCCACCAGGCAATGGCTCAAAAGGTTTATTTTGAGACCCTAGAAAGTCTTTCTGGAGAATGGAAATAAGAATTCTTATTTTGAGATATATTTAGATAGTTTCTTAATTGCATCCAATTTTGAACATTTAAATGAAATAACTATTGAGTGCGATCACACAATGTTATCATATTGCTATGGAACGTGGGTTGACACTTAAGAATAAGAGAGAGCTTTTCGCAATTTCTCGAAATGAGATTGGCTTTACTTTAATTGAGACCATGATCTCGCTCGCAATTACGCTCATTGCGGTTGCGACCTTTTCAACTATTATTCCTAACTCTATAAAAATTCAAAACCGCTTTGACGGCCTTGCAAACCTTTTGGTTGCTGGCAGCTTCAATGCCTATGATTTTTCTCAAATACTTAAGTCCGTAGGCGGCAATCAAATACCCGTTTGGCAATCAATTTTAGTTGATAACAATTGTACGGCAAAGTGGGGTCTGCCAGATTGTGCGGGCTCGGATCGCATTCATATTCTTGAAATTCTTTTTGATAATTCTGTTAATTTTGTTTTAGCACCGTTGACAATTGCGGCTCCCGGATACGATCCCACTAGCGGAAATATTAAAATTGACAATTCAACTGGTTGCCCATTGAATACAAAATATCAAAATGTAAATTTAGCACTTGTCAGTGGCACAACACTCTTAATTGTATTCTCCATAGGATTTGATTCCACTCAATGTATTATCCAATCCAGGCTTTCAAACCAGGGAAGCATTTTTTCAAATTTTGATCCAGCGAGTGCCGAACGATTTGTAGGGAGGAGTGCCATTGGTGTCCGAGCTAAGACTTATTTTTGGGACAGTCAAAATTTTACAGTTAACCGATTTATTGATGACACAAATGCCGGCTCCTCATCGGCGTCCAATACAATTGTAGAATATAGAAATATATATGATCTGCAGGTTGCATTAGGATACTTTTCTCCAGTTGATGCTAACGGAGGAGCCTTTGTGGGTGACTTATCTATGAAAGATACTGCTGACAATAATGATAGTTGGTATCACAACTCTCCTTTGGATGTATGGGGGCAAGGCGGATTAAAATACGCAAATGCAAATCAGCTAAAAATGATCGCTGTTAAATTTGCAGTAGGAAGTAGTCAAAATACAACTCTTGCTGATTCGTCTGGGCAATTTCAATTGTATGATGGCCCCATAAGACAATACCCGACAAATAAATCAATACGGATAACGGAGCGAAGAATTTATTTCAGAAATGAAGGACTGTTTCTTAACTAAAAAGGATTAAGCCGACTATGCCATCACTTTTCAAAAAGAAGTTGAAATTGAATCAAGCCGGATTCGGGATTGTTGAGTCTATGGCCAGTATTGGCATTTTAGTTACTGCAACCTTTGGTTTCATGGCTTGCTATAGATTTAGCATTGACTCATTTACCGAGGTTAAGAAAAGGGCCGCAGCTGTCGAACGGCTGAATAACGTTATTGAAACTTTTCGATTTAGAGGTCAGGCCGATCTTGTTGTCTATGATATAGCGGGGAATATAGTTGTGAATTTGAAAAGCGCATACGATCAAAACGGGAATCTCCTACCGGGATATTTTCAGGTCGGACCTGATGCCGATGCGGATACCCTTGCTTACAATCTCAATCCTGATAACAAACAGTTTGGCACGAAATACAAATATGCGGTCACTTGGGTGGGTGTGTCGGGTCAGTTAAAAACAATCTCATACGAGGTATTTAAATGATCAAAATTCATAAAGACAATCGAGGTTTTGTTTTACTTTGGAGCCTAGCAATGTCAGTCGTTGTAGCGAGCATCGGACTAGCACTTCTTGGAAGTGCCATTATGGTTACGAATTCGGCTTCTAGTACACTACAAAAAGACATGACTCAGATCGAAGCAGAAAATCTTTCTCGCATCGCCTTCAACTTGATGAAATCGACGCTTCAAGAAAACAGCGACCTCACGTCTGATCAATTGACCGTTATTTTGAACGACAAATTAGTTTCTATACTCAAACCAGGTTATAGTATAAATAATTTTTCGGTTAATATTGACCCGAATCTGTTTATATCACAAATCCCAGGGGGACCCTTTCGCGGATTGCAGTCTCAAAATCGTGCATTGACAATGGATTTGGTTTTGTATCACAACCCTTCTCGTACGACAGCCAAGTTTGACTTAAGTGCCTACCTTGGCAATATTTATCCGACACAATTTAACTTTTTCTCGTTTGCGGATTTGCAAAACTTAAACGCTATTCGAAGTGTCAATACCTCTGGACGTATTTTCGCGAACGATTTTGCCTATATTGGTAATTATGGTGGTTACTCGCCCTTTACTATGGATTTCTTTGCGACCGCCGGAAATTTTTATAATATCCCAGGTTGGAATACGCGGGTAGCAAAGGTTCAAAATCCAAGCGCAAGTACTGACTATGTAATTGTACCTGATCCCATTGATAATAATTGTACGAACTGTTCTGGTTCTGGATTGGGTTTTTATAAATGGGCAAGCAATACCTGGAATGGCCAATTTCAAGATAGTCATTTCGGCGTTCAAAGACTTGATTACTGGTTTGGCAACGATACTTTTCTCAATATTCCTAGAATCAGTAGCCCACCGGGAGAACTCGTTAAGTATCAACTTGCATATCAAGCCGATATTCGAATCATAAATGGCGTTTGGTATCTTAAGAATCCGAATAGTGTTTCGCAGTGGCCAGGACTACCCATTTGGTCGGATCATCCCGGAAGTATGACGGCTTGGAATGAAAATGATCACGAGGGATCACAAGCTGTGGGACAAGATGATATCGCCGCAAACTTAACGGCGCTTGCGCTTTCAACTGCCTGGCCGGCAGGAACAATGCCGCAAAAATTTAGTTATTATAAAGTGAATCCGGCAACAGGCGCTATAGATACTGCCAATTTTCAAGGTATTGTATCTTACGGAAACCTTCAAAATACCACCACTACGGGTGCGGGCAATTGGCTTCCAGGAGACTTTGTCGGAGACCCCCTCTGTAACGCAGGATTTACCTGCCAGAATTGTGGCGGCGGAGGAGTAGTTAAAACAAAAAGCATCGCGAACTTCACGCCTCAGTGTGCGAACGCTCTTGGTGTCGCAGGCCTTTCACCAAATAGGGGCGCACGCCTTCTCAATGCCACACGCAGTGGTTTTAAATTTGGATTTGCCAACTATATTGCTACCAACCACGCATCTACCTCAAAAATTTGGCCAATGAATTTTGATCTCGTTCAATTTCAAAATGCACTAACTTGTGGTGCGGGACATCCCGGAGAGCTCGGCTGCTACTTTGGGGCAGGAAAATACATGGGCAGAGAGTTTAATGGCATTGTTTATATTAACAATACCTGGAAGAACCAACTGCAAAAGACCCAGTATCCATTTATGCAAAATGATGCTCAAGTCGACGCAGTATTTGCGGGTGCGACCAATAACGATCCCTGGCAGCCCGCAGTAACTCGGGGTGGCTCGGGTCCAATTCAAAATCAAATTTTGCCAATGCAGTTATGCTCAGACTCCCAAAAGGGTTTAGGATTCGATTCCCCTTTGGGTACAAATCTTTTTAAAATTCCGGACTGTGCGAAGTACAAAGATCATTCGACCTTTGCCGCTCGCACCAATGCCTTGCGAGTTATAAATGGTGGAATTGATCCTACGAAATTCACAAAAGGTCTTACTATTTATAGTCCCGTGCAAATTTATGCGACTGGTGATTTGAATCCAAACTCTGATGTGACGACAGTGACATCAACCCCTTGGATGCCGCTCTTTCTGGCCTCGGCATCAATCATACCATTGTCAAATGCATGGGATGACTCAAATGCACCGTGGGACCAGTCTCCGGGCGCCATTTACCGACAAGCAAGAAATACCAAACAAATAATGACTGCAACCTATGGGCACGATACTGGTCCCGATTTTGATGAGGTTTGGTCTGGAACTCAATACGAAAAGCGCGGTGGTAATATTGTATTTCCGACGCTCTTGGGCGCAGATGATTACAGTAATTTTTATTGGCGAGAAGATCCCAATATTCAAGTCGTTTATTTAGGACCTGGAGTTTTTGTGAATCCGGACACAATGAATTATTTGGAGGACCCACACTATCAAGTCTACAACAATCAGCCTGCCGGAATGATGCCTGTAAATGTAGTATCTATTAATTCATGGATCAAAAAGACAAGAGAGACGGCAAGTACGGGGCCGTAAATTTACATTGATCGGTTCGCTATTTGGCGGGCATACTGAAAAAAATGGGAGCTCGATTTCGCGAACTCCCAGTCTTTAATTTCTAAAAATTTAAATCTAGTTGTGACGGCGCTTATCGTACTCATTTGACGTCGTCGTGCGCTGAGTTTCGCGCGTCGTAGTTTGGCGACTCACTTGTTGCTCGCGACCATGTTGAACTTGAGTGTGTTGAACTTCAGTGCGTTGAACTTGAGTGCGTTGAACTTGAGTTGTTTGGCGAGTGCGCGTCTCATAAGTCGTTCTGTGTACTTCAACTTGGGAGATCCTCTCTCGGCGAACTTCACGGTACTGAATGACGCCTGGGCGTGTGTAATGAACGCCTACTGGATAATAACCGTAATTGTGATAGTGATAGGCGCTGTACAATCCAAGATACGCGTCTCCAACCACTAAAAATGGGTACATGGTTTCCCATTGTTGAGGAATCATAACTTCGCGGCCAAAGAATTCTTCCATTGGAGAAACACCACGATTGTAGTCATAAATATACTGGGCAGTTGTCACAACTTCTACTGATCCAGAGTAATTGCTGGATTTAACGAAGTCCGCAGTTTGTTGACCTTTGCGATAGCAATCAGCAACACCTTGGTTTGATTCTTCGTTGAGAACAGGAAAACGTGTTACTTCGCCAGTATAGATATAAGTCTCTACTGTATTAATTTGGCAAATTCCTGCAAGCGCACCTTGCGCGACAAAAATAGTTAAAAGCGCTATCAATTTATTCATTGTGGGTCCTCGTTTCATATTGATTTAACTACGCCAATAAATTCAGGCCGCCGAACATCGGTGGCCAATAAGAGTAGTAGGTTATGGGGCAGGTCATATGCAGAACATATGCCGAGGATTTTTGGGGGATATAGCTTCGTATTTGAGTTGATTCATTGAGAGTGTCGTTTTCGAGCATGGCTGGGCCCCGAAATGTACCTGCTTAGTTTTGGAGGCGCTCCGCGTAGGTGCTTTTTTATCGAGAAGCATGGTTATACGCGGGGCGCCTCCAAAACTAAGCAGGTACATTTCGAAAAAACTTGCGTAGCCTTGAATATAGATATGCCAGACAGTCACGTTGAAAAACTATCGCCGCGAATTAAAAAATTGCTTCCTTGGTTGGTGGCCATTGCATTTTTTATGGAGTCACTTGATACCACGATCCTCAATACAGCTATGCCTATAATGGCAAAAGCTTTGGGTGTAGTTCCTTTAAGTATGAAATCAGTTTTAAGTAGCTATACTTTGAGTTTGGCGGTTTTCATTCCGGTGAGCAGCTGGATGGCTGATCGTTTTGGTACCAGAAAGGTTTTTAGCGGAGCCATCGCGACCTTTACCTTGGGGTCTCTCTTATGTGGGCTTGCAAGCAATATTCATTTTTTAGTTTTATGTCGCATCATTCAAGGTTGTGGTGGCGCGATGATGGTACCTGTGGGCCGCCTGACATTGGTGCGTTCGTTTGCAAGATCAGAGTTGGTTCGTGCGATGAGCTTCGTTGCAATTCCGGCTTTGATCGGACCCATGCTCGGCCCACTGGCCGGCGGCTTTATCGTGGGATATCTCAATTGGCGCATGATATTTTTTGTGAATCTTCCTATTGGGATTTTGGGTTTTGTTTGGGTTCAGAAATATTTGCCAGATTATCTAGAAGAAAAAACTAAAAAATTAGATTTGGTAGGACTGGTCCTTTTTGGTACTGGAGTGGGACTGCTTTCTTATATTTTAGAGGTCTTTGGTGAACACACACTTACCAGTCGTGAAATTTTAAGCCTGCTTGGACTATCAGTAGCCCTACTGGGAGCCTATGTTTACCATGCATTTAATTATCCCAATCCCGTACTTCGTCTGCGCATTTTAAAAATTCGCACTCTGCGTGCGACTGTATTTGGTAATTTTTTTACCCGTATCGGAGTCGGCGGAATGCCGTTTCTCTTGCCACTTTTATATCAAGTGGGATTGGGATTCTCTCCGATTCAGTCGGGCCTTTTGATTGTTCCTCAAACTATTACTTCAATTTTTTTTCGATTTTGGATTTTGAAAATCATTGCGCGGTTTGGATTTCGCAATTTACTGCTCGCAAATACCATCGTAATGGGCTTGGTCATTATGCATTTTGCAAGTATCGACAGCCAAACAAAGATTTGGTTGATTGTCATACAGGCCTGCGCCTTTGGTGCGGTTTCGTCGCTACAATTTACCAGTATGAATTGTTTAGCTTATGCCGATGTCAGCGAAAAAAATACCGGCATGGCCAATACCATGATCAGTACAGTTCAACAAATGTCCTTAAGCTTTGGGGTTGCGGCCGCGTCTTTGGTGACGAGCTTTTTCGTAGAAGATCGATTTCATGCAAGTTCGGTCGAGATGATTTCAGGAATTCATAAGGCATTTATGGTCTTGGGCATTCTAACTATATTTTCGGCTATTGGATTTTCAGAACTCAAAGTGGATGATGGAGAGAATGTTAGCAATCATCACCACCAACATCACCACTGAGTGGAAATGAGCCCAAAAGGAATGGGATCTTCGTTGCCTTCGTCGTTCGCTTTTTCGGCCTACCCGAAGTAGGCCGCCGCGCTCTCTCCTCGGGTGCCTCGATCGCATTCATTTTGGACTCATCTCAATATGAGAATATTAGTTATTGTAGGCCGTTTCCGCGAAGTATTCTGAGGGTCATTTCTTTCGCCTGCTCGCCGCCTGGGCGCTTCAAACTTTGTGCATCATTGTCGAGAAATTTTAATACAGTTAAGAGTTGAAAGCCGTGGCCCTCGATGTGGCCAAGAAACCACCCAATACGAGTTCGCCCACGTTCACCAACAAAGCCAGAGCCGGTCTTGCCACTTAAAAAGAATCCGTGAGGGAGACTTTCAAGTTGAGTAATCATTTTGGTTTTTTTATAGGCTTCTAATGAAATTTTAAAACTTTGCTTCCAGTAGCCTTTCATAAATTCAAGTTGCTCTTTCGGGGAAATCAGAAGACTCGCAGCACCTGGTCCCTTCGATTTTGTACTGAGCCAAGCCGTGGTGAGCCCTGCAGAGAAATCTTGATTCCCGTAATTGAACATTTTCAAATATTCGGAGATTTTCTCTTTGCCAAGTTCTGGAGTTAAAGTTTGGGAAACCCAGACGACTGAATCCTTCATCCAACTCTCGGGGTTTTGATCTTGATTCCATGAACTGATCGGGCGATTCACGCCATCCCACTTGAAATTGGTCTTCTCATCTGCAATTAAATTTGCATCAAAGGCCATCAATGCAAGCGGAATCTTAAAGGTCGATGTTGCCGGCGCACGTTCGGTGCAATTACTTCCGCCACGTTCGGCTACTATCTTTTCGGTATTGAGATCGTAAGCAATAAAACAAGCTTCAAGATCGCGAAAAATTTCATCTTTAACTTTGAGTTTACCTGAGCCTGGCTTTCTCAATGAAGCACAGCTTGAAAGTGTCATGAGCAGCAGGAGAAAGAGAGTAAAAAATTTCATATTCAACCTCAAAACCTTTCATCTATAATTCGTTTTAACTTTCCGGTGCGTAGATTCGAAAGCAATTCATGTGGCGCCACAAATTCAATAAGAACAGGGTGCATTTTTTTGTTCTGAACGAGATCGCGACAGACGGGTCGTTCTCGCTCGAGGTGTCTTTGCAGTTCTTCGGCGGTAATTTTGCCGATACTGGTTTTGGCAATGCGAATGACCAGTTGATCTAGTTTCTCAAAATGTTTGATAATGAGTTGAAAACCAGAAGACTTTAGTTCATTTTGAAATGGATGCAGAAAGCTTGCAAGATCGTCATAGTAAAGTGTTGTAGGGCCAACACGCGCGCCCTCTTCAGAGCGGCCGAGGATTCTAAATTTACGTTCATTTTGAACGGACTCAGAATCGATCCATTCTCCCATATCGCCAACAGGATAGCGAATGATGGGCATCAATCTTCGAGTCAGATTGGTTAGAATTATTTTGCCTCGCTGGCCGGTCTTGTGAATGGGTAGACCTGTATCTGGATCAATAATTTCAAGAATTGAATGTTTTGAAAATACTCGGTGTTCTTCAGGAGAACAACTGGCGTCAGCAAAGCCAATGTGGCCGCCATCTACGCTGGCATATCCGATCGATCGAATTTGCACTCCGGGAAAAAGTGAAGTCAAATGCTCGCGTTGATCGGGATAAAAACTTTCGCCTCCAAAAAGAACTTTACTTGGTGGCTGGGCATTGGCTTTGGAGACACTCTCGGCAATTTTCATTAGAGTTGTTGGCGGGCCGGCCCAAACATCTACTTTAAATTCATTTAAAATTTTCAAGATGCTTTCGATTTCGGCCATTCCACTCAGTGGCAATTGTATAGTTTGGCAGTTTGAACTTTCAATAGCCTTCATAATAAAAATAAAAGAAGCATAAAGATCACCGGCGTAAAAAAAATTAGCAATGCGTTCGCCGTTTTGAATGGCCATGCGACTCATTCCTTGGCCAAAGATATCAGCAAGGACTTGCCATTCGTCCCTTGAGAAATACGAAAATTTGGCATTGCCTGAGGTGCCACCACTTTTAAATACGATGCCATCTTTTTGTGGACCGGTTAAAACTTGGTTCTTGATCGGAGCGTTCATAGGCCAAAACTGACTGCTATCAATAAGGGGCAATTCTTCGATTTTGGGCTGCGCTGAAAGATTTTTATAAAGATCCTTATAAAAAGGCGAATTCTTTTTGGCAAATTGATAAAGGATTAAAAACGTATCGGGCTGCATTTCAATGTCCTCTTTGGTCAATAATTCTTAAGAGTTTACCGCTACCGGCTGATCTTACAAATTGAGTTTTGTCTGCGGGTTTAATTATAAGTTCAAGCGACTTCTCATCGGTCACAAGTTCGAAAAGATCAGGATACTTAACCAGCAGTGCATTTTTGATTTCTTCAATGCTAAGCTTTGGATTGGCTGCAAGCACTGAATGATCAAGAACCAAAGTCAATTGATCGAGAGTTTTGGGCTTGGTTAAAATAATTTGATACTCATGAGAGTATGAAAACTCATTGGCTAGCACTTGGCCAAATTTATTGTAATTTAAAAAAGCTCCGGCAGCGCGAAAGATGTCTCCATGGCGTCCTAGCAGCTCAAATCTGGGAGAAAGACGCCCGCATTTGCAAGGTTCTTTCACCCAAGTACCTAAGTCGCCTAGATCGTAGCGTAGCAGATTGAGTCCTTGGCGACCATAGCTCGTAAATACCAGGCGACCTGGTTCAGAGGCTTTTACTGGAAGCTCATTTTCTAAATTGAGTATCTCGAGATGATGAAGATATTGATGGAGGTGATGAACTCCCGGCTCACAATAAAGACATTGATAGCCGAGAGGGCCCATATCAACGCTACCATAAGTGGCCGAAATAATCGACTGAATGCCAAAGTCCTTTTTAAATCTCTCAATTTGCTTTTTATTAAAAGCTTCGCCGCCATAAAATATCTTTTCGACAACCGGATGCTTTTTAAATAGTGCAGCTTGGGAATCAAAAAGCAGGGTGAGGTAGGAGGGCATTCCCATTAAAACATTCACTTTATTTTTGACGATGATATTTGCGACATATTCAAAATCCATATGAGCAGTCATCGGAAACTGCACCGCCTTTAAATCTTCAAGAACTGAAAAGATACTCAAAAAACTTCCGTACAAACCGCCACTGAAAAAAAGATTCATACATTTATCAGTTGCGGGATTGAGACCAGCAGCAAGCAGGCCGTCAGAGGCAAAGCGCATTTGTCGGTGATAATCGAGATAGGTAAAAACTGATATCTTGGGCTCGCCTGAGCTTCCGCCGCTTTTGAAATACAATTCGGCGGCATCAGCAGGTGGAGTCATTTTCTGAAAATCTTCTTTGGTCATCAGGCGATTTGGCAAATTGATGAGCTCAATTTTATTGAGATGCAAATCATCAAGAGTGGCATATTGATTGATTTCGACATTCTGTTGCAGGCTGACCTTTTTCATATAGCGGGTTAATGCAGAAACTCCGTCGTGTGGCTCGCCAGCATAACTATCGAGCATTTCACCAAGGGGACGAATACGTGTGACGCCAGCTTTAAAGAGAATTTGCATGAGTTCAAAGAGTTCATTTCTTTCACAGGAAAGTCCTGCGGTTTGCAAATATTGACTCAAAGGTCGTAAATGTGAAAGCAACTGCTGGCGCTTTATAGGCTTTAGCCAAATGCTGCGATACAGAGGTGATGCCCTAAGCCCCGGGCGACTGTCAATTAAGATACGCCATTTGCGATCAGGATCTTCAATGACCTTAGTGAAGTTTCGCGAAAGCGCACTCTCGGTTTCATTCACCAATACGACTCTTGAGATTTCGGCACTCTCAAGACCCTCTGGCATATTGAGCTTTTGAAGTTTCGCTCGCTTTTCAAAAGCCAATTTTAAAACCTGTGCGAATTCTTCGAGCTGTTCAAAACTTGCATCTTCAATAAAAACGCACTGTGGAGAAGAGCAGGCTTGTTGATCAAAGAGAAAAACATCGGTTGCAATGAGCTCGGCTAAATTCGCATCTGTTAGTTTTTTCTGGGTCAGATAAGAAAAAGAAATGCGATGGCCCCATTCAATTAGGCGTGCTCTCGCTGGCGTCATTTTTCGAATTTCAATCAAAGACTCTTCTCCGCCCCAGGCGACGACGCCATCTGCTTCGTCCAATATAGATTGAAGAAGTGTTTTTTCAGAGGACGAGATTTTGGCAATAATCAGTAACTGTTGCCAGCATTTTGCGACCGGGTCTCTGAAAAATTCTTCAAAAAATAAAATTGTGAAATCACTGCTACTTTTACTGAGTTTAATAAAATTAATATTTCCGGTTAGGAGACCTTCAAAGGCGCTGAGAACTGCTAGCGAAGGAGAGTTTGCAGCTAGAAACTGCACTAGGAAACCAAGCGGGCACCAGGCTTCAAAGATGGGAAATTGCCGAGAGACTTTTTGCGAGCGAAAAGGGTTGTCTGAGCCGAACTCTGAATACATTTTTGCGCGAAGTGCTTTTTCTTCGATGAATTGCTTGATTTCATTTAGGGCTATAGTGGCATCTTCAGAATTGCATTCACCTGAATCGACCAATGATTTGACCAAATGATTTCGCAGCTTTTGATCGGAAATTAATTTTTGTGAAAAGCGATCGCAGGCGCGATAAAATTCGTCAATATTAAATGCAACATCGTGACCTTTAAAAATATATTCGTTAAGGCGAACGCAGCGCTTTTCAAGTTCAATATTTGATATGAGGTCGCCTTGCCAGAAGTTTTGACTCATGAAAAACTCCTGAGCATTTCAGATGCCGCAATGGCACAGCTCTTATTTTTTGAAATGCCTGCGCGTCCTAGAATGCTGAACCAATCGGTCGCAATATCGCAGCCACAATCTTGGGGCGGATGCAATATAGCCAAGTCACCCATCATGATAGAGTGCGCTGGGATCGAAGTTATGTAGGGGGAAATAAAATGCAAAAAGCCTTGCTTGCCATAGCCGAGAGGTTTCAGAGTTGAGAGGTCGCGAATGATGACTTTCGAATAGACGGGCACATGAAAGTTGTGATTGCGACATTCTACATAGGGGATTGAATGTTCGACACTGCCAAACCCATCGCGTAGGCGTTCATTGGGAATACCAAGTTGGGCCTCTGTAATTTTGTAAAAGTCCCGTTTATTGATTTCTTGATTGCTATGACCCTTCCAGCCGCCTCCTAAAAATACCAATGAATCAGAATGAAGTTTGAGTGCCGGGAGGCCAAGGTCAATCATGCGTTGAATGGTAAAATAAAAAAATGCCGGAAAGCCAAATATGCGAACTGGTAATGATTGCTCGGCAAAACTTTGAAGCGCTCGTATGCAGCCATACAAATCAAAATCATGTCCGCCTTTGCCATTTGATTTCAGTGCATAAACGACTTCTTGAGGAGGGGAATATTTTAGAAGAAAGTTGTCGGTATAAGACGTCCCCAATTTGAGATTTGGCTGGGGCTCGTATGAGTAGAGCAAATAATTGGATGGCTGCTTGGTTGTCCATTTGTATTCTGCGAAGATGGCATCGACCATGAGTTGCGCACAACCGAGGCTCCACTCATCAAAAAAAATCTGAGATTTTTGGCCAGTGGTTCCTGAAGAAGTTAAATGAAGGATGACATCTTGATCTGGAATAGATTTGACTTCGTGAAGTTTGAAAAAATCTGCCGGAATTATTGGAATATTTTCTAGATCTCCTTGCCAGTTCTCAATGCTGAAATTGAGTTTCTTAAGCAGGCTTGCATAGAAGCTCGATTTTTCTCGATGCCAAGTCATGATTTCTTTCATGGATTCTCGAAAAATCTCTTCATATTTTTCAGGCTGCGAATAAGGGCGCTCAAGCGTACAAAGTAACTGTGTATTTTTAAGTTTTAGTGGGGCCGGGGTTTTTAGCTCAGCTTTCTTCATCAAAAACTCCAAGGACTTCAAGATGCATGGTTTTCCAAAGTTTTACATATTGGTCAATGTATGGCCGGAAGGACTTTTCAAGATGCATGCCGCGAAAATTAAGTGGCTCCATACTTCGAGACATCAGTACCATATCGATCAAATTTTCTTTGTCCTGAACCATGGCGGGATAAATTGCAGAAGGTAAAAAATTAACATCAAGTAGAGCTTCAAGACCCAAAATATTATCTACTTTAGTGAGAACTTCGACATACGAAACACCGTAATCTGAAAGTTGTTGCATAAGAGGTCTAAGTCGGCCGGCCATACTAAAAAGCGGCTGAGTATTGGCAACCCACGCACAATAACCGTCGGCTTCACTGAGGTAGCCAAAGATATCGACTTCACCATTCTTTGCACTCATAAGAAAATTTGGCATATGAAAGGGATAGAAGCGATCTAGCGGCTCTGAAAACGCCTCATAAAATTTGCGCTTCACATATTTAGGTGCATGAATAAATTCAAATTCAAGTTTTTCACCCGTCGGCTGAGGTTTAACCATTTTGAGAAGTTTTGGGGCGGGATGTTTGCTTTTAATGAGCTTGCCCATTGCTTTGATAATGGGACCCAAGGCCTCTGGAACTTCTTTGACTGCACTTCTTCGATCTAAAATTTTTGGCCGAAATTTAGCCATCAAAGTAAGAGTTTCATAAATGGCAAGTCGATGTGCGTTTGGGAATATGCCCAAAGGAATATAGCCATCTCTTAGCACTGCCAATTGCGGAGCAAGGTTAAGTGTTCGAGTGGTGGTATAGACAGAATTGATCCCGCTTTTTTCACTGAGCAGAAAAGTCGAGCCGTAGTTTAATAAGGCAAAACCAATTCCTCTTTTTTGATGATCTTGGCTTACGACCAAGCCTTCGGTTCTTGCTATTTTATAAAAGCGATCCACTTCAAATACGCAAGACCCACAAATTTCCTTTGTCTTATTATCGACAGCGAGAATCCAAAGATCATCAGGATCAATTATAATTCGAGTCATTTCATTGCGGTCTGTCCCGAGGGCGAGCGGATAAGTTGAGCCATAAATTTGAAAGTACAGAGTCAAAAGTTCTTGAGTATCATCGAGCTCGGCTCGTCTGATAAAATAACCCTTCCCTGAATCAATTTGTTCACCATGTTCCATTACAAAAGCTCCTTGCCCCATTTTTGAAATGGCAGCCAACTCAATAGACATACTGAAGTTAAAGCGTAGGCACTGATTTTACAGATCTCACTAATTGTAAAAGTGGCTTGAAGTGCGCCTGCTAAAATTAGAGAAATGGGCACTGCAGCTGAGCTAATGAGATTTACATAACTCATAATCTGCGGAACGAATTCGGGACGGGGCTGACTTTGAAAAATATTGAGAATTAAAATATTAGCAAGCCCTACAAAAAGCCCGAGTAAACCGAGAAGAATAGCGGCTAACCAAAGATTGAGAGAATATTGAAAAGCCAAAAAAGTGAGTGCCACTCCGACTAAAAAAAGCCATGTAAAAAAAAGTGTCCGCTTTGAAATTGTAAATATGCTCAGCAAAATCCCGCCTGCTGAAATCCCAAAACCGAGCCCGCCCTCCATGGTAGCAAGAGCATTGAAGCTCCCAGAAAAAAGATTGCGGGCCATTGAGGGCACCAATATTTGCAGCGGAATCGTAAGCAAATTCATTAGCAAAAAAACCACAAGCATCGAATAAATAAGCGGCGAGATTCCGACGTTCTTTTTTGCTGGAGGCTCTTGAACAATGTGCGAAGTTTCGGGGTTTACAAGTTCTGGTTTTAAAATTCTTGATCTTAAAAGCCAACCACAGAAACCTGAAGTTAAATAAAAAATACTTGCCAAAATAAAGAGGCCGCGAAGACCTAAGATTTGAAAACAAAAAATTCCGGCGATGGGCCCGAGGACACTTGTTAAAGAGCCAATAGCAGAAAGTTTTGCTGTTAGCTTTTGAATTTGTACTCCACGAGCAATTTCAAGCGGCAGGCTAAAAATCGCAGGATTGAAAAAGGCAGCCATCGAATTGCTAGCAAAAATTATCGCCATGACCTGATAGAGCTCGCTTGGCTGGGCAATTCCAGTCAAAAGCATACTCGCAATACCATAAATGATGGAGCGTATCCAATCAGACGCAATGACGACATTTAAGGCTCCAAAGATTTGAATTATTTTTGCATTTAAGGCGAAGAATAAGAGGTGCGGAATTCCGCCTATAACTAAATACCAAGTCACCCATGTGTCACCAAAGTTTTTTGAGATGATCCAGATGAGTCCGATGCTGAGCATGCGATCCGAGAGTTGCGCAAGCAATTGCCCGATGAGTAAAATCCAATTTGGAGAGGCTCGAAATTTTATTCGCATTCCCAATATTTTAGCTTACTTAGAGCCGGTGGCAATGAGTATACTAAGGCCACGATTTTTGACGGCCTTAGGTCGAGGTCATTTTATTGAGTCGATCGCTCTGCCGATCGGCAGTCTAGCTGGCGCTAAATTTAAAATTGTGGCGAAATTTAATGAGTCCGGTTGCGCCAATTAAAATCCAAATACTTCCGGCTAAAGCGAATACCACTTGAACGCTCAATAGACGAAAAATGAGAGGGGAAAACAGCATCAGTAAAAGTGTGGCCATCGTATCTGTAACAATTCGCAGGCGAAAAACTCGACTGATTTCATCAATCGGAAAACGCGCTTGAATCATATCTGAAAAAGTCACTTCATTCATAGTGCCGCTAAAGGCAGTGATCGCAGTAGCTATCATGATGGTATAAATATTTTCGCAATTCGCAATACAAACAAAGCCGATTCCCAACCAAATATAGCCTGCAAACATCATAAGTGCTGGACGCAGTCTCTGAAGATTTCCGAAATAAAGCGCACCCAAAAAATTGCCAATTCCATAGGAGGCAACAACCAGACCGAAAGACCTGGCGCTATTAGGTGCGAGTGATTGAACGCGCAAAGCAAAGCCAAGAGCGTAGACCAAATTCCAAGTGCTGCCGGTGACTGCCTTAGAGAAAATGATAAAGCCCATATCTTTTTGCTTTTGAACCGCATGCACACCAGACAAAATGGCTTGTAAATAAGTTCCTCGAGAAGATTTTTTGACTGCGTGAGGGGCGGCGGCTCCTAGACTTCGAACTGATGCGGCTGAAAAAATAAAACTTAATGAATCAAGACTAAAGAAATGAATCGGCGGCACAATACCAGCAAGAATGCCAACGATGGCAGGACCAAGCATACGTGCCATGCGAAGAGTTGTTGTCATCAAGCCAGTGGCAGCTCTTAATAGTTGCATATCAGGACAAAACTGCGGAAGTAAAGTTTGCAGGGCAGGATCAAAAAAAGCTCCAAGGCCTGAAACAATGATAGCAACAACCACTAAGAGCGAAAACGGAACTTGGGTAAAAAAAGAAACGACAACGGGAATTAAAATAATAAGAGCGCGAATGAGGTCAACGCGAATCATGGTCTTAAGCGGGTCCCAATGATCCGCCCACTTCCCGCCTATAAAACTTAGTATCATGAGTGCTGCGTATTGCGCGGCATTTAGATAGCCAGTATCGGCGCCAATAAGACCTACTGCTAGCCACGTAAGTCCGACTCGGTAAATTTCGTCTCCAACGGCTGAGAGGGCTTGGCCGAGCCAGAGTCGTAAAATGGCGGCGTCTTTTAACGCCCTAAGCATGAGCACAACGAAACTTAACTTATTTTCAACTGCCTACTTTCCCGCTGCCAAATTTTGGATGTTTTGCTTTGCATGCCGAAATAGTTTTGGCGTCAATTATTGGTAAAGGCTTACTAGCGCCCGGAACACTGGTTACTCCCTGAATGATTGGGTCGACACAGTCCCTCCAGAGTCCGTCACCCTTTTTCCAATCGCCTTTTATAAAGCCGGCCGCGGTGCAGGCATCGGCAATTTGTTTGCAGGCACCCGGAAGGGCAGTAGCTTCACCAGCAGCAAAAGAAAGGCTTGAACAAAAAATCAGTGTCAAAACGAATATTGTTTTCATAATAATTTCTCCTGTTATATGAGGGCACACCTTGTTGTTAGATTAAAATAAAATTAATATTTTTGGCAATGAGATTCTAATTTGCCCCCTTGTGACCAATTTTACCCCCTTTTGCAGTGTCTGGGATAAACAGTTGCGATCTATCTTGGCATGAGCGATGCACCGATATTGGTAAGCAATTCGAGCGTAAATTGAGGAGGTGGCAAATGGCTGAGTTATCTGCGCAGAACTTCATGTCCGAGCACTTGATTTCAGTTTTGTGGAGTGCGGACCTTCAAAGTTCATTTGAAAAAATGAAGAGCCGTAATTTTCGCCACCTGCCTGTCGTCTCAGAGAATAATGAAGTGGTCGGTATAATTTCAGATCGCGACTTTCAAAGAGCAATGCAAATCGACGAAGCTGACTACTTTTCGAGTCGAGTCGCCTGCGCCAGTTTTGATCCCCAGGCAAAAGTTCGCGATTATATGTGTTGGCCGGTTCAGACGATTTCAGAAGAGTGCTCGATTGTCGAAGTCGCGCATATGATGATAGCGAAGAAAATTTCTGCAGTTCTGGTTTCACGTCAGAGCACAATAATTGGCATTTTAACTACCGAAGATATGCTTCGCGCCCTCATCGAGAATCTAGAGTCAAAAAGCTCACATCCTGTTCAAGAGAGGCTCACGTCAATGTTTTTTAATTCTCCGGCAAGGGGACTCGCGGATCTGGCGGGTCAGACCGGCATTTAGGAGAATTGCCTATGGAGCCTCTATCAGGGGTGCGGCGCTAAAAGAGGCCGCACTTCCTGGTAAAGTTAGGGGTGTGGACTTTGTATATAATTTCTTAATGAAAATTTACTTTTTGTTAATTGTCTTAAGCTAACTTTAATAAATAGTTGGTTATTGAGTTTCGACGGGAAAATTTTATTTTGAAAGCTTAAATTCACTGGATTTTTGGATTGCTAGCGAGTACTGTGAATTTTGTGAAAAATGAGCAAAAGAGCATGAATCAATATTTGGAATGTTTCTTCATTGTAGAATTCAATGGCTTTGTTCGCGCCTGGAGTTCTGCAGCTGAAAACATTTTAGGTTGGCGAAAAGAAGAAATTGAAGGCCAGAGTTTTTTTGAAAAATTGGTCGCGAAATCATCAATATCAGACGGCAAAAAAATATTAAGAGGTTTTTCAAATCTTAAGCCTGGCTGCATTTTCTCCCAAACTGATAAGCTTAAGCTCGTGCATTCAAGTGGCAGCGAAATTGGCTTTAATATGGTTTTGAGTTATGGCGGCATTCAGCCTGAAATTCATATCGTAGCAAAGAGGGCTTTGGGCTTTCAAAGCGATTCAACTTATAAAGATCAAAATGAGTTCAGCGTCGAAACTATTTTAAATGCGCTTCCGATCTCGGTCTCATATGTTGATAAAGATTATTGTTTTCGCTATGTAAATTCAAATTATTCAAAATGGCGAAACTTAAGTAAGGAACAAATTGTTGGAAGGAGTGTCTTCGAACACATGGATCCTGAAACCTACAAAGTCGCAAAATCTCAGATGGAAAGAGTCCTCGCGGGTCAAGTTGTAAATTATGAATTCCAACTCGAATACTTTGATGGGCCGAGATATCTCGATGCGACCTTACTTCCTGATTTTGACCAAGAGCAAAAGGTAAGAGGATATACGGCCGTTCTCATTGATATTTCGGAACGCCAAAACAGAATTGATTCACTTCGCAAGAGCAAGCTTGAAAATGAAGTTGCAAATAATGCCAAAGATACATTTTTGGCAAATATGTCGCATGAATTTCGCAGCCCACTTGGAGTTATTTTGGGTTTTTCTGAATTGCTCGCAAAGCCTGATCTGCAAGCGGCAGAGAGAATGCAATATATTGAAAGCATCAAGCGCAACGGCCGCTTCCTGTCTAAAATCATCGAGGATATTTTAGATCTATCAAAGGTGGAGGCCGGAAAGCTTGAAATCAATAAGACCAATGTGAAGCTTGGTGAAATTATTGAAGACATTCATTCAATGATTCAATTGAAAGCCAAAGATAAAAACTTGATCCTTGATTTCAAAATTGATCCGGATGTTCCTGAATTTGTTTTTACTGATTCTTTGCGCTTGGTTCAGATTTTATTGAATATCATTGGCAATGCCATCAAGTTCACAGAATCGGGGGGCGTATCAGTTCGTGTCGGCTATGAAAAGCTCAATGAGCAACACGAGGAACTATGCTTTATTGTTGAAGATACCGGCTGTGGCATTTGCCCAAGTAAAGTTTCGAATTTGTTTTTACCTTTTTCGCAGGTAGATGATTCGATAGTACGCAAAGCTTCTGGTACGGGGCTTGGATTGGTTTTATCAAAAAAACTTGCTCACCTTCTCGGCGGAAATCTTATTTTGGAGAAAAGTGTTTTAGGTAGAGGTAGTATTTTTAAAATCAGCATTGATCCCGAACTCAACAAGCTTTTGAATATTGAGCGCACAGAAGCTGAAATAGGCGCCGGCTTATCTGATAAGCTAAAAAAAACGCAGCATCGCCTTAAGGGTTTCAATATACTGCTTGCTGAAGACAATTTGGACAACCAAGTATTACTTCGAAGCTTTTTAGGCCAAGAGGGTGGCCAACTCGATATCGCTGAAAACGGGAAAGTTGCTTTAAGGAAATTGCGTGAAAAGAAATATGATGTCATCATTATGGATGTGCAAATGCCCATTTTGTGTGGCGACGAAGCCATTGTGATTGCTCGTGCCGAAGGTACTCAGACACCAGCCCTTGCTTTAACGGCTCATTCGTTGCGAAATACTCAAAAGCATCTTTTGGATATTGGCTTTAACGAATTTTGCGCTAAACCATTTAATAAAGAAGAACTCATCGAAAAAATTGCTTTTCTTTGTCAAAATAATATGAGCCATATGAGCTTGTGATTAAGAGCCATGAAAGTCAAAATTCGCCAATCGTAAATCTTAAGATGAAAGGACCGTTTTATATTTGGCTAGGTATGATATTAGTATCGGCTTATTTCACCTGGCAGGCTTATGCGATGACGGACTCAAGTTTTAAGCCTCAATTTCCGGTGTTTGATAGTTCAAATTCAATGATGATGGGACTTGGCCTGTGCGCAGTTTTAAATGCCTTTTTGGCTTGGGTGATCCCGAGTTATTTGTTTAAGTTGGGCAGAGCTCAGGCGCCAAAGATGAGTATTTGTTTTCTTGCTTTTGTCGTACGACTTTCTCTGGTTGGTTCGATTAATATCTATGGCTTGGTCTTAGCCGTTTCAAATCACGATGCCAATCTCGTTCTGCCATTTTCGATTCTGAGCTTTCTAGGCTATTTAAAAAGCTTTCCCCGGCCAGAGTCCTTTGGCTATTAAAATGAAGGAAACTCAGGGCCGGGCGTTCTGGATTCTGCTATCGTAAGCTGTTACGGACCCACAGACAGATACTGAGACCGCCAAACAGCCAACCGCTGCTGCTGCCTTTAAAACTTTTGATTTCTAGAGATGAAGCCGTCCTAACCAAAAGAAGCCTATACCTCAGTGATCCCCATCCCACGGCTCCTAATATGCCCTTTTCCTTGCGCCATAAGTACATGAAATAATTAGATTATGTTAATTGTTTCAATTTGATAAAAAAGTCAAAATTCGCATAAATAATTGACAAATGTTTGAGCCTTTTACTGTTGAAATGCTTCAACTCAAATGTATAAGTTTTTAGGCTGGAAGGGGGTTTGCAATACATATAAGTGTATTCATTAAAATGATTGGGGGTTTTATGGAGAAATTTTTTTACGACTACCGGCCACATCTTTGTTTGGGCTTTTCTTTATTCGCTTTTTACTTTGCTCCACATTCGCAGTTCCAAATGATGTGTTCAAGTACGCTATTTGCCTGTTCTGTTTATGTTTATTTTATGCGAAATCGAGCTCGCATTGTGCAAGCGCTTAGACTACGTCGCTAATTAAATTAGTAAAATTGCCACTTTAATTCTGTTCGAATAGGCCCTATCTCTTTAATTGGGAGGGGTTTGAGAAGAAAAAAACCTATTGTTTTTTTTGCCTTCCATGCAGATGCAAATCAATTTCGGCGAAATCTTCCTTCCCTAATTCGTGCCCTAAATTGTTACCGGGCCAGCATCGTCTATAATGCAGCTTCTTTAAAATTCAGAGATTTCGATCTAAAAACCAGTAAATTTTTCACAAAACGAACTCAATTTAGGGTAAAGTGGCCGAGGCGTGAAGTTTTTCGTAAAGAATTTTAACTCAGTATTGCGAAGGCGAATTTAACAATGAAATGCATTTTAAGTTTGTCTCTGGCAACTCTCATTTCATTTCAGGCGTGGGCGCGTACGAACGCTACACCACCAATTAATCGTAGGGATCTTGTTTTAGCACCAACGCAAATCTCCGCTGACTTCGATGTGCTTAGTAAGGGACTCCCAAGTGGAGAACTGCAAAATTCTTTTTGTTATGCTCCAAATAAAGTTACTGATCCAGATCAGCTTGATATCGTAGGCACCAATATTGATGCTCCGGTTCGACTTGCATCGGTTTCAAAAATTATCACTAGCTTCTGGGCACTCTCAGTTCTAGGTCCGAACTTTCGCTATGAAACGCAACTCAGTTGGAATCCTAAGTCCAAACATCTTCATATCAAGGGAATGCAAGATCCGTTTATGGGTCAGCACAGCCTCATGTTTTTGGCCAGTGCACTTGATGAACTTGGTATTCACGATATTTCTTTGGTGAGTTTCGATTCAAATTTTTTCGTATATGAATTTGCAGATACCAGATCAAGCTATGAAAGCTCGGTCGGGGCCCAAAGTAATCCGCCACTTCAAGATTCGCAGATCGCAGTGCTTAAGTATTTCAATACCGCTCAATGGCCAAAGAATTTAGTAAATTTATATAAAGCCCTGAGGGACAAAGCGGGTCTTTTAAAAATTAAAATGCAAGTGGCGCCCAAAATTGCGGTTCGAAATGTGATTTTGAGCGATGTCGACGGCGTGAATGATGAACCTGGTACAATTCATTTTAGTTATTTGTCTTCAACACTTTTGCAATATCTAAAGCATATCAATACAATGTCGATCAATTATCCCCCAGGAATGATGTTTCGAAGTCTTGGCGGTTCAGATGCACTTTCAAAGTTTTTGGCTGATAGATTGAGGATGAGGGCCGATGATGTGAGCATGTATACCGGCTCCGGAATCGAATACTATTTGGATGGCGAAATAACCAAACAGCGAAGAGTCGACAACGAAAGCAGCTGTAAGAATATTTTAAAAATAATTATGTCTTTAGATTTGCTTCTCGATAAGTACACTAAGAATTTGCAAGACATCTTTTTGGTCGCGGGAGTCGATCAGGGCACTTGGAATGGGAGCAAAGAAATTGCGGGCGCCGTAACCGCTAAAACCGGGACTTTGGTGCAAATTCCCGTTTCAAACCTTGCAGGCTTGGCAAGTACCATGTCTGGCGAATACTATTTCGGAATATTTTTTCAGCTTAAAGATCGAAATGAAATTCAAAAGGCCCATGAGGCCGCAAATACCATGGTCGATGATATTGTTATAAAAAATGGCGGTAAAGCTAAAGATCCTCTCGCGACCGAAGCCAAAAGCTTTGTGCCTTTTGATTCGGTTGTGGGTCACGATGCTCAGCTCTTAATGGCGCATCGTTTATGCTTCGGGAAGCATTGTCGAAACCCACTTGAGAAGTGACTCAACTTCTGTAAAGCAAAAATCATCTGTGTGCTCGTTTGATTTTAGTTGCGGATTATTCCAATTGGCACGAATGGCCTTTGCGCCACAGGCCTTGGCTGCGAGCATATCGTTGTCATGGTCTCCTACCATTAAAAGCTCTTTGGTTTCACATTGAAATGCATATGCAATTCTTTCAAGGCCTTCGGGTGAGGGCTTGCAGTTGGCCACACAAGATCCGCTCATATGATAAGAAAAGTAAGGCGCCAGCTCGGTGCTATTTAAAACTCTTTTAGCAGAGCTCATTTCTCTTGCTGTCCAAATTCCGATTTTGCAGTTTTGAGATTTCAATTTTTCAAGTAAAGCGGGAATACCCTTAAAAACTTCAATGCGCTGATCATCCGATAGCAAACGGGTTTCGAAGGCTGCGAGTGCTTTATGTGAATTCTCTTGGCCTAATTTTTTATCGAAAAACAGTTGTCGACTCTTTACCGGAATACTTAAAACTTCTTTTTCATCCTGGAGACTTAAGTCCGCATTGAAGTCATTTAGGATGAGTCTCAAGGAGTCAAAGTAGACTTTGTGCGAATCAACCAGAGTGCCGTCTAAATCAAATACCCAATGCTTCATGATTCAAGGATCTATTTCAAAATCTCGGTTCTGTCAAATTTCTTAGGCGGTGCTTCTAAGCTGGTTCTTAGCGAGGCCGAGCACTTTCAAGGCGCTTTTCGCCGAGTTCTTGCAGAGCTTTCGCCAGATTGAGATTTTTGGCCATAAGCTCCCAGATATGTAGCGCTGAGATTTTTAAAAATATGCTAGATTCGATAGTCAGAACGCTGCTGGTCCTTGACGTATTCCACAAAACACCGATTTCGCCAAAGACTTCTCTTGAGCCCATTTCACGAACTTCGTTTTGATCGACCAGCACCTTGCATCTACCTTGAACAATGATCCACAGTGAATCCGAAGCCTCACCTTGCCTGACCACCAAAGCCTTGGGCGCAAGCTCAAGAATACTTCCGTGCGTGATTAGCGACATCAGGCTTTCACTTGGTAAATCTTTAAAGAGTTCTGATTGAGAGAGTGCTTGAAAGGCCCAGATTTTTTTTTGAAATTGGGTTAGATTAAATGTTTCGGTGCGATCCGTTTCAAGAAAAGCTTGTGGGCGGCTCATTCTTAGTAGCTTTGAGTTTTCTAATGCATAAGCGCTACCTACTCGAGGTCGATTAAGTAAAAATGCGCCTTCTCCGAAAATGGCCCCTGCATTGATTTCAATAATCTTGGTTTGGTTTTTATAAATTGCGATTTGTCCCTTGATCACAATATAGAGTTCACTGCTTTTGTCGCCATTTTTAAATAGCCTTGCGCCAGCCTTGATATCAATAAGGCGAGACACCTCGGCCATTTGTTTGAAACTTTTTTCGGATAGTCCTTCAAAAATGGGGATCGCTCGTAGCAAGCGAAAAACATCGGCCTCTTCAATGAATTTCGAAATGAAGGGGCTAAAACCTTTGGCGGAATTTATTGGTAATGCAAATTCAAATTGATCAACTAAGTCGACGAATGCGGCCAAGGCAGCAATGTCGAAAATGATTTGAAAGACTAAGTATTCGTAGTTTTTTGCTTTTAAAAACTGCAGACTTAAAACTCCGCAGTAAGCAAAAAACCCCAGGCTTATAAGATGGTAAATGATATTCATTTTGATAAGTGAAATTTTTGCTATTTGATCTAAAATGCTTGGACTAATTGAAAGAGACTTGAGACGCCGCAAATGAGCTAAAATAAAATATCTGAAATTTGAAAGATCGGTGTTTTGAAAGGGTGAAAGCTGAATGACAAAAACTAAAATGACAGAAAGCGGGCCGAGTTTGTGCAACAAAGGATCTTGTATCTGATAAAAATAAAAGAAACCAGCCACCCCAAGGCAGAAAAGTATGGTGAGATGAACCAAATACTGTGAAATTGAAATCGCAGTGCGCTTACCTGAAGACAAATGAAAATAGGGGCCTAAAGGAGAGAAGTAGAGGCTCATGGGTTCAGGATTATCAAAGATGAACCGACTTGCAGCCATTGATATTAGGGCTTTGAGACAAAGAAAAATTTGCGGAAAAAATAAAATATAAAATGCATAAAGATGTTCACTGAGAAATAGTTTCGCGAAAATAATTGTGCAAAGAATTGGAATCATGAGAACTAGTAAATGAATGTCCCGATCTAGTGAAAATTCAATGATGGGAGAACTTATCAGGCTGTCAAAAGCAGGCGGGCCTTCGAGCGCCGCAAAGCTTCTTGAGAATTCTTTTTCGTTTACGAGTTGATGGCTCCAATATAGATTGGAGAGGATTTCCTTTAATAAAATAAAATCAACATGCCTTCGGCTTTTATTTTCTTGCAAGACAATTTCTTGAATACTGAGTCCTTGAATAAATGAAATCAAATAGAGTTCAGAGCTAAGACTAAACTGAACCGGGTTTTCATTTTGTTGAGTGCTGAATTCAAGTCGATCGTTATTCCGAACGAGGCGCGGTTGATCAAATTTAGGTTTTATTACTTCAAGAGCTTTCGCTGGCATTTCAGTCCTTCTTGTAGCTTAACTATGCCTAGCTTAAATCTAATCTGACAAATTTAGAATATATAGAATTTGCGAGCTCCGGCCAATATCAGCATATTGGACTAAAGTCTTAGCATCTATCCAGCCGTCATTATTTGCTGCTTGCCATTCCGGTCCCCAGGAGTTTTGAACCTGTAAAAGATCTCTGCAATCGCCGCGCGCATTGCAAACTTTTTTATAGCCGGTAACTAAAACTTCATGTCCTCCTCCTGGGCATTCATCTATATCTCCCTTCGGCAAATCATAGGGGCAGAACTCGACTCCAAAGGACATTTTGTCGGTCAAGAGCTGCTTAAATTTTCCCAACACTTCGTCATATTTTGCGGGCTCGTTTGTTGTTTTTTCGGGCCACATCCGGTAGTTAATTGAGCGAATGTGAAATGCATCTTGGCAGCTACCTAGCAGAACGCGGTGAAGGAATTTTTCGAAACTATCCTGTTGCAGGGCAAATGTGATTTTTTGTATATCTGAACCAATGCCGAAGTCTTGCTGCATTTCTTTGTCTAAACACTCGATACAGGGGCTTGATTCCAGTTTCGCTTTGTCGTATGCCCTCCGAAGCTTTAGAAAAACTTCTCGTTGGGCTTTTACTTTTTCAAATCGATTGCCTTTTGTGAATCGGGCGACAAATTGATCCATCGAAAAACATGAGTTTGCAAATACATTTCCGGCATCTTCGGCCCTTTTGAGAATGCTTTTAAGTTTAAACATTTTATCTATGGGCAATGGATTATTCTTTTTGTAAGGGCCAGAATGCGGCTCCATTGTAACGGCTAAAAGCGACAGTGCAGATGGGATTTGATTTGGTTTTAAATTTGCGCAATCGACTTCCGGATTTTCTCTGCAAGCTGTTTGAAGGTAAAGATTAACTGCAACGTTTGCCGTACAGGTGGGTAGCCCATCTTGAGAATGTAAAACAGGCAAATTTGGAATTTGGATCAGAGAGTCATTCACCAGTTGATAGTCGGACGACGGATAGGCTATCGAAGGAGTCGGTTGCGTATTTAAGAGTGCGCCAGCAGCGTATGCTGTCTGGATGTTCGACAGCAATACCAAGTCCGCAGCAAATATCAGGACTACAAAACATCTTAAAACCATGGATATAATTTACAGCAATGAAAGCAGCTTGGGCTACAAAAAAGAATGGGCTTCCCAGACTCGACCTAACGATGGGAGTAAGGATTATTTTATGTATGCCTTTCATTTTCTACCAAGAGTCTTTTGCGCTTCAATATTCTACACCGAGCTCTGGGGCCATTAATGTTCATGGCTTTCAGCGAACTTCCTATTTTTTTTCGAAGCAAAACGAGATGTCCCCTTCTTTTTTGGTACGTGAATCTAACGGCGACTATCTTCTCTTGTTAAAAAGGCCTTTAGATTCCTATCAGTTTAAAATTAGAAACGGCATAATCGAAGAAGCTACGATAGAAAGGCATATCAAGAGCTTTCGAAGCCTCACAACATTTCAAATAATAAATCAAAAGTATAAATTGAAAAGGTTCGCGATAACGAATCACAATTTATTCGCAGCAGATGCGAGTTGTCCTAGCGAAAGTGAAACTGTATCCGTGGCAAACCTTGCTGGAATTGGAACTGTTAGTGAAGCCCTTGAGCGGCACGATTTAGGTCGAGAGGAATTTGTATCAGCTTCGTGTAAAGACTTAAATTCATTGGACCTTCAAAATCTTTCTAAGCTTAAAAAAATTTTTGAAGAAAAGGATCACGCGAGTTCAGATTTGAAAGCTTGTTTGAATGATACCGGCTTAATTGACAAAATTTCAAAAATTGACAAAGCTATTTTAGAAAAATCCACAAGTAGCCCTTCTAGAATCGAATTATTAAGAGATGCTATTTCATTGGTCGGAAAGTCCTTTGAAGGTCGCATTGAAAAGACGAATCGAAATCTGATCCCGCTGACTATAGAGTGTAAGATCAATTCAAATCCGCAAAATAAGAGTCCTGCCATTTATGATGCAAATAGCGGTAGAATCATATTTTATTTAAAAGCAGAAAAAGATTCCGGCGGGAAAGACCAATTGCTAAGCAAGCTTGATTTGAAACATACTTTTACCCATGAATTTGTACACCTTTCCCTAGCAAGGCCCAATAAATGTTCGGCCCAATTAGAGGACGAATTTGCAGAGGACATCGCGAGAGTATGCGAGCCGATTAGTGAGAGTCTTGCTAAGATAGGCGTTACAGAAATCGACAATCCTTTCGCGCCGGAGCCAAGCCTTTCGGATACAAAAAGGGTTGAGCAAGTAACGGCCATAAAAATTGCTGAAGTCGCAAATTCGATTCCGATTCAGAGAGTAGATCCGGCCTCACTTGATTTTGTCGGAGAATTGCCGAACACAGCTTCATCACCACGGGCGGTAAATAATTCTTTGCAGGCGTCGGTTGCGGGACCTATTTCTAACTTTGCTAGGGCCGCAGATCAAGTGGCGGCACTGATGATTCCGAAAGCTGAGGCAAAAGTTAAAGTAGCCGCTGGCAAGGCGCCCACAATTATCGAGGATACAGTATACCCTGACCCAGGTTCTTCAGACCCAAACCGCTTTTTAATGCAAACCACCGTAAGTAAATCTATACCCACAGCATTAGTTCAAGCTTCATCTGAAGGGGAGTCACTAATTCAATCGAATTTGGCTACCATGAATCCTAAGTCGCCAAGGATAGCACGTGGCCCTGCAAGTGAAGGCCTTGGGATTGAGTCGACAGGCGGTCAAACTCTCGGCTCAATCAGCGTTGGCAGTGGCTCTGGGCAACAAATGTCGCAGGGGCGAGCCAGAATGAATTCGAATATTCCGCAAACTTTTCAAGTCGGAGGAATCAACTTTTCAAACAGCAGCTTGTCCGGAGAAGAATACAAAAAGTATTTTCTCAAAATGAAATCAAATGATCAGGCATTTAAAAGCGCGCTTGAGCAAAATGGCATTCTTATTTCTCGAAATGGAAGTGTTTTAACCAAACCTAAGCAAGTGGCGCTCTTATATATCGACACTGGTCGATCTCTCGAATTTGGAGATTATTAGTGAAATTTCTTAAGTTTAAAAATCTTCCTCTCAGTTTCAAGATTAGCCTCATGGCTCTTTTTTCAATCGCGGGAATTAGTTTACTGACTAATATTTTCGTTAAGGCTAAAATTATTGCGGAAAATTCGCTTTTCTTTCAAGTTTCTGCAGAGCAATGTTTGGATTCAATTGTCGAGTCCTTGAACTCGGGTAATATTGCAAGCGCGTGCGAACTTATGAAGAAAGCAAGCGAGCGCAATTTGACTTCATTCTTTATTATTCAGGCCGGAGGAGTGCCAGTATGCTTTGCGCCACTTGATCAGGCAGATGCTTTTAACAAGAGATATCAACAATTCAACGAAGTCGTACATAGTGCAAATGATAATTACGACTACAAAAGTCTAAAGGTAAATAAATTTGTCGCAACCGCTGGTTGGCTCAATACTTCACGCGCCAATTTGGCCAATATTTTTCTATTAAAATTGCCAACTCTGTTATTGGGAATATTAATTTCAGTCTTGGTCATTGCATTGATTGTATTTCGGGAAACCAGGCCGATAAAAAAACTTCTCTTGATTTTCAAGAAGTCTGAAAAAGTTTCAGATAATATTGAAAATCAAAAGGCTGGACTTTCAAGTGCCGCCATCGAAATTCAACAGCTCTGGAATTCAGCCAAAGAATATGAGCAGGCCGCTGAAGAATTGAAGTCTGAAGTCCGCTACGTTGCCAGCGATATTCAAAATATATTGCGTAGAGAAATTGCTAAAAAAGATGAGAAAATTCCCTATCGGTTTTTATCAAGCGTATTACGCTTTGATATGAATAATTATACTAAAACCTATTTAGAAAATCCGGAAGCGACCCAGTTGATGATCACTCGTCTAAGTGTAGAGGTTGATGAATTGGTGCACCGTTATCAGGGAGCCCATTATGGTTTCGGTGGAGATGAATTCATTATTGTCTTTCGTGATTCTGAAGGCTTATTTTCTAGATATCTCGCATTTGCCTGTATGCGAGATATCTTTTTAAGAATTGACGAGATTTTTAACTCAAGCGACTTAGCCAAAAGGCTGACCCTAAAGGCCGCAATTCATCAAAGTGAAAACGTACTATTTGAATTGCCCAATGGCTTATTCTTGCGAGGCCTCAACTTAATATTGAGTCAGCGCCTACTTACGACCATTGCAACCAAAGATGAGCATAAATTGGTTGTTGAAAGTCGAGACAGCATAAGTCTTAAAGACTTGTGTGAATTTGCACCCGCGCATTCTGTTCAGTTAAAAGGATTCTCTGACGCCTTTGAAATTTGTGAGCCAATTCGTTATGAAGCGTTAGGGAGCATTCTAGAGAGAAGAGCTTTCGATAAAGTTCCCTACTTCAGGTCTGACCTTGATGTCATGACGCTGTTTTCAGTACTGTCGCAAGATGAAATTTCTAAACAAGAGAAAATGAAAATTCTAGATTGTCTTAAAAGTTTTCAAATTTCACAAGGGCGCTCTGCCCTTTTAGAGTCCTTCATGAGTTGCTTTTTAAAGCTAGACCGAAATGTCTCAGAAAATAAAGCGATTTTGTCAAGCTTACTCATTTCAGCGGAAAATCTCATTCCAAAGGAGCTTTGGACGGAAGAGGCCAGCGATTTGCTACTCAATTCAAATTGCAAAGAAGATTCGCGTTGCAATAGCAATATTTTGCAGCTCTTAGCTCAAAAAGTTCCAGCCGAGAAATTTGATGCTTATGCAGAAAAGATTTTGATGAATGCGAAAGGCCCTGACTTTAGAGCTGTGGGCAATTACCTCATTGTAAAAGCCAATAACGGCCTCACTGATCAAATTCTAAACGAATGTATTACGATGCTTAAATCCAAAAATGATTTAGAAATTGCAACTGGAATTTATGCCTCCTCGCGAATCATACAAAGCCAAAAATTGAAAGATCCCGTGGCGCTCTCTCAATTTGGCTTGGTTCAAGATTTGATTTCAAGAATTCGTAACTTGCAATTTCACGATGATAATATGATAAGTACGCGCGCGCTTTTTGAAATGCGAGAACTGACCCAAATCGAAAATAACTAGGGAGTTCATATTGGGAATTTCAAAGTTCGTGATATTGTTTTGCTTGGAATTTGCATTTTCAAAAGAGATTTTGAAGCCTGTTCCCGTGCCAACATTGGCAGACGGGGAGCTCGCAGTATTTGACGGGCAGAAATATAAAAAATTTAGAAGCTATGAAGAAGATGCTTTGGTTCTGAGTTCAGATTGCCAGAGCACTTCAGGTAAAAGGAAATGTGAGGCAAAATTGGCGGTAGCTCGGGCAACAGAAAAAACTTTTGTGCCTGAGCCAAATATAAGTCCGGCCGCTCACCTCTGTAATGTGGTAGCCGGAACTAGTTTGATTGTTCTAGATCAAAAGAAACAAGAGCTCAACTTTTGCCAATTTTCTGATGGCTCGATGGTCGGATCGTGGTCGCTCTTTTATAAAATATTTCCCAAGAATATTATCAAATAATTTTATTGTGTCTTTTCTTGCTCTTTGATTTTGTTTGGCAGATGTCGTCTTTTCATTTTGCGGCGTTGGCGAGAAATGGCAAAAAGAGCGACGTCAGATAAAAATCGAATATAGTATTTAATACCCATTGGATATTTTACAGGTAGCCTAAAGCGATTCATAAATTTAATTGTTGGTTTGGCAATTTTGAACCATCCGAAAGAATTCATTTCCTTCATAAAAAAATGCTCAGTATCAAAATAGTAGAGCCGAAGATAGCCATCTTTCAGCTGGGGGTGAGCCACTTCTTCAGAGATGGCGTTGGCACCAAAAGCCATATAATACTTTGCGAGATCTCTTGTAGCTAAGCAAACTGAATATTTAACTTTGACTTTAACTATTAGCTCAACCACCATATTTCGAATAATCGTAACCAAAATATCAGACCCCTGAAAAATCGGATCGATCGCTAAGCGAGAAATTTCTATAACATTATCTCTTTGGCAATTTTTAAACTTTTCAATTTTATTAAATTCAAAATACTTTTCAAAGGGCAGGTCTTCATTTCGTTTTGCAAACACAAGCCGAAATGTGGCCACAACCGTTTTACCAATTTGTACCGCGTAAATAAGAGATCGCTCGTCGTAATCATCCTTCATTGTTTGCCAGTCTGAGTCCTCTAATATTTTCCCTTCATTACGATAAGCACGCCAACGTAGCTTTAATATTTCGCTCAATTCTGCATCTCCGCTTACTAAGGCCATTCGAATATGACCGCGAAAGTTTTTTTGATTGCGAATGAGATGGCTGAGATCAACTTCATTTGCATCTAGGTTTGCAATGAGATTTTTTTGAATGAGTGCGTTGAGAGGCTTTGATGGCGTAGCAAAAAGACAACCAAATTCAAGTAGATCTTGGTTGGCTTGAGCATTCACTATTTTAATGTTGGCCTTGATGGGTTGAAAGCCAGGAAAAGTAAGATCAAAATCGTTTAACTGCAAGCCGGGGGTCAAATGCTGATTGTTCTTCGTCGTTACCAGTCTCAAACCCGAAACCGAAATATCTTTAACTCGAAAAAACAAAGTGGTGCCGATACTCAAGGGATCTTCTCCACAAAAAATTCCTTGGCGAACATAATTGAGATCACAGCGAAGCTCGGGATTGAAAAGTTTTTCACTATCTCTTTGAAGTTCAAGCGCGACAGTTCCGTCGGCGGGATCAATTCTAACAATTTTGGGTTTGGTGTAGCTGCAAATGACCTTTTCACCTAAGAATAAATCGACTTGATCGATTTCACTGTATTGATTATCAAAAAATTCGGGACTAAAAATCATAAGACTAAGCGAGTTATAATTGATGAGCTTTGCGTACATTTTCTTTGAGCTACATTCGATTACACAAGTAAAGGTGTCGGTAATTTTTTGATCAATGCGGTTGAGAAGTCTCTTACTTGCGCCCATTATGATGCCTTTTGATTTCTGTTTATGACTTGGCAGAAATTAATGTCTGTGACCACTAAGTAATCTGTGGCTTCTGTTGAGCCCCTTAATACTTTTGATTCAAACTTTATTGATGGTTCAAGACCAATTGCTTCAACATAGGTTTTTGATAAACAAGCAACCACCTGACCTGATGTATAGCGTTTGCAAACCGATTGCAGGCGTGCGGCCAAATTCACGGTGGTGCCGAGGGCAGTGAAGTTCATTTTGTCCTCAGTGCCAACTGATCCGACAGAGGCTTCTCCGAAATTCATTCCGATGCCAAAGCGTAGGGCGGGATGTCCACTTCGAGAAAGCTCTTCTTGAAAGCTTGCGACTTCGTCAATAATTGATTTAAGAGCCAAAAATGAATTCAACTTATATTGCGAATCCTTTTTGTCTTTTGGTACAAAAAAACAAACGATTTGATCGCCAATGATATTGTCAATTATCGCGTCGTGCTTTGCCAGACGATCTGCCAAAAATTGACAATAAATATTTACAAGTTTGAATACATTTTCCGCTGGAATATTTTCAGTCGCAGCCGTGAAGCCTCTCAGGTCGGCGAAGAAAGATACAATCATTTGACGCTTGGGTTGAATGGTTCCGGTACTCAAATATTGTGAATCTACTACTGAATCCAAAACTGGTTTTGGCACATACTTTTGAAAAATTTTGCGAAGCTTAGATTCATTTTCGAGATTCAAGGCATTTTCGAAATACAGTGAAAATATGGATCCAATATTTTCAACCAGTGAAACTTCAGTTGCTTTTAATGCCTCATCACCAATATTTCGTGCCACTACGAGAACGCCGAATTTATTTTTTGAGCTTTGAAGGGGCATTAAAATGAGAGAGCCGACCTGCAAACGCTCAATGAGTGCGCGATTCTCTGGGCGAAGCTGCGATTTGTATATTTCAATATCAGTGATCAGGGCCGTTTTTCCTGAATCTAGTACCGCAGCAAAAAAACCATCTTTAGCCTCAGGATTTGGATAAATGAATTCAATGGCTCTTGTTTGACCATCCATTTGAAATCCGATACTCGAACTCAATGAAAGCCTTTGTCTTTGGGCCGAGACTAAAAACACGGCAACTCTTGAAAAGTTAAAGTGTTTTTGGCAAGCCTTGAGAGTTTCGTCTATGACACGCGCTGGTTCGAGGTGAGAAATGAGTTCGCCAGAGAGTTGCTTCAGAAGATTGGCCTCATTGAATTGCCGTTCTAATTGTTCTGCCTTTTCGTAGATCGTCGTATCCTTTTGAATATTTTTGGCATGAAGATCTTCGTCCGCCTTCTGAAGCTGTTTTAAGCTCTGGTAAAGTTTAACAAATAGTAGGCTGCCTGCGAAGATTAAAACTCCAAGTATGGGGACGATTTTCATTCCTACAAAATTCTGCAATTTTTCAAAACCGTAACCAACAAGTGCGGCAATACAGAAGTAAAAAATTAATTTTTGAATACGTTTGATTAAAAATATATAGGCTGAATAGCGAACATGAATAGTGAATTCAAATGGTCTTATGACAAGATCATAGTCGGCAGTACAGCTAAAGCTCTTCAAATTGAAGATGCTCTTAAGTGAGTCAAGTACTCCCAGTGTATTTTGAATGAGCTCGAAATAGAGAGGCTCATTGCTTTTCATTTTGAATTGCAAATGCCCCAAAGATTTTCTTTCAATTTCAAGATTGCAGACCGCATTTGAATGTCGATAGTTGCGCTTCATGATATTGAGTACGATTCCCGGTGTCAGGCTGCGTAGAATAGTAAAATCGACTGCATTAAAAGTTTCAGCGGAAACGTAGTTTTGTCCGATTTTACGGTAGATGTCCGGGTCGCCAGTTTTTTGGCGAATGATATTTGAGAACTTTTTTCCGAACTCTAACGAAATCCAATTGTGATTAGAGAGTAAATAGTTTTTTGGTACATTCATTTCTTGGCAAGCTTCATCAAATATTTTTGCGGAGTAATGAGCTTGCAAATAGGAATAGCAATTCTTATACAACTTGGTTGAAAGTTGAGGCTTAAGATACTCAGGCTTTATGTCTTCAAATTTAGGGTTTTCCACCTGTTAATTCATCGGCTTAGCTCAATTTGCCATTGAGCATAAGTGAGCGCTTCTAATTAAAACTAGATTTAGGTCGGTGAGAGTTGAATGCTCATTTTGAAACACAATTAATTTGAGTCTAAACGACCCGCAAGATAGGATAAAACTCAAACCATAAGGGGCCTTATGCTTGAATATGAAAATGCAATAAGTCAGCGAATCGATACTCAAACGGCGACGCTCAAGGAGCTTGAAGAAAGCATTCAAAAGGCAGTAGGGAATTTTGAAAATAATAATCTGTTAATTGAGAAGATAACTTCAGGTAAACTTAAAATTCAAGACTATCATAGTCTCCTCTTGAGACTTTTTCAGCAGGTCTGGAGAAGCTCGAGTTCATTTGCTTTGGCGGCAGCCTCAATCGAAATGCAACATCAAATTGGTAGAGAATATCTTTTGCATCATGCAGAAGAAGAAAAAACCCATTGGATTTGGATACTCAATGATCTGCGGGGCACTGGTTATGAAGGGCCGGACCCAAGAATGCAGCATTCTCATCTTACAACCGTCGGTTATTATTCGTTTGCAATGTATTTGGGAGCACATTTCCCAATTGGAAGACTTTGTATGGCCGCCGTGCTTGAAGGCATAAGCGGAAGCCTTGGGCCAAAATATGGTCCAGATGTTGTGAAAACTTTGAAAATTGATCCTAAGTATATGCAATTTTTTAAATCTCATGGCGAATTGGATCAGGGGCATTCAAAAGAAATCATGGAGGTCATTCGCAAAACTGACCTGACAGGTTACGAACTATGGAAGCTAGTCGGTGTGGCTCAAAATACAGTTGAGCTCTATAAAGCCATGTACAATTCGGTTATCTAGTTGTGCGGTGAATTCATTTTGAGTAATTTTTTTCGAGTTCCTTAAAGTGAATTGCCTTAAACTGACCTTGGCGTGAACACATTAAATTGCTGGTATCGAATTGGTAGCTGACGATAGCAGCTAGTTCGAGATCATAAAACTCCAAATAACAATCTAGAAAGCCAAGCGTATGGCCATACTCATGGCGTATGGCCCATTGAACATTGTATTCACTTAAGGGCGAATTTTCATCCATCGTAATGATGTCGCCTCCAATGCGATTCACGTGCGGCAGTTGGCCCGGTAAAAATTCAACTCGTGTCAATGCATTTGGTTGAAACTGAAGTTTCAAATGCCAGTTCAGATTTTGCCATTCATCTTCGATATTGGCTTGTAAAAAGTTTAGAATTTCAAAATTCTGAGGAGTTCGAAAGGGAATTTGCATATAAGTTTTTGCAGGTTGCTCACTATGCCATTCAACATCTTTTCTTAAAGTAGCCAATTGAAAATAATGGTTCCAATGCTTTTCAGCCTTTGGGAAATAAAATTTAAAAAAAGCCATCAAACCAGTTTCAGAACTCAATTTCGCGACTTTTGATTTACATAAGTCATAGTCGCGTTCAGCATTGGCGCAAATTTGTTTGAGCCAGTCTGATAAAAGCAGCCGACGGGCAGGGACTAGATTTGGCCAATTTTTAAATTCAGCTTCGAGCTCGGGTTCTGATCTTAAAAAGTAATAGCCTCTTACATCGTGAACCTTAAAATCTACTAATATGGCCAGATATTTTTTTAGGCTATTCCAGCGCACGCTGCTCTGATAAATTTGATCAAGACGTCGCCCCATTTTTAAGTACAGACTTATTTCAAGAGGGGGAGCTTCAGTCATCCGATTGTGACGAAGTAAAACGGACTGCATCTCTTCGGGCAATTCGGTTCGAAGCTCAGTGAATGATTTCAGAATCAAATCTTCATTGTAGATACTGGGTTTTTCAATCGGAATTCCCTCTTGCGTTTCTTTTGAGGTAAAGCTCAGGGGCACTTTCCTTTTTGAATTGATAAATGAAAGCCAAGCGAGGTTTCTTTCGCCGGCGTCGAGAATGATATTGAGTTCAGAGTGAAGTTCACGGGCGGGCTGTAGATTTTTGTATTCAGAGGCTTTGGCCTCAAGATCGAGGTGAAATGGCAGTACTTGGGCCGAAGCTTTAATTGAAAGAAAACCAAAGGCAAATAATTGCAAGCAGCGGACTAAGTATTTTTTCTCAAGTAGGAGCGGATACATCTATATCTTCACTTTCGCTGGCGGCAAAGCGCTGGGCCAAGCAGGCTCTAAAAACAAAATTTCATGGCCGTCTTAATTAAATCGTCGACATCGTTAATCGGTTTTTTCAAAAAGCCTTTAACGCCGAGATTTTTAGTTTTCTCTTCGCCTTGGCCATCGGCCGTCATGACCACCACCGGAATAGAAGAAAACCTTTGGTCACGTCTTTGTTCTTCTCGAAAGGTATATCCATCCATGATAGGCATCATAAGGTCTAGCAAAATAAATGATGGCAGAGTCTTAGTAGTTTTAAGCAGATCAAGTGCTTCTTGGCCATTTGATGCCAAGCGAATATTGAAGCCTTCGCCTTCAAAGAACTCTCTCAACAGTGCGCGAAGGTCAGAAGAGTCTTCAACAATTAAGATGTATTTATCAATATTAGATTCCATCTAGCCCCGACTTTCGAGTGTGACGCTTTCGTTTTGCTCTGGTTTAAATCCTAAAAGCTCAATATCGGTCATGGCTTGCAATCCGCTTGATAACTGGTTCAAATTTAAGTTGAGTAAACTTTAACACAAATAGGAATTGATTTATATCAAGCGGAGGATTGCATTGCAAGAAGGCCTAATTATTTAATAAGGATTTAATAATAGTATTTTAGGAGGTTTGATTGGGTTTGAAATTGATCAATAGCTTCAATCAAAAGATAAAATGAGGGCGAGTTCAGCTGGCCGCGCCGCATCCACGGCTGGGGCCTAGTTAATTCCTGCCGAACGGAAATCCAATTGAGGCATTAGTGGCTTCGCCATTTTTTGCTGCAGGGAATTTCATTTTACGAATAACCTTTAATACACAATCATTTAGAAAGTCGCCATTTCCGACTTCAGATCTCTTAACCGCGGCATCACTAACTCCACCTTTTGGACTTATATTCCATTCGTATTGAACTCGGCCAACAATACTTGCGTCTTGAAAAAGAGCGCGTTCATAGCATTGTTGAATTTCACTCACATGTTTATTAACGACTTTTTGAATCTCGGCTTCGTTGAGGCCCTGAGGACCTTTTGCAACTTCAAATTTGGGCACGCCTACGACACTGCCTGCAATATTTCTTTTCCCGGCTTTACCTGCGACTCCACCCACTTGGTAGCCCCCTTGAGAAGCTTTAGCGAGGGCATCCGATCCTGAGTTTAAGGACTCATTGACCGCGGGATTTCTGCCGTTAGATTTGACCATTTTCATAAGCTGCTTAGATTGCACGCCATCTGCTTTGCTCGAAGAATTTTTCTGACTGATTTTGATTTCAGAATTTTTTTGTGGAATCGTTGCTGAAGAAAGTGAGCTCAATTGCGCAAGCAAATTCTCTGATTCAATCTGTTCCTGAGATTTGGCCGGAGGTGCAGGTTTTTGCACAGCTGATTTTTCTGGCTGTGCTTTTTCAGCATGTCTCTCAACGATGTGTTCTGCTAAGACCTTTTTAACTTTTGTTTTAGGCTTTTCTTTCATCACGATTTTAGGCTTTTCAGGAATCGGCTTGGCTTCAACCACGGGTTCTGGTGGGGGCGGAGTGGCCACTGGCACCGGTGGCGGGGCGAATATTTGCTTTGGTGGTTCAACTAAGAGTCTTGCATAACGTTCTGGTACATCTTCAATTCTTGGCGCATGACTTTTGGGCGCCAACATAAAACATATAATACAAAGAATGACATGAAAAAGTCCGGACAGTGAAATGGCGCTTTTAAATTCCTCACGATTCTCAATTAAGGTTCGTTTGACCAAGGGTCGTGGCTGCTCGACATAACAGATATGCATTTTGATATTGGGCATGAGGTCGATAACAAATGAGCGATTGAAATCGAGGTCAATTAAGTAGTTTTTAGAATCAAAGTTGACCGATTTTTCACTCGTCAATTCTTCAAAACTGAGTTCGCCCTGAGAGTCGTACAGCTGCCATTTGAATTTCTTCGAAATGCAGAGACGGGCTTTGCCATTGTAATAGTCGCCGAATCTAAAGCGTTCGACAAAACTAGGGAGATAAATGGGCTCCATATCATTGGGGCCAAGAACCAATTCGTCGCCCTTTTGAAATTCACGAATATCAAAAACATCATCGTTCCATAAAACTGTACCTTGAAGAGTCAGATCATCCGTACTCTTGAATTCCTCTACTTCTCTGAAAGAATATTGATGCGTCGATTTCACGCGATTGAGGCCTGTGAGGCCTCTTGCCATGGGAGATTTTTCTTGAATCTCCCCAGAGACAAGGGTTTTTTCAGGATCGTCAAATTGACCTTCTAAGTGCAAACTGAATTTCAAGTCTCCAGCAGAGAATTTTCCGTCTTTGCCGATATTCTGTTGGAGAACTCTTTTTCCGCCAACTACAATTCCGTTTCGCGAATTGAGATCTGAAACGAGAATTTGACCTTTTTCGATTGAAATATTTCCGTGTTGGTTTGAAATGAAAGAGTAGTGGGGAAGGCATAAATGGCATTCACTCGAGCGCCCAAAGACAACCGGAAATTCATCATAACTGCCATCAAAGATGATCGAGTTTTTATAGCTGACTTTGATTTTTAAAATACAATTGGTTTTCATACGCACTACAATTCCCGTACCCAAGGATGTAAATATCCTTTAAGTTGACCCTGTTTTTTTGCTTCAACTAAACTCTCGCGATACTTGGCGGTGAGTGAAAAATTGCGATACAAAGCTGCAAGTCCCCAATAAGCTTTTTTGTCTATTATGGGTGTCATGCCAGGTTTCAAAGGGCCAGACTTAAGCATAGCTTGAAACCAGTTGAGTGCATCCTCGTACATTTTCATTTTCATTAAAATCATGCCCATTTCAAGGCGGGGGCTGTGATCAGAGGGCTCGAGCTCAGAAAGTTGCTGTTCAAGTAAGAAGGCAAATGAGTAGTCTTCGGATTTGAGTTTCGAATCAATCCATTTTTTAAGTATTACTTTGTCTTTTGGGTTACGAAATAAGCCGGTTTTAAATTGGACATCGGAACTTGATGGCGCCCCAATGCGATTATAAAAATCAAAGCTTTCCGAAGCTTCGTTAACTTCAGCCCTGCCATCGCCGGCACAGGCCTTGGTAAAATGCGTAAGTACTTCAAATTGATTTGCAGATTTGAGGCAGTTTTCAAAAAATAAACTCGCGTTTTGGCGATAAGAATTAATTTGGGGTTGAATGGCCTTTTTGAATTGGTCACTTGAAAGGCCCGCGGGCGCTCTGCCATTGGCGAGAAAATTTGCAAAGTTCAAATTGAGTTGACCCAAAAGATAAAGTGCACCGAGTGTCCAGCGACCAACGCCCATGCCAACGATGCGTTGTAGGCTGCGATCGAGTTCTTGGTAAAGAGCAAGCTTCTGTTTTAAGATATCGGTTGAAATCGTGGCATTGGCAGCAAAATTTCTAAATTGATTATAGCTTTCTTGGGCAACAATGAAGCCTGCGTGTGCTGACATTGCTTTTGCTTCTTCACTATTATCAATTTCGTTTGCAGCCCGACTAAGCAAGCCAAGAGCTGCGCTTTTCTGTCCCAATCTCCAAAGTGAAAGCCCCTGGTAATAGAGTCCGGGCACCCCCGAGACTTGCGCCGCAATTGAATTGAGTTGCTTCCAGTTTTGCATATTGTAATAAGCTTTTGCGGCCTTTTCAAAATTCTTGAGTTCCAAAGCAAAACTTGCCAACTTATCATTTTCAAAAAGTTGCTCGTAGATTGAGAGCGCTTGTTTGCCGTAGTCATTGTGGCTGGCATCTTGAGGAAAACGCACATAAAAGGATTGCAAATAAAATGCGGCCTTCGGAAAGTCTGAGATTGAAAGAGCCATTTGAATAAGAGTATTGAGCAAATCTTTTGCTTTTGGAGATTGTGGGTACGTTGCCATAAAAGACTCACCGATACTAAATGCTTCATAGTCACTTTTGGCTTTACTGGCTGTGAAGGCTTCAAATAGAGCGGTTTCACCTAGGTCTGAGCCTTTATTGCTTTTAGCAAACTGCAAAAATTGACTGACGTATTTGTTTGTGCCGAAATCGCCCGCAAGTGATTTTACATTTTTAAGTTGGGCTTGTTTGATGATGGCAGACACACTGGCTTTAATTTCTGCTGAGAGTCTGGGATTATTTGTGAGACTACGCCCTTCGCCAATTAAAAGACTCGACTTATCTTGCAGATAAAAAGAATCGAGTAAAAGTAGCGCGGCGCGCCCGGTATTTTCATTTCGCGGATAAGTTTGTATAAATTTTCTGAGTTCAGGAATCGCCTTTTGAAAAATTCGTTCATCGTAAAAACTCTTTGCGATATTAAATTCAATAGCGGGCCTGCCGGCATCTTTTGGATAGTTTTGTACAAATAGGGCGCCAGCATTTCTTAAGCCATTTCGACCTTGATTGCGCTCAAGTAAAGTCAATTTATTTTCGTCTTTGAAAGCTTCGATAAAAGCTTGAATTGCCGAGGATAAAAAGTCTTTTTTCTTCTTCTTGCTTTTGTATCCCGTTGACAGTTTAAGATAAACATAAGCAGATTCGACTTTTTTATCTAAAAAGTAGTATACCTCTGCAAAGTTCATATTCATCTCGCCAAGATAGCGTGAGCTCGGATAGATCCAAAAATAGTCTTTATAAGACTCAAGTGCGCGTTCAAAATCCTCTGATTTTTTCGTCGCCATTGCTGTTTTGTGGCGATAAGTGGCGACATCGCGAAGCAGGGGCTCATATTTCTCAATATTGTTTTTGCTATCACCTTCGCTGATAAGTTTCAATGCGGCGGCGACTTCCTGAGATACATCTTTCGGGTAATAATCAATCTTAGCGGTTTTCATTGCCGTGAAATAATCTTCAAGAGCCTCACGCTTGATAGTTGAATCATCCGAAAGTCTTAAGAGTTCGAAAAAGACTTCAGCGGCTTCGGGGTTTCGCTTTTTCAAAACGAGTCTGCGACCTAAGCGGGCGAGAACTCGGCGATAACTGCCCTTATCAAAAGAGGCCTCGCGATAATATTTAAGAGTATTGAGAAATTCAGGATGAGTATAAAGGGTTTTCGAATCTAGCTCAGTAAATGGCCATACGCTGGCCACCAAAGCTTCTTCACGCACATCCATTTTTGCGAATTCGGCTGGAGTTTGATCTTTTGAAAAGACTAGACGGTCTTTAAAAACATGGCTAAAGGCATCGAGCGCTTTCAACCATTGCGCGGTATTCACATAGCACCAGCCCATTTTGTGATAGGCGAGGAGCGTGACCGGCGTTGGTGGGCGCTCAATGATTTTCTTGTATTGAGCAAGGGCAAATTCAAAGTCTTTTTTGTCAAAAAACACATTGCTTAAGTTGAGTTGTGATTCTTCCCAATATTTACTTTGTTTGAAATTATCGACAATTTTTTTATGGGTCGTCTTGGCTTGCTCCATATCACCAAGGTCGCGATACTCGTGGGCCATGAAGAATAAAACTTTGTCGAGGAGTTGGTAGTTCGGAAAGCGATTTTCAATATTCTTATAGATATCAATGGCCTCTAGTCTGATCTTTTTGGCCTCAGAAAAGTCAATTTCATCAGGAGTTTTTGCTTTTGATTTGATTTGCGTGATCAAATAGGCGATTGCCGCTTTATCAAGGTAGAGGCCGGCTAAAGAGAAATACAAATCAGGTAAAAATGCAAAAGCCTTGGCACTTTCAATTTTAGATTGGGTGATTTTGATCGACTGCTCAACCTTTTTTAAGTCCGCTTTATAAGTATCAAGACTTACTGAAGAAGTTTCAGCTTTGGTTTGAACAGTGATAAAGAATATGAATAAGAGTAGGATTAAAGTTTTCACTTGTTCACCTTCTCAGCGCTGCAGCGATCGTCGATAAGAACTTTATAATTTTTTAATTCTTCCCACCAGTACTCTTCATTCACTGGCCAAAAGAGTGAGTCAAAGCCAAGGGTGGTAACTTTAGCTGACTCGTAAGATCTCTTATCGCGCTGATTGATTCTCAACTCATCTAAATCAGATATATAATCAAGTAGTAGTAAATTATCATAGTTGGTTAAAAGACGATTGGACTCAAGGTCTATCAAATCGGGAAGAGATCTTTGCAAACTCATTTTCATTTGCTTTTCGTGAAGTAAAGACTCTTCATAAGTTGAGCGTAATAGTCCCATTAGCTTCCCAGAAAATTGCTTTTTAAGCTCTTGGCCCTCTTTGCGCAAATTATTTATAAAATCTGCTTTGTCCTTATAGGGGCTGTGAATGAGAATATTCGCTAGGATCAGGTCATTTTTTTCAACATTCTTTTTGTTTTTGATTTGAGCAATGAGACTTTGATAAATTTGTTCGAATTCACGCAATTTCTCTTTTACACTAGGGTAGTGACAAAGATCTCGATAGATAAACATCGACAACATATATTGTTCAGGATTTTGATTGTTAATGAAGTAAGGAGCGCGCAAGGACTCTAAAGTACCTAGTGAGGTTGAATAATCTTTTTTATAATAGCGCAGCCAAGCTCTTTCTAAAAGGGATTGCCCGAGATCGCGACCTTGAAAACTCAATTTGTAAAAGATGGCTTCGGCTTGGTCATATTCTTTCTGTTCAAATAAAAGGCGAGCGAGATTCCAAGAAGCTTTGTATTTAATATTGTCATTGGTGCCTGCATCATCGATTAGTTCGTGAAAAATGGATTTGGCAGATTCATAATCATCTTTTTTAATTTTCTCAAGTGCGCGAAAATACTTGAGGCGTTGTCCCCAGTGGGTTTTGGGATCGACTTTTGCCAGGGCAGAGGCGATCCATTCGTTCAAGCCACGCTTCATATTATCCAGAGCCGTATAATAATAAATCATAGACTCGAGTTCTTTTGGATAGTCCGTGAAATTGGCGAGGTTGATAAGTCGTGATAGAGCTTCTTCGTCAACAAAGCTGGTGTCGGACATCGAATTGATTTCTAAAAGCGACGCAATTGCTGGCATTGAACCCGGATGATAAGCAAGAATTTTTTTAAATATTTCGAAACTAAGAGTCGGGAAGCCTTGCTGTTTTAGGGTTTTTGCGACCACCTCGGCGGCTTCAGCCCCACGAATTGATTTGATATTGTATTTTGCTTCAGCCTCTAGCGCCAGTCGAAGAAGTTCATTTGATTGATTTGCAGTTTGAAGTTCGGTGGCCTTTGTCCAAAAATTAATATCGACTGGCTTGTAATTCCAATCCTCATTGCCAGCCATTGCTGACTGAAAAAAAGGTAAAATGAGGAAGCCAAAAAAAATCTTTTTCACATTAATTTTCCGAAGATCCAAAGTTAATTGAGTAACCAATTCCCAAAGACAGAATGACATTTGAACTTTTGCCTGGAGCCGTTTGATAATAAAGACGGGCGTCTAATTTCAAGGATGACGAATGACTGAAGAAGTAGCGATTGATCATGCCGCCACCAAACATTGGGGCGGTATCCCCTGAAATGAAACCGACCATGCCTCCGCCAAGAAGCAAACTCGTTTCACTGCTCACGACTCGGTTATTAAAAATTAAATTTTTTGAGTAAATGGGCGTATAAACATAATTAGTTGAGGCTATCCAGCGGTAATAATCTAAAATCCCCTGAGGCTGAGCATTGAAATTGTCGATCAAATTATTCTTGAGTCCGGTGTTTTGATTGAATGCCACAGAGACATTGGCGACTTCCCAGCCGGCAAATGATTTGTAAAAGTAAGTATAGGAAGAGTTGAAAATAAGGCTTTTGTTAAAAGCATCTAAGGGTAGATAGCCGGCCGAAAAGGCCAAATCGTGAGCCACAGTAAATTTGCGGCCTTCGATGGCGACGACTTTTGGGACATCATAAGCATCCGCAAAAAGTTTTTCGGGAATGAAAAAAAGAATTGTGAAGACGACTATGTAGAGAGAATTAATCATACTTATTGAATCGTCTAAATTTGAGAAATGAATAAGTCTAGCTCGTAAGATCTGGTCCGAAAGCTTTGCAGTGAGTGTTGATAACCGACTTTGGTCTATATTGAGAAAAAAAATGAAACTGCCGAGACTTAAGAAATGGCGACTCGATTGTTTTTCCTAATTTCATTTTTAAGCATCGCTGCCAGTGCGCAAAATTTGCCAGGCGGTAATAAAGTGGATCTTGGTGACGTCCAGATCAAGGGCGAACTCAATGCAGATAAAGGTCTCAATCTTTCATCGCGCGAAAAAAACTATTTATCTGATCAGATAAAACTTCGAACAAGTTTTAAAGAAGATATTTTAGAAGAGCTGCCGCCATATTTCAAAACTCCAGAAGCGAATCCCTAGGACCGCCGGTATTAAGCGGAGTTCGTTTTCCCTGAACACGACTCTGGTATACGGCAGCAGTCAGTTCTTGATGCCGTATGCCAGCGTTGCGTTAGGGGAAAGCAAAGTGATTATGGGTAATAAAAATCACTTCGCAAGCCTCAAGGCTTTTACCCTGGAGGCGCTCCACCTGGCGTCGGAGTTGGCTGAGGTACTGGTGTTGGTACAGGAGTCGGGGCAGGTGTAGCTGTGGGAGCGGGAGTGGCCGTCGGTGCCGGTGTAGCTGTAGGGGCGGGAGTGGCCGTCGGAGTCGCGGTAGGACCAGGAGTTGCGGTAGGACCAGGAGTCGCAGTAGGACTAGGAGTCGGAACTGGACAACTTGAGCCGCCACTGCAAACCTGGCCAGCACCACAACTCAAAGGCGCTTGTGAGGGCTGGCAGGTGGTCACGGCTGGTCCCGATAAGATGTAATTACTCGGTACGGATCCCTTCCAATAATCAGGTGGCGGACAGCCTTCAAAACGACAATCGTTATTTTTATTTGTGTGGTCGGTGATCAAGCGCGGAATGAATGGCTTTTGAATTACGATAATACAAGAGATGTTAACAGGAGCACAACAGGGCACAGAAGAATTTGTGCAAGCGCTTTTAGGATCGGCAGGATCGGCATAGATTGCAACTGGGTCACTGCTCAAAACATAATTCGTATAAGAAGATCCTGTTTGATAATAGCACTGGCCAGTGGCGCCTAATACCGGAGGACAGCAGCCGCGAAGGTGCACGCCTTCAAGGCGAGGGCAAAAATTATCAAGTGAGGTTCTCGGATTATTTGACCATGTTCCCCAGGGTGCAGGTGAAGAAGTATAAGTGGCGCCAGCATTTACAATTAATGCTGTAAAGTTCGCGATGAGAAGGATTAAGCAAATTAGATTTTTCATTGCAGTACCGATCCCGCTTCTTGAAAGTCAGAAAAATTCATTTGAATTTTAGCTGAGCCAAACTTCACTTTATAGTATGCGAAGAGGAAAATATAGGGAGCCTTGGCACCCGGGCCAGGATTGGGCTTAAGTCTGATGGTGGCCAAAATCACATTCTCATCCAGATCGTGGTAGAAATTTATCTGACTTGGATTCGCTACAAAACTCATTGGAGCCGCATAAGCAGGAATTTGAAATAGTGGCATTTGCGCAACATTCATCTGCCAATTCTCGCTACAATTGGCGCCCGCTCCAGTAGTAGAAATTTTCTGAATACCGGCTTGGATAAAAAGTTGCGGCGAAAAATTTGAGTTGGCGTATACGGGATTGGTATTGGATTGAATTTCTTGAAAATTCAATACCCCGTCATTATCTGGATCATTCAAGGCATCATCTATAGCTGGATTGGTACCTTTTAAAATTTCAATCAAATCTGGAATGCCGTCTTTGTCAGAATCCAAACCAAACTGACTTTGACCAAGTGGACTCAATTGCAATGCCTTAACATCACAATCAGTTAATCCAAAGGCGTTCACAGTCGAATTTGAACAGCCTGCCGGAATGTACTGAGCGCAAGAAGAGCCGCCTGAAAGGCGAAAACAAATAATGTCGAGTAAGCCGGTGCTGTGGCGGTCCGAAAGTTTAAATCCGTATTGGGATTTTTCACTATCCGACATGCCGCTTGAATTCGAATCCAACTTCATATCATTTTGCCGGTTCACCATATTGAGATTGGCTGTATAAAATGAATCAACAGTATAGTTTGGATAAAGCGTATCTAAGCAAAAATTCAATTGCGATTTACTAACTGTAACGTGATCCGTAACCGCTGTACCGAGAGTCGTATTTGAGCAATTTTGAAATACCAAATGAATGACAACCAGTAGTCCTAGGAGGCTAGCAATTTGTTTCATCTTGCCACCTTTCCCATGAGAGAAAACTGATTTAAAACGCTGCTCGGATTGGTGATAGGCTGAGGCAATCCGGTGACGCCATTGTAAACAGTAACCGGAGTTAAAATAATATTATTGTCTGAAACAGTTTGCGTGACATCTAAAAATAAACCGTAATATTCGCTCACAATGTGGCTTGAATTTTGCGGCGTGATCCTATAATAAATGAAAATCTTTTGGGTGAGTGGAGTGCTTGAGTCCGTAACGGGAGATTGCAATTTTTGGATATTGAGAACATAGCCGTTTAAATTTTTGCTGGCGCCGCTCGCAGCACCTGATGCTGAGCACATATTATTTTGTAAATTGAAATTAAATTTATTCAAAAGACTTGCGGCCATATCTGAATCAGGATAAGTCGGGTCTCGCCCCAGCTGAATTTCTTGTGAATTTGTAGTGCCGTCGCCGTCGGTATCGACGTTTGAATCTGAAGTGCTCGGATCGGTATTTTTTACGATCTCAATATAGTCAGGTAGGCCGTCACCATCTGAATCTATACCAAGATTAAAATCTTGATTGAGCGCCGTGCAACCGGCGCTCGCAGCTGTGCACGGATCAAAAACCGGTTGCGGAGAAGTATGCAGATCGACATATGGTAATGGCGATCCAATTTGATCAAGACCTAAAACTTTAATATCACAGTCATTGAGACCATGCCAGCCGAAGCCATCCAAATTGTCGTAGCCTAAACGATTGTGACGAGTGCTTAAACAAGTTACTGCATTATAGGCCGTAATGCATGAAGCTTGAATGGCGGCAATCGTAGTCGAATCTTTCACGCCACCAGCAAGGTGAGCGCAAACGCCATCTAGAATTGGCAGTGCTGTGGTCATGCCAAATTTGCCAATACTTCTCGGATCGTTATAATTGAGACAGCCTTTTTTCAGATTTGAATTCAGGCAGAGCTTATCCTTGTCATCGTCTGGTAAACCACTCGCTGAAGAATCGAGTAGAATTTTGCCTTTTCGATTCACCACATTCATATTTATGAATCCGAATGAATCTGGTTCATAGCGAATAGACAAACTTTGATTGAGAAGACCAGTCAAAGTACTGCTATCAAAAGTGCTGCCCGCAATTTGTATCAGACCGCTACCGGTGAGTTGATTCATAAAATAAGTTTGGCAAGTCGGACTCGTCGGATCGGCGCAAGTGGTGGTACTTTGCGAATAGAAAATACCGTAAATGGTGAGATCATTATTGGTGGTTGCAGTTGAAGCCCATAGTCCTGCTTTTGCAGCTTTGATTTCATTCGAATAGCAGAGTTGTTTTGCGGCGGGATCTGTAATCGTGCCGCAGCTTGAATTGCCATCATCTGGTGCGCCGTCTGACAGAAAGAAAATGCGGTAACTAATGGTCGGATCATTGGTTTTTGTAATATCATTTGCAATAACATTTTGTGCGCAATTCAAAGCATTGACGTAATTGGTAGCTCTCATAATTGGTGGTTGTGAAGCGGCATCAGTCGCAAGATAGTAACGTGTTTGCAGCATGGTATACCAGGGCGAGGCTGCGGTCGTGCTTTGAATATTTTTTAATGCTGTAATTGAAGTACTTGGGTCGGCAACAAACTTTGGGCTATTGGCTTGGGTGAGATCACAACTGAGTCCGGTCGGAATGGTTCCGGTATTGTCATAAACCACGCTTCCAGCTGAATCGCTAAAGCCCACTACCGAATACTGCGCAATCACGCCATGGCTCTGCTGATCGCTTACGAAGGTTTGAATGGCGTTGAGGCGACTGCTCAAAGGATCGGTAGCTTGAGTCGGGTCAAACCAGAAGCAATTTGGGCATACAGTTGGGATTTTGGCTTTCCAGCCTCCGATATTAGATGCCGACATATCTACGATAAATACAAATTTATTATTTTTCCCGGGAGGCTCTACACGTGAATCAGAGCAAAGCGAACTTTGAATATTGCTTACGTAATTGAGAGCTTTTACTACGGCGGGGCCCAGCTGAACACTGTTCGCGCAATTTTGAAAAACAAAAAGCAGGGCGATGAGTCCTAGTGTAGGCAAAAGAATCAGAATTTCTCGTTTATATTTCCTCACTATTTCCCACCTTTGTCTAAACTATTAAAGATGGGCTCAAAAAGAGAGAGACTCAATTGAGAATTTGAAATCGTTCCACCGACCGTAAAGGCGCGTTTATAGATCCACCATTTCACTTGCGAAGAATCGCTTTCGCTAACAGTACGTATGAGTCCAAGTAAATTATTTTGATTGGTGTCGGAGTTAAAGGTAAAAAGCTGCTGCGAATAGGGAATCGCGTGAATGTGAGAGCGATCTGAATACATCTGCAAAATAGGTGCACTATGAAAAGTACTATAATTTTTACCTAAAGTAGAATTCTGAAAATTCATGGCCGTCACCCAGCTCGATAGATTTGTGAAAACCGTGGGCGTGACCTTTAAGCCATTTTTCGAAGGGATATGATTAACCAATATCTGAGTTTCTCCGGACGCCAATGAATTCACATTATAAGAAATTAAATTTTGAAGCGGCACGTGCTTGATCATGCTCATTGGACCAAGTCCACTTGCAAAGTTAACTAGATTGGGAATTGAGTCGCTATTTGAATCTAACTTTGCATCACTTTTATTTGCATTGAAGCCGTAAACGAGTTCTAAAAAGTCAGGAATTGAATCTTCGTCAGAATCAAAGTTGTAGAGATCCGTACCGAGAATTTTCTCTTCACATTCATTTAAGCCGTCGCCATCTGAATCAAGTTGCGGATCACATCCCAGTTCGCTTCCTGAAATTAAGAGTTGACCAAGCTCTTGGCAACGAGCTTGAAAGCTAGGATTGAGCGTAATTGCATTCAGGCAAACACCATTAGATCTCGGATTATACGGATCTAGGCCAGCCGCTATTTTATCAGAATCAAAGGCGCCGTCCCCGGCTGAGTCTACCTGCAAATCACCATGTTGATCGACGCGGACATTTAGATTAAAAATATAAGCATGGGTAACTTTGTAAGCCAGTTCATTTGAGTCCAATAAAGGATAGGGAGGAGCTGCAGGCGATGTCATATCTTGCTGCCAGATATATTGTCTGCTTTGTAAGTTAGAAGAAAGATCACTAATATAATTTGTATCAGAAGCAAAAAGCGTGGTGGCTCGAGGTGAATTCAGTTGCACCATATCGACACGGGCATAGCCACCACCGAAATATTCAGACAAAGATTGAGTCATTCCGTAATTGGTTGAAATTTGTCTACTTGAATTCAGGCTTGGTTCACCCCATGTATCAAGCATCAATTGATTGAGTTGCGTGCAGGTCGGATCAGAGCCCAAGAGATCGCTGGTTATGCAAGGATGGCCATTGGGGGGAGTATACATATTCATAACCAAATCAAAGTGGTTTTGTTGGGGTGTTAAATAGCCATCGGTCAAATGTATGATTTGATATTCTGGATAATAATCGGGGCTTGCCACCATATCATTGTAAACGACAGAATATATTTTTTTGAGCGTAGACCCTAAATCGGTCGTGCCCATAGTTGTATCTTTAAAACGATATGCATAAGGGGTTCCGTTTGGATAGCTCGCCATTCCGTCCATGATTAAATCCGTGCGCGCTTCAGCGGCTAACTCATTTTTTATTTGGGTTGAATTGAGGCTCGCTAGTGTGCTCTGCCAAAGAGGTATGCCGGTCGCATCTTGATCTGAAAGTTTGACAAAGCTAATGCCGCCTTTTGGTGTGCTAGGGGTTGGAGGCAAAAAGGATTCTAATATTTTTTGATTGGCGCCGCCAGTAACCGGAATGATCATTATTTTAATATTATTATTGGTCCCGTTTTGATTGAGTAATGTCGTAACCGAATTATAAACCATTTGAATTCGATATGCTAAACCGGTTGAGCTATGGGGCAAATAATCAACGCCCACAACTGTATAAAAGCTCGTTAAAAAATTGGTTCCCCAATTACCCGTTACGCTAATTGTGGGGGTGCTGAAATAGGGTGAACCCGAGAGTGGGCGGATCGGATCAACAATACAATCAATGCCTGAGGCTCTGTGATCCGTCGGATCGCCACCGCTATTGCCATAACCACCTGTCGGAAAATTTGGATCATAAATAATAAAGGGATTGGTATTGGTAAAAAGCGTGCCACCGTCAAGATCTTGTGCGCAAGTGCCCGAGAGCATAGAGTGGCTCATATCAATCAAAAAAATGTAACGTCGAGGCAAAGTAAATTGGCTGCGAGGTAATTTAAAGGGACTGCCTTGAAGCGATGATAGGTTGAGATAAGACAATTGTTCGAGGCTCACATTATTGGCACAATGCTGACCGAAAAAAAGCAGCAGTGCCAAAATGATCGGTAGGCCAAAAAGGACTCGAGAATTCATCCCCTACAATCGGCTTAAAATGGGAATAAATGAAGGGTCGACCGCAATTAAATTCAACAAATTATGACTCAACTTGAGACGCAATCTTTGAGTGATTATTTCTTTGTAGGATCCACTACAAAATTGATTCCACTCCAGCCTTCTTGCATTAAAACCCGCATGACCTTTTTGATTTCGTCGACTGAAGTGTTGACATCTGACTGCAAATTGATCTTTCCGTTGAATTTGGCTCCTGGTGCCAGTTGGGCTTCAAAGTTTTTATATTTCTTAAGCCAAGTTCTCAATTGCGGGACCTTTTCATCATTGATCTCCTCAAACTTGGTCTTTTCCTCATCATCGGCATTAAAAATAACTTTGTTGCCGATAATCGCGACAAGCGGCAAGCTCAATAAGGGTTTACCATGGGCGGCTCGCGGCAGGGAAATATTTTGCGACACAAAATACACGTCGCCAGAGGAAGAAAAATTCATCAACAAAAAGATAACCAATACGGAAAACATATCGACCATGGGAGCGAGGTTCAAAACGAACTGTCGTTTGTGAGCTCGCCTGGTGGTAACCAGGTGGCGTAGGTGTACGAGGTCATATTGCGGATGCACATGATAGCCTGGCACACTTATAATTCTTGGAGCTAATCCTTTTACTTTGTCATTTGCCATAAATCTTTAATTGGGATTGATCGCAACGTCTGGCCATTCTGAAGCAATCAGTAGGTCGTACATTGCGATCAAAGAACCATATTTTACATCGTTATCGGTATTTAAAACGACGTCTAGTTGCTCGGTGTATTTGAGTCGCCACACTCGCAGGGCGTCTCCAATGCGATTCTTGTCTAAGTCGTTGCCATCATTTGGAATAGGAATTTCAGTTTGATTTTCACTTAAGACCACTTTATTGGGAAAAATCTTTACGCTGAGCTTGACCTTACTAGTGGGAGTAAGAGGTTCCGGTGCTTGCGACGGCTGACTTGGGGGCGGAGTGGGATCAATATTAATTTGCAATGCCTCTAATTGCAACCAAGCCGCAGTCATGAGCAAAAAGCAAACCAGCACCGAAAACAAATCGATAAAAGGCGTGAGGTTGGGTTCGTTGCTTCCGCCAGCTGACATAAGTTAAGACCTTTTAAAAATTTTATCTTTATTGGTCAGAATAAAATTCAAAGTTGAAACACTGGCCTCGTGAACATCGTCAATTACTTGTTGCGACCATGAATTGAGTCCTCCCCAACAAGCAAAAAGTAAAATTGAAACCAATAAACCAAAACCTGTGGCATTAAGTGCCTCAGCAATTGAAGAAGCAAGAACCTGTGCCTTTTCAGCAGGGGGGAGTTTGGCAACAGCTGAAAAGGCGGCGATCATTCCAGAAACTGTTCCGAGAAGGCCAAGCAGAACGGCGACGTTTGCAAGGGCCGAGAGCAAATCGATTCGTCTGCCGAGCTTGGGGATTTCTCGCAAAGCGACGGCATCCATAGCCGTTTGTACTTCTTCGGGACTATTGCCATTCATGACGCAAATAAGTCCTGCTCTTACGATATTTGAAAGCGGGCCTTTGCTTTGAGAAACCGCACTGAGCGCCTTTTGAATTTGGCCTTGCATACAGTAAGATTGAATAAATCTTAAGAGTTGATCTTTGTCGACTGAAGATGCCGCATGAAGCGCAAGAATTCTTTCGACTACGATTGCAATTCCGACCGCAGAACAAATTGCAATTGGAAACATAATATACCAGTGACTAATAAAAATTGCGGCAAACTGATTCATATACTTCCTAGGTTAGAGTCTTATTTAGCCTAAGGAATTGAATAGGCAAAGGCAAGCAGGGAATCACTTCAGGGTAAATGGACTGTCAAAATTATATTCACGGACTGTCAGGAAAATGTATATTCCCAGTTGGCAAATAAGGCCTTTGTCTCAAATTAGTACGTAAATTTACCAATTGGTGAGTAGAAAGTGCCAAGCGAATATCATATACTGGTATTGTACCTGGTCTCATTTTTAAATGAGAGGAACCAAATGATTGCAACTTATAAAACTAGAGCGGGTCTCTTTCAAATGGATCGTAGAGCGACTGTCCGATTTGATGCTCCTGAGCGTCGCTCAAGATTAAGGGCAAAGCCACGGCTTAAAATTTATGGATTTATTGCCGCCATAGTTTTTGAAGCACTCATTTGCTGGTATGGCCTTTTTGCTTAAAGTTTTTTATCATTTATTTAGCTATTGAAATTGCTATTCCTAGCATCAAGTTTGAATGAGAAGATTGCCCCCAGCACGAACTAGGAACTAAATACTTTTGGAACGCCGAAAAGTAAGCCGAACAAAAACTCACCAATTTATTATTTTCAAATAAAAACATTTGCTGAGAAAAATAAACTCCATTTTGATCTCGATGTGACCATATTTGAAATCGAGCCATGAATTTATCGCCAGCATCTTCAACTA
>JAYUEN010000156.1:0-17505 GCA_043739185.1 Bdellovibrionales bacterium
CCAATAGGCGAAAACCATCTAAAGCCAAAGCCTACGTCTGATCGCATATTCTCAAGCTCAACTATATCTTCGGCTTGTCCGACATCGTAAAACAAGACACCCTTAATTCCGGCCTCGGTCACGAGCGGAAACTCCATCTCGGCTTGATAGAACAACTCTTGCACACCGCCATAAGGTTGGCTTGCATTTAAGGCCGCCTGCGCTGGTGAATAACCACTGATCAAATATTTATTGTACAGATCCTGCGAATAGACCTTGCGAGCAATTGAGTATGGGTCGAAACCACGAAGCGAATAAGGTCCACCAAGTCGAAAGAGTTCATTGAATGGAACGGCATCGCTCGCAGCATTTGGCGAGATCGTTCCGTATGTTAAATTATTTCTCCAGGTCATATCCCAGAAAATCTTTTTATAGAAACGGGCAATCGCCGTTCCCTTCGTATACTTTTTAGAGCCGCCAAGTCCGGCATACTCAATTGAAGTATTGGCATAAAATCCATTGGTCGGAATAAACCTATCATTTCGCTTGTCATATTCGAGCGTAAAAGCCGTTGAAGAGGTACTACCATTTGCCGAAGTATTATAAAGATCTTTATTGTAATTTAAGTTGGGAGTCCCGTCGCCATTGTATTCAGGCGGCAAAGTAATAGTGGTATAGTCATATTTATAACGAACAAAACCGCGCAAATAGGGCGCCAGAGGATGACCCATCGTAAGTGCGGCACCCTTTTTGTTTTCATAATACACAATGACATCGCGACCACTCAAATAAGCGTCAACTCCAACTGACCACAAAGTATCGTAGAAATAAGGCTCAGTGAAATTCAAATTATAAACCTGGTTGAGACTGGACACATCAATCGCAATCCCGAGCTTTTGACCGCGTCCAAACAAATTAATTTGATCGACTTTGCCGTTAAAAATAAAATTAGAATAGGTCGAATATCCCGCACCCACCTGAATCGTGCCTGTATTGCGCTCTTTAATTACGATGTCGATATCCATCAAATCAGCGCCCTCAGACGGAGTGCTCGAGTTGAAATTCACTTCCTCAAAGTAACCGAGGCGTTTGACATTGTCATAAGATTCACGTTTTCGAGTCTCATTGTAGAGCTCGCCTTCACGAATTTGCAGCTCTCTACGAACCACCTTGTCACGGGTACGGTTATTACCAACCACATTAATTTTATGAAAATAAACTTTATTACCCTTATCAATTTCAAAAGTAATATCAACTTCGTGATCTTTTTCACGCAGACGATTTCTCGGAATAATATTGGCGTAAGCGTAACCCAAATCACCGTACTTTGCGGTCAAAGCTCGCAAATCTTTGAGCATGGTTTCGTGAACATACCAGCCAGAGTTGGTTATTTCGATGGCCTTAAAAAGTTCGTCGCGATCAAAAAGTAAGTCGCCTGCGAAATCAACGCTGCCAACTTTGAAGCGCACTCCTTCATCAATTCGAATTGTAATATAAATGCCTTTTTTGTCTGGAGTCACATACACTTGTGGCCGATCGACCTTCACCTGCAGATAGCCCTCATTGAAATAGGCATATTGCAGAACTTGTACGTCGTGATCGAATTTATCCTGCTTATAAGACCCACTGCCTGAAACAAAACTAAAAAAACCGCCCTCTTGAGTTTCCATGACGCTTTTGAGTTTTCCGTCAGTGAGATTCTTATTACCCAAAAAGGTGACTCGTTTTACTTTTACTTTTTCATTTTCTTGAACTTCAAAAGTAAGTTTGACGCTCTCACCTTCTTTTACAGCAGTAATTTTAGGAGAGATCTTAGCTAAGAAAAAACCTTTTTCTTCGTAAGCCTTTGTCATTTTCTCAACTGCTTCACGAATTTTAGTCATATTTAAAATTTCAAATGGCTTAATTCCAGTGGCTTCCTTTAGCTCATCTTGTTCGATTTCATTATTACCAACATACGCGATTTCAACGACTGAAGGTTTTTCAACAACGATATAAGTCAGATCAATTCCACCATCAACCTTGATGCGATCCACTTGAATATCGTAAAAATAACCAGTCTTAAATAAGGCTTCAACATCTTGGCGAATCTTAACAGCGTCAAAAGACTCATTCTCACGACTCGAAAGCTTAGTCGTAATGGCATCAATCTCAATCTTTCGATTACCCTTAATATGAATCTTTACGATCTTTGGCTCATCTGATTTGACGCCTTCAGCCGCAGGTTTATCAATTTTTTTTAGATCGAGACGTGTATGTTTCTTTATTACTTTTCGGATAGGAAGTTTCTTTAACGTAGGCGCGCTTATGCCCTGAGCCCCAGCCGCTGTGAACGCAAGCGTGATCAGGAGCAAGTTCATAATTTTAAAGGCATTTTTCAGCAAAATGAGTTCCTATAATTAAGTTAACTTAACTCTCATAAAACAAAAAAGACTAGCCTGCAAAGACTATCCTTGTCTAGCCTACTTTTTGAAAGCCAATGTTGCAAAGTTAGGCAGTTAAAGGCTTGAAAAATTGAGTCTGAGTATCGCCTTTTGAAGGTTGAGCTTTTGGCGATTCATTTTTCAAGGCTTCAGCAAAAAGCGCGCATGATGTCCTCAGAAACTAACAAAGTCGTGCTGTTAGCACACCTAAACAAGGATCATTTCTCGGATTTACTAGAATCGGCCAGTCGGAAGCTCGGGATGGGTGGGACTTAAGGCATCTGGTCATTTTGCCAAAAATTTCTTGACCTTTGAACCTTCGATCACCAAACTTATCAAACAATGAAAGATCCACAAACTAAATTTTTAAAAGATCAGCCGAAAGCTTATGGCGGCGACTTGCTTAATAAAAGAAAAGCTCGCCAGGGACCGAGGCCGCTCGTCACCAAACATACAATGCATCTCACGATGCGCTCGACCCAAGCCGTGGGAGAATGGTCGTTCGCGCGCCAAGAGAATCGCAAGAAAATCTCAAAAATTGTTTCGAAATTCTCGAATAAGTACGGCGTGAAAGTTCTGTCGATGGCAAATGTCGGCAATCATTTACACTTTCAGATTAAATTATCGAATCGCTTCACCTATAAAAAATTTATCAGAGCGATCAGTTCGGCAATCGTGATGGCGATTACAAAAGTAAGTCGCAAGAAAAAGCTCGAGAAACATTTTTGGAATTATCGGCCCTTCACCAGAGTCATTGCAAGCTTTCGAGAATTTTTGAATTTGAAGGATTATATTAGGATCAATCAACTTGAGGGCTATGGCTGGGCACGGGCCTCGGCAATTGATATAATTAAAAATAGCTCGGGTTAAGACAAATCAGGCCCATCGGCGGTCGACACTGTGATAATTTGAAAATTGCCACACTCTCTTCTCAAACGCCCACCCCAAAACGCCAACGGTCCTCATCCTAAACTAAAGCAAAGCTACGCCCAAAGCCCGTCACGCATACTTAAGATGCGCGGAAATTTTTTAGCAAATACGGGATCGTGGGTAACAACTATTAAGGTAAGCCCTAGGCGTTCTTTTAGATCAAAAAACAAACTTTGGATTTTTTCGGCATTCTGGGTATCGAGATTTCCCGTAGGTTCATCGGCAAATAAGACTTCGGGTTTTCGTACTAAGGCTCTTGCAATTGCCAGACGCTGTTGTTCACCGCCGCTCATTTCGGATGGGTAGTGATCGGCGCGGTCTAAGAGACCCAAAAAATCAAGCAAACTATGGGCTCGTCTGCGGCTTTCTTTTATCGACATTCCTGATATCCGACAGGGCATCATGACATTTTCAATTGCGGTGAACTCTGCTAGAAGATGATGAAATTGAAAAACAAAGCCCATACTTTCATTGCGAAATTGCGCCAACTCATGATCACTTTTCTTGGTCAAATCGACGCCTTTGAATAAAACTTTTCCGAGACTTGGTTGATCAAGAGTGCCTAGAATATGAAGAAGCGTACTCTTGCCTGCGCCAGATGAGCCCATTATACAGACCGCCTCACCGCGATTAATTTTAAGATCAATACCTCTTAAAACCTCAAGACGAGAAGTTCCCATTGGATAGGTTTTCGTTACACATTGCGATTCAAGTATTAACTCACTCATAACGAAGCCCCTCAACTGGCTTGAGCTTTGCTCCTCTAAAGGCTGGAGCCAAACTCGAAACCAAACAAATCAATACTGCACTTCCTATGATGGCAGCCATATCTATAAAACGAATATCCACACCAATATTGTCTAGTCGATAAACATCCCCAGGCAAAATAACGAAAAACTTCTGAGCCACGACAAATAGCAAACAAAGCAAAAGCCCAAGCGCAACTCCAAAAACAATACCGATAAGGCCAAGAAGCAAACCATGAAATGAAAAAAGTTTTTGTATATCACGGGAGGAAAAGCCAATGGCCTTAAAGATACTTATTTCACGATACTTCTGAAGAACGCTCACATAAAGATTGCTGCTGATGTTAAAGCTAGCCGCCAAAACCATAACTAAGAGCACAAAAAATATGGTGATGCGCTCAATACCTATTGCCTCAAAAAGGTTTTTATTTACATCTTTCCAACTCATAGTCCAATAGGTAGAACCCAAGCCTTCAGACAAGGCCTGCGCCACTTCGCTCGCTTTTTTTTCATTTTTCAAGCGCAGTCTAATTCCTGAAAAATTATCTCCGACTCCGGCAAAATTTTGTGCGGATTTTAAATCCGTTACAATATAGCGCTCGTCATACTCATTCTTTCCTAAATCCAAAATGCCCGCGACTTTAAAGCTGCGAACCTTTGGGGAGAAATCCGTCGTACTTTGCTTACTCGGCGAAGGCAGAACGATTTTGAATTCATCTCCAACTTTCAGTGAAAATTTCTTCGCAATGCCTTTTCCAATCAGGGCTTTGATACCGCCGTCACTCGAATTAAAATCAAATTTACCTTGAATAATCCGTGAGCGAATATTTAAGACAGATTCGACACTGTCTAGCTCAAGTCCTTGAACCACGACTCCCGTAATTCGCTTATCGTAAGCCAGTACGCCATCGAATTGATAAAAAGGTGTATAGGCGACAATTGAAGGCGCAATTTTTTTCATTTTGGCCGCAACTTCTTCAAGCGTTTGCGGATGATCAGTCTGTCTCACCACCAGGACATGGCCAAAAACATCAATCACGGCCTGCTTTAAAGTATTTTCAAAACCACTTGTCACGGCCATTGCGACGACCAGACAAGCCACCCCCAAGGTCATCCCCACCAAAGACATGACCGAAACCAAACTAAGAAGTCTGCGCCCTGAGGCCACCAATCGTTTCACGATCCAAAAATGAAAACCCAAAATTTGAATTTGATTGATCATGCGAGATTCAATTGAAGCTTTTTTCATTTTAGATCTTTGCCTGATTCTGACCTGTTGTCATTTTTAAGTAGGCATAAATAAAATCGTCGAGGTGGCCATCGATCACATCTCGTACTTGAGAGGTTTCTTCTGAGGTGCGATGGTCTTTAACCATTTGATAAGGATGCATCACATACGAGCGTATTTGCGAACCCCATTCATTGTCTTTTTTGGTCGAATTCATTACGTCCTTCAAGCGGTTTCGCTCTTCAACTTCTCGCTCGTAAAGTGCGGCCTTTAACATTTTGATGGCCTTGTCACGATTGGCGTGTTGCGATCTCTGATTTTGGCACTGAACAACAATCCCGGTTGGCAAATGGGTCATGCGGACCGCGGAATCTGTTTTATTAACGTGCTGTCCACCAGCTCCGCTTGAACGATAAGTATCGACCTTAACTTCTTCCATTTTAATTTCAATATTGATGTCATCGTCTACTTCGGCCCAGGCAAATACGGATGCAAAGCTTGTATGTCTTCTGGCATTTGAATCAAAGGGAGAAATTCGAACCAAGCGATGCACTCCACTTTCGGCTTTTAAATAGCCGTAAGCGAAAGGCCCTTCAATTAACAGTGTAACTGATTTTATGCCTGCCTCTTCTCCGTCTGTCATCTCCATGACTTCTGCTTTATATCCGTGGGATTCAGCATACCGAAGGTACATTCGCATTAAAATCGAGGCCCAGTCCTGAGACTCTGTTCCGCCTGCGCCAGCATTGATTGAAAGATAGGTGCTATTCGAATCAAGTTCTGCGGCCAGCATTTTCTTAATTTCAAGTTCATGTACGAGTGTTTCGAGTTTTTTAACTTCTTCTTGAACCTCGCGAAAGCTTGAGTCGTCTTTTTCTTCGACCGCCATTTCAAGAAGCACAAGGGAGTCTTGCGTGCGAGAACTTAAAGCTTCCCAGGCCTCAATGGCGCGCTCATTTAAGGTCTTTTCCTTATTTATTTTTTGCAGCTCACCGGGCTTATTCCAGACATCAGGATTCTCAGATGAAAGGATCAGCTCCTGAAGCTTTTTCTTTTTGAGATCAATGTCAAAGGTACCCCCGAAGTTCGGAGGTTTTAGACGCCAGCTGATTTAATTTTGATTTCACTTCGTATAATTCAGTTTCAATACTCATATGCAATATTTGTAAGATGCCAAATTCGGCCTGGCAAGTGAAATACGCGCGTAAGTGAGCCCGGATAGATTGGTATAGATCGGGATAAATGAACTGAAAAAAACTATCTAGATGTCGATGAATTAGGCTTTTTGAGGCTCTTTAAGTAGGCCTCGAAATAAAAATCTTGGATCTCAAACATCCGGCGCGCTTGTTTTTGACTCTTTTCATGCTCAAAGCCCAGTAAATGAAGCAACCCATGAATAAACATATATGCCAGCTCATCACGTAATCTCAAGCTATGCTCCCGAGCCTGGCGCTGAATTACTTGATAACAAAAAACCAGCTCGCCCATACTTGAATCCTCAATCGGAGCAAAACTTAAAACATCGGTAGCGTAATTTCGCTTGCGGTGTTTTAAATTAAGTTTACGGCTCGTTGCACGATCGACAAAAGCTATAGTGAGATTTTTTTTAAGAAGAGTCGCAACCGATTTTTTTGCTAATTTTTTTGAAAGCTTAGGGCGTAGCCAATGGTCTAAATGCAATACATTTCGGCTGCGAATACTTTTGCCGGTTAAATTCAATATTTCAGTTTTTGATTTCAACATCAAACCAGTCGAGGCTTCTTCATCTCAATGGGATCTGCGGCTCCACCGCCGGCTTTCTTTGGGTAGTCGATCCGTTGATGATAAATTCCCAGTAAAATGCGAATGAAGGATTCTTCGATTATGGTAAGATCTTTTAAAGTCAAATTACACTCATCAAGCTGGCCGTCCATAAATTTTCTCTGAATGATATTTTTGACAATATTTTGCAGCCTTGTCGGATTGGGCTCGTCAAGCGACCTCGCTGCCGCTTCTATGCTGTCGGCCAACATAATGAGAGCCACTTCACGAAATTGCGGCTTAGGGCCCGGATAGCGAAAATCTTCCTCATTTATTTCGCCCATTGAAGCATCTTGGGACTCAAGTGCGCGATTATAAAAAAACGAAATCAAGGTCGTGCCGTGATGCTGAACGATACCATCAATGATGGCTTTGCCAAGTTTGTGTTTGAGCGCAAGCTCCAGGCCGTCTTTGGCATGCGAAATCAAAATAGTTTTGCTCATATGTGGGGACAAATGATCATGCAGATTGTGGCCGGTTTTCTGATTTTCAATGAAATAATTGAAGTGCGCAATCTTTCCGATGTCGTGGTAATAAGACATGACCTTTGCAAGCAAAGAGTTGGCGCCAATTTCTTCGGCGGCGGCTTCGACCATGCTTCCGACAACGAGCGAATGATGATAGGTTCCTGGAGCCTTCAACAACATTTCTTTAAGTAGAGGATGATTGAGATTACTCAACTCGAGCAGTTTTACGTCGGTTGTGACATTAAATAAACTTTCAAGCAAAGGCACCAACATCAGCGCAATCAAAGAAGAAAGAATTCCAGAAAAAAGACCCGCCGGCAGCCCCCATAAAACTTGCGTAAAATAAGTCGGCTCGCCATAGCGTTCAATGGTGGTGACCAGCACAATCATGCAGGCATTGACTAAGCCCGTCCGAACCCCAGCGAAATACAAATCATTTCTACGCTTACAGCTATGAACTCCTCGGGCCGCGGCAACTCCGCCGACCATGGTGACCAACATAAAACTAAATTTCATATCGACCATTAAACCCAAAACCACAGACAGAAACATTGAGAAGATCCAGACCACTTCACCCGCGGTAATCAGGAGCCCCACCAGCATGGCTCCAGCGGCTACTGGTGCTGCAAAAAGCAAAGTCGCCTCTGGTGTGGTCGAACCAAATCTCGATACAAAAGCCGCATTGGTCAAAAACAAAAATATTTTAGTAATCACCACCGCAATGATCGTGACCGCACCCATAATGCTAATATCTTTGGCGTCGACATGAACCCTATTCAGCGTAAATCTTTTCAAATAAGAAGAACAGACCAAGAGCAAAACAACGAACATAACCGCCGTAATCAAAGCAATAAAATTTCGACTTCGATGCGATCTTAAGCGCTCAATTTCTCGCAGCACCATAACGTGCTTGGGTTGAACGCTGGTTCCTTCTGAAACCAAAATTTGACCCTTTTTGATGCCGATCTTCTCTTCAAAAACTTCGTCACGTGCGTGTTGTCTTCTGGTCGCGGTTTCAGATTTGTTTAAAGTCACATTAGGAATTAGTAGCGAGTGAGCCACCTCGAGCAAGATCCTCTGATCTTTTGGAGCAAAATTTTTAAGATTGAGAATCTTTTCAGTTAAAAAATCTTCTTCTTTGAGCAAGTTGTGAACATCTATTTGCGCGGCCACAATATCTCGGACCGAATGCCCGGTTCGTCCGACTTCTCGCAAAGTATATTCGCGCATATTAGCAGGAACTTGTTTATCTAGACCATCTATAATTTTGAAATGCGACCAACGCTCAATTGCCTCACTTAAGATATTTTCAATCCGCGAACTAAAACTTTGGTGGATGAGCCATTCAAAATCTCGATCTGAAATATTGCGCGCGAGAATTTTCTCGAATTCAGGCTTAAATTTAAAAAACTGCTGCACTTGATTTTCATAGAGGGCTTCTGATCTTGGCCAAGGAATGCGCCTAAACTCTTCACGCATGCGGCGAAACCCAAGGTAGGTACGATTGTTTAAGTCGTCGAATGCATATTTATCGTAGTCAAAAATGAACGGCACGCTTGCTTCTGCACTTTGGCGCTTTTCTTCAGTCGTGATTTGATCGACATAATCAAAGCTCATCGGCGCTTTGATATCATGGCTGGCTGTATCTCCGAGATGAACAGAAAATGAAAAATCGAAATCGTAATAAACCAAAAATGAGAGAAACAATGAAAAAATAAATAAAATAGAAACTCTTCTGAGGCTGAATTTTTCATCAAGGCCTTGCAGCACGCGTCCCAATTGCGTACGTTCAAAACCAAGCCTGTTTACCCAATTTACAAATTCTAATGAGTGATTGATATATTTTGAGCGGTTATGCAAAGTATCGCGACCTGCAAGTTTAGCTGAATTGGATTTTGGCGGTGAAGGTTTTAAAATGTTCATAGCTTTCGCTCTTTTACTATCGTTCTGACCGCAATGTATACTCTTACCTATTATCGGAAGCGCTTGCTAAAAGGACAATAGACCTCTGTGGCATAGAACGCTTAAACTGACCTCAGTCGCGGCGAGATTTAGGCTGGACAATGAGGGCTTTGAAGTTTAGAAAAACCTGTGCTCGACGATAGTGAGATCCTAAGCGAGATCTTAAGTCACTTTAGCCCAGAGGAAAGGACCCTGCCTTGATTCAAGCTCCAAAGAAGTTAGATGATTTTAAATCCTTACTTGAGATTGTAAAAGCCTTAAGAAGCGAAGAAGGTTGCCCCTGGGACAAGGAGCAAACGCATAAGAGCCTTGCCACATTTGCCATTGAAGAAGCCTTTGAACTTGCCGAAGCCATTGAATCAGGACGTCGTGATGAAATGATCTCAGAACTCGGCGATTTGCTCTTACAAGTTGCTTTGCATAGCGAAATTGGCCGAGCTTGCCAAGATTCAAAAATGAAATTCACAATTTCAGAAGTCATTCTGTCAATCAATGAAAAGATGGTGCGCCGTCATCCCCATGTTTTTGCACTTGAAAAAGCCAAAGATGCCGACGAAGTCTTAAAAAATTGGGCTGAGATAAAAAAGCTTGAAAAACAAAATAAGAGCAAAGAAAACAGCGAAACCTTTGATATCCCCCCGCATCTTCCGGCCTTAATGCGCTCTCAAAAAATTGGGGATAAAACCCGTGCCGTGCAATTTGATTGGCAAAATTCCAAGCAAGTTATCGAAAAATTAGAAGAAGAAATTGCAGAGTTAAAAGTTGCCATTCAGGATATCGAAAGTAGCAATGATCCCCGGCCGGAGCTTCAGCAAGCACTTGAGGGCGAAATGGGAGATGTTTTGTTTTGCTGTGCTCAATTGGCCAGGCACCTTAAGCTTGATGCCGAACAGTCGCTTAGAGTGGCAAATAGGCGTTTTGAAAGGCGTTTTTTTAAAATGTTTGAGCTTGCGAGGAAAAATGAGCAGCTTTCACCCCAACCCAGCACCGATGAGCTCGAAATACTTTGGAAAAAGGTAAAAAGCCTTGAAAAACAGGGTTCAATTTAATTGGAAGCTTGCTAAGCCTCAGCTTCTGGAGTATTCAATTGGCCCTGAGTTCTGAAAACTAAGTTTTTTAGTTATGACATTTTTTGGAGGTATTTCAATTGGCTACACATAAATCAGCAGAAAAGCGCGCCCGACAAGCAGTAAAACGATCGGCTCGAAATGGTTCAGCACATGGCGCTGTTCGTACGGCAGAGAGAAAATTGCGTGATTCAATGGCTGCAGGCGAAAAAACTCTAATCGGAAAACTTTTCTTAGAATTCACCAGCAAAACAGATAGTGCTGTTTCTAAAGGTGTCATTCATTACAAGACTGCCGCAAGAAAAATTGGCCGTCTTGCTTCTCGCGTTCATCAATTAACTAAGTAATTATTTTTATTATAAGATCATTTCAAGGCTTTGTAGGAAAACTTCTACGAAGCCTTTTTTTATTATTCAAATTGATAAAATACTGACTTCAGCATCTGGCAAACCGACTTCCGCTAACTGAAGCTGAATCAGAGACTGAAACGGTCAATCGGTTGACCGCTGCAGCTGCCCGAAAACTGATTTGTCTAACTTGCGATTTTAAGCGCTTCGCTAAGTTTGGATTTACCTTTTCCGCGATCTTCTTTATTGTCGAGCGCAGGCTTTGCTGAAACGAAATCGCGAATAGCCCGTCTTTTTGAGGTTTCTAAATTTATAAATTTTAGCCCCGTTTGAAAAACCACATCAGATACTTTGGCTTTCTTATAAAGTACCTCGGCTCGCCCCACAATTGTAACTAAGGACATTGGCAAAATCAAAGTAACCAGAATCCATTCCCCTGACTTTAAACTTGCAGGCAGTTCGATCATCATCCCGCCTTCACCAATTTGATTCGCTTTATAAACTTCATATTTCCCGCGAATCATCACTCCGACTAGGCGTTCATAGCTTCGCCGAGGAGTTTTACGATTCATGCTCGGATCATTTGCCGAGGTCAAGGGCGTCTTAGCGGGGCTATCTTTTTTAAAATTGGCTTTTTGCATAAGTACTTCTCGGCAAAAGTCGAGACCAACTGTTGTATCAAAATGAGAAGATAGAGGATCCGATTATGATTTTGTTTTAACGGCAGCCGTAACAGTCAACTGTTTGCCTGTCTCGGTTTCAGTCTTCTGGATCCGCTGCCGCATACTGCGATCGGCTTGACTGCCCCCTGAACTTTTAGCCATTTTGTTAGTGAAAAGCAGAAAGCGCCTTAAGCTTCGCAGGCGTGAATAATAAAATTTTCAAGCCAAATATGAGAGGCGACAGGTGATGCTTTAAGCGCGCGATCGGTATCGAGCAGGGCCCGAAAAGTGGCTTCAAGTTTTCCGTTTTGCCAGAACTTCACTTGCTCCATATATTGCTTTAAAAAGTAAGGCGAAACGCCGGCCCGCTGTGAGAGTCGTTGGCCAGAAATCTGTTCGCTCAAGCCTTCGGCAACCAACTTGAGAATTCTAAAATGTCTTGAAATCAAAGACAAAATTGCCACTTCATTGCCACCGTTTTCAATCAAATTGGCCAAACAAACCAGAGCATAAGAGCGATCATTTCTGCCGATGGCATCGGTCAATTCAAAAATTGAATTGATACGGACGTGAGATACTGCCTCTAAAACATCATCGACCAAAACCTGATTGCGCTCACCTAAAAATTGTGAAAGCTTTTTAAGCTCACTATTAATTTCTGCTAAATCATTACCCACCAACTGATGCAGCACCTGGCTTGCTTCAGAATCAATTTTAAGATTGTATTTTCTGGCAATGGCAGTGATCCATTGCGGAATTTGATTTTCAAATGGACGCTTAAATTCACTGACGGCCCCATGATTGAGAAATGCTTTTAAGAACTTTTTCCTCTTATCAGCTTTCTGCGCAATGCAAATCCACGTGGTACTTTCAACCGGAGATTCAATCAAGGGCAGCAACTCTTCCCACTCTTTGTCTTTGAGTTCATGGGCTTCTTTTAAAATCACGACTCGGCGAGGAGCCATCACCGGCAAAGTTTCAATGGCGTCCCGCAAATTCTGAACCTCAACATCGGTTGCATAAAAACTACTAAAGTTAAAATCCTTTAAGTTTTCGCTGAGTAGAATTTTAGTAAGGGATTCGACCGCCTCATCCAGCAAAAAACTTTCGTCGCCAAATAAAAAATACAAGGGATAAATTTTCTGGTTTTTCAAACTTAAATTAAATTCACCCGTGGTCCAGATTTCTTTCACTAAAAGTTCTCCGTCAGACGATCATGGGCTTCGGCCATCATATCATTTGCGAGCTGCGCGATATTTTGGTAGTGGGCAGAATGATTATAAGTCGCATCTGCAGAGTTCAAACCAGCGGTCCCGATAATCGGCGCATTGTAGGTTCGCTCACCCAAAAACTCACTTTGCCAAAGAAGCTTCTGGTCATAGTTTCTCTTCAAATATAAATTTACTTTTGCATAGATTCGGTATCCAAGAGTTGGCGGTACAACTCCGGTGGGAAAGTTAGACGCCGAGCCAAACAATGGATTCTCCCCAGAATACACAATTGAAGTCACATTGCCATCAAGGGTCACCTGCGCCAATTCTTTAGAAACAATACGCGCCAAGCGTGAACGCTCAAGTTCGAGAATAATAGCATTGGTAAAATAAACTTCGGCGCCAGCTTCGATTGTATTATTCTTAAAAACCGGAACCGCTAGATTTTCATAGCCCCCGGGAATGCCGCGCTCACTAAATCCCAGCTTATACGAGCATGAGGTCGTTAAAAGCAAAGCGAGCATTAAGCCACCGAAAAAACTGATTTGAGAAGTCACTATCCGCATGCCCTGAAGCCTAACTTTTTGATTCTTTAATTTCAAGATTGATTTACAAAATTTCTCGCTCAATATTGAGGATATGAAATCACTTCAGCTGCCCCAAAATTCAAGAGAAACCCGTCTGATGACTCCTGGACCAGTGGCCATTCACCCTGAAGTGCTAAAGATTCTGGCATTGCCCGCAATTCACCATCGAACTCCAGAGTTTGAAGAGATTTTCGCACGAGTTCTAGAAAATCTAAAAAGGGTTTTTTGTACTTCACAAAATGTTTTCATTCATACCAGCACCGGCACAGGTGCTATGGAGTCCGCGCTCGTCAATACACTCTCTCCACAAGACAAAGTGATCTGTATAGTATCGGGAAAATTCGGCGAAAGATGGGCAGAGATGGCGCAAGTTTATCAGCTGCAAGTTGTGAAATATTCTGTCGACTGGGGCAAAACAGCGCAGGCCTCAAAACTTGAAGACTTATTGGCAGCTCATCCTGATTGCAAAGCGGTTTTTTGCCAGGCCTGCGAAACTTCAACCGGAGTTTTGCATCCCATTGAACAACTCGGTGAAGTCGTAGCTAAAACACCAGCTATTTTTATCGTAGATGCGATCACGGCACTCGGAGCAACGCCCTTGCAAATGGATTGTTGGAGCTTAGACGTGGTTATCGGCGGAAGCCAAAAGGCTTTTATGCTACCCACTGGTCTCAGTTTCATAAGCTTTTCAAAAAAAGCCTGGAAGCTTGTTGAAACCTCGAAGTCTCCGCGTTTTTATTTTGATATTCGCAAAGAGCTTAAAGCCAATCAGAGTGGCGAAAGTTTTTTTAGTTCAGCCGTCACCCATTTGCGTGCACTCGATTATATTCTAACTGAGTATATGGCTAAAGATTTAGATCTTCTCCTTGATCGCATTCACAAACTTTCACGAGCATGTCGTCTTGCCTGCGAAAAGTTGGGCCTTAAATTATTTCCTGAAGTTGCCTCACCCTCATTGAGCGTGATTTGTCTGCCAAAAGAAATCGATGGCCAGAAACTTCGCAAAGATATGGAAGAAAAATTTGGTGTCACCGTCATGGGCGGCCAAGATTCTCTTAAAGGTAAAATCATTCGCATTGGGCATATGGGTTTTATCAGTAATGAGGATATGATTTTAAGCTTTGAGGCTCTTACCCAAGCTATCAATTTACAAAAGCCAAATTTAATCTCAGATAAAAATTTAAGTGCTGCCCTGAGCGTGCTTCACGAAAGCCTGGCATGAGCTCGATTAAAAATATTTTAATTACCGATCTGCTTTCGATGAATGCGCTGCAGACTTTGAAACTGAATAAAAAAATAAAAGTTCTTGAAGCGGGTGACTGGTCTCAAGCGCACGCATTACTCATTCGCTCTAAAACTAAAATTGATAAGGCCCTCCTTGAACGTGCGCCCTTACTTGAAGTGATCGTAACTGCCACCAGTGGCTTTGATCACATTGATTTCTCAGCACTTGAGAAAACGCAAATTAAAGTTATGCACACACCGAATGCCAATGCGATTTCAGCAGCCGAGCTGACCTGGTCGCTCATGCTCGCGTGCACAAGAAAAATCCTACAAGCTCACCGCGCGGTCAAATCCGGCGAATGGAAGAGCGAAGCTTTGAATGGCTGGGAACTACACGGAAAGTCTTATGGGATCGTTGGTCTCGGCCGCATTGGTTCAAGAGTTGCAAAAATAGCCAACGCCTTTGGAATGCGAGTTGTGGCTTTTGATCCCTACAAAGACAAAGATCACTTTGAAAGCCTTGGCGTAGCAAGACTTTCTTATGAAGAGATTTTAAAGAAATCAGATGTCTTGAGTTTTCATGTTCCTAAGACGCGCGAAACCAATCGCATGTTTGGTGCGAGTCAAATTGAATATGTGACCCCCGAAATAATCGTAGTGAATACCTCTCGTGGCAGCGTTCTTGCCGAAGCCGATGTGTGCAAAGCACTTGAAGAGAAAAAAATTCGCGCCCTTGGCCTTGATGTTTTTGAAAACGAACCATTGTCGCGAAATTCAAATTTATTGAAGCTTGATACGGTGGTGCTCAGCCCACATCTCGGCGCCGCAACCTACGAAGCTTATGAGCGAGCTTCTTTAGAGGCCGCTAAGAAGTTGATTGCCTTCTTTGAAACTGGCTCCACCTCAGATACTCTACCCCCGCAAGAAAATTGGGCACAGCGATCGACTCAGCACCAAGTCTGGGACTAAATTCTTGTCCGCAGAGCGTTTAACAGAGTGCGTTTTTGTAATATTCCGTAAGAAAAACTTGCCTATATCAGCACCTAAAGCCATTTTTAATAGTGCTCAATTTGTGAAGGAGTTTAACAAGTGCCAGGAATTATTGTTGTTGGATCTCAGTGGGGCGATGAAGGCAAAGGCAAAGTAATTGATGTATTTTCGGCGCAAGCTGATTTCGTCGTCCGATATCAGGGCGGTGCCAATGCTGGCCATACTCTTGTCGTTAACGGAGTTAAAACGGTTTTGCATTTGGTTCCATCAGGAATTTTGCATCCTAAAACTATTTGTATCATTGCCGCAGGGGTTGCCCTTGATGTTGAAGAAGTCGTCAATGAAATTAGCGCACTTAAAAAAGCCGAGCTTCTGCAAAATCCCGAACAATTGAAAATTAGCGACTCAGCTACGGTTTTGCTAAGCTATCATCGCCTGATTGATACCTCTCGCGAAAAGGCCCTAGGAAACGAAAAGATCGGAACCACTGGCAAAGGCATTGGCCCGGCCTATGAAGACCGTGCCTCACGAATGGCGATTTTATTTGGCGATTTGTTTAATAAAGAAAATTTAAAAGCCAAACTCGATGCCTCGCTTAAAGAGAAAAACTTTTTGCTCGAGAAGTTTTACAAAGTTGAACCTGTAGACTCAATGAAGCTTTATAAACGCCTTGTCGAAATCGCAGATATCTTAGCTCCGTACCGCTGCAAGGACGCCTCTTTAATGGTTCACAAAGCCCTTAAGAGCGGCAAGAAGGTACTTTTTGAGGGTGCGCAAGGGACCATGCTTGATATTCTTCACGGAACTTATCCCTTTGTAACCAGCTCTTCGACGCTTTCAGGTTCAGCCTGTGTTGGAGCAGGAATTGGCCCCAATGCGGTTCAAAAAATTATTGGCATTACCAAGGCCTATACCACTCGCGTGGGTAGCGGTCCCTTCCCTACAGAATTAGACAATCCGATTGGCGAAAAAATCAGAGCCGAAGGAGCCGAATTCGGCGCCACGACAGGTAGACCGAGACGTTGCGGTTGGCTTGATCTCGTGGCCCTCAAATACGCAATTCGAGTGAATGGAATAACCAATTTAGCACTTATGAAGCTCGATGTATTGAGTGGCCATAAGGAAATTGAAGTTTGCACGAGCTACAAGCTCGATGGTCAAGAAATCAAGGATCTCCCCACATCTCCTAATGAATTGAGCCGAATTGAGCCCTTGTATAAGACTCTGCCAGGCTGGAGTGAGGACATTTCACAGGTCAGATCGATTCAAGATCTACCGCAATCAGCAAGAGATTATGTTCAGTTCATAGGGAACGAAGTTGCAACCCCAATTGATGTTGTCAGTGTCGGGCCCGGTCGCGAACAAACTTTATGGATCAAACCTCTCTTCAATTAGAGATTTGAAATTTGTATATTGGGTCGTTTGCCATACTATCGGGCGAAAGCTCGGTGATTTCGGCTTTTTTATGGGTGTTTTTTATGCACGTAAAAGATTTTTTCGCAATTCGTTGACAACTTAACGAAACTTTCAGAAAACAACTGTTCTTTTGATTCTTTGGGAGCCGATAGCTCAGCCGGTAGAGCATATCCCTTTTAAGGATAGGGTCGATGGTTCGAATCCATCTCGGCTCACCATTTTTTTCAAAAGAAGTTGCGCCCCTGGCGCAATGTCTTGTTTCAGCGTCACTCACTTAAGTCAAATCGAGGCGCCACGATCGAGACGTCTGAGTCGTAGTCATCTACGACGAAGGAAGTCGAGTGAGGAGCAACGAAGAGTTGGCTTAAGTCAGTGACGCTGAACTGTGTTCCCATCGTCTAGCGGCCTAGGACACCTCCCTTTCACGGAGGATACACCGGTTCAAATCCGGTTGGGAACGCCAATT
>JAYUEN010000157.1:0-1909 GCA_043739185.1 Bdellovibrionales bacterium
AGCGGCCGCAACAAACGGGGAAGTTAAGATCTTCGGAACCGATTATCCAACCTCAGATGGTACGTGTGTGCGAGACTATATTCATGTCGACGATCTGGCGAACGCGCATCTTAAGGCACTTGAATACTTATCCGGAGGTAATCGTAGCAATATATTTAATTGCGGTTACGGAGTTGGCTACACCGTAAAACAAGTTATTGAAGCCATGAAAGAGGTTACAGGCGTCAATTTTAAGGTTGAAATTGCGGCTCGCCGAGCCGGCGACTGTCCTTCGTTAATTGCCAATTCAAATCACGCAAAAGAAATACTAAATTGGAATCCTCATTTTAATAAATTAGGACTCATTTGTCGAAGTGCCTACGACTGGGAGATTGCTCGCAAGAGACCCATTTAGGATCTCAGGTTCGGATATACTTTATTTAGAGCCGCTCTGAGCGAACAATTCGTTTGAGATATCCACTCGGTGCGACTGTTATTAAAAGTTTGTGTTCGATATTTTTATCTATCACAAAATCCTTATGATTCTTTAGGTATTCAAGCACTGCCGTTTTTGGATTGTTACCTGGTCCCCATGGTCGATTTGATATACTGTCCGCGGGCATATCTTCCACTAAAGTATCCATAACCACACAGTAGCTACCTATACCCGTCAAGGGCGCATACGCATTTAGCTCTGCGAGGACATGCTCATGGGTGTGGTTTGAATCCAATACGACCAGAACTCGCGATTTGCCCTTTGCTTTGGCTTGTACTTTTGAAACTATTTCGGGGGCAATGCTGGAGCCTTGAATCAGTTCAATTCTTTTAAACATAGGGTGCTTTTCAATTTCAGTGCGATTGTGTTCGCGAATATCAATATCAATTCCCAAAACCTTAGAATCGCCACCGATGAGCTCAAGTAAAGAGGCATAGTATATGAGCGAGCCACCATGTGCGACGCCGGTTTCAATGATGAGATCTGGTTTCACCTGCCAAATAATTTCTTGCATCGCGATCATATCTTGTGGGAATTGAATGAGCGGCCGCCCCATCCATGAAAAATTATAAGCATACTTGTGGCGAGTTATTTCTCTGACCCAAATTCTGGATAAAGCTTGTACATCTAGGTCTTGCTCTAATCCTTTTATATTTTCTGCCACTTCGGCGGCAAACTCTTCTGTTTTGTTCATATATAGTCTCTCCAATACTGAGTTTCTGAATGAATAAATTTTTTGCCGGAAGGTCCGACATTAGCTATTAGATCTAGGATAGATACAAAGGGGGTAAATTCTCCATACCGCTGAGGATATCGAGATTTCTTGTAATTCATATATTCGACCCTTATGCCATTACTTTCGAAAGCTTCGTGGTCCAAATAGTTTTTGGCACCGTGACCAGTAATATAAATATTACCCGACAATTTTCGAACTATATCGAGCACCCGTTGACTACCTTTACCACCGACAGCCAAGCTCCCTGAGTCTAAAAATTTTGTTTCTTTAGCAAGGTCGAAGTATTCAATAACAATTTCAAGGCTTCTCCTCGAAATTTGATCAATAGTTTTAAAATCAATTGAATAGATATCCTTTGCAAGTTCAATCATATCGCTAAAAAATGGCGCTTGGGAGTAAGCTTGCTCCAATTGTCGAAGATGTTGCCCACGCCAATCTGTCGAGTTGTTGATTTCGATAGAATCTATATTCTTATCGAGACCGTGCTCCCTTAGGGGAACAGTTAGCCAGTTGGGTCCTTTGGAAGTTTTGATTTGAACACGATTAACGAAACTACCTTTTGAAAATTGAACGTCCGAATAATGAACATAGATATTTGCCAGTCGTATTTGCTCAAACATGCCAATCCACGGGAAAAACATTGGCTGGGAAATGACTACTTTCATGGGAAAACCGCAACTTCAACATCCAATTTTTTT
>JAYUEN010000158.1:0-1907 GCA_043739185.1 Bdellovibrionales bacterium
TAGCCGAGGTCATTCAAAAACATACCGACTATTCGATTGAAGAAGACATCGGCTATCCCACGCCAGGCTCTTTAGGATCCTATGGACTTGAGAATCGAATCCCAGTTTTGACTTATGAAATTGAACGCGGTCTTGATTTTAAAAAAATCGTCGAAATTCATGCCCCTGCTATTTGCGAAAGTCTAAAAATTTTAGAGGTAAAAAATTGAACTCATTTGCTCAACATAAAATTCAAATTGATCAACTTTACTCCGAAATGTCCCAACCAAATTTTAGTTTAACTAAAGCCGGATCAGAATGTTTAGGTGAGATTATTTCGGCGCTCGATCAAGGTAAATTAAGACTTCTCACCCGCGACCAAAGCTCTAACTTTGTTCATCATGAATGGCTCAAAAAAGCGATCTTACTTTATTTTAAAACTCAAAAATTAAATTTCCTAAACGCAGGTGATTTTAATTTTTACGATAAAGTCCCGGTGAAAAAGTGGACAGGACAAGAAGGTGTACGCATTGTACCCCCCGCCTTTGCACGCTACGGATCCTATGTGGCAAAGAGCTGCATTTTAATGCCCAGCTTTATTAATATCGGAGCCTTTGTCGATGAAGGCACCATGATTGATACCTGGGCGACAGTAGGCTCTTGTGCCTTCGTCGGAAAGAATGTTCATATTTCAGGTGGAGTCGGAATTGGAGGTGTCTTAGAACCTCTTCAGGCGACACCTGTGATCATAGAAGACGATTGCTTTATCGGGTCTCGATGTATTTTAGTAGAAGGTGTTCACATCGAGGCCGGAGCTGTAATTGCCGCCGGAGTAAGCATAACGGGCTCAACTAAAATTATTGACGTCTCAGGCCCAAAGCCGATAACGATGACGGGTCATATTCCTGCCGGAAGTGTTGTCATTCCGGGCTCTATGCCAAAGGAATTTGCTGCTGGCACCTATGGGGTGAACTGTGCGCTTATTATTGGCCAACGAAAGGCCTCTACAGATAAAAAAACTTCACTCAATAATACCCTGAGAGAATTCAATATAAGCTAAGAGATTTAAGAGCCCATAATTGAATTTTTTTCTTGAAAATTATTACATTTTAACTTCAATACCTGTCGAAAATGACCCGACTCAAAGTTCTTTTACAAAGCTTGCCTCCCCCGATTGTCTTTGATTTTAAAAAATGCTATACAAATTCGTCTGTTTTGAATGAACTAAACAAACCAAAGGGAGATTCTATGAAATTATTGCTTTTAGTTAGTGCTGTTCTTGTTGCAGGAGCTACTTCAAATGCGCAAATGCCACCACCTCATACTCGCTCACACATTCTTCATGATGGCGAAAGTCGTTATGTTTACGATACTCAAACTGGCCAGTATATGAATTTGGTTTGCAATGCTTATGATCCAATGCCCGTTCCCCCACCACAACCAATTCCAGTTCCACAGCCAAGAACAAAGGTTTGCGAATTGCGTTTCAATCCAGTAGGCGATAGTTGCAGCAAATTCCGTGTTTATGTTGATGGCGCACAAGGTAGCGATTGTATGTCAACTCTTCAGCAAGCTATCGTAGTCGTGAATAGCATGCGTTCAGCTGGCTTGTGCCACACTCGCCGTGCTGAATCACAATGTGATTTGCGATTTAATCCAGTTGGCGACAGCTGTAGCAAATATCGTATTTACATTGCAGGCAAACAGTCTTCAGATTGCATGGCTGACTTGACTCAAGCAGAACTTGTAGTTCGCGAATTCAGACAAGCTAATCTTTGTAATTAATTTTTAAATTTAATTTTGAACTTTAGGGTACTTCTTTAACGAGTAGTACCCTTTTTTTATGCATTTTCATTTGTCTCAACCACTCACTTCATCGCTGAAGAAACTCTTACAGAGGTCGTCCCAACATACTGCAGATTTTTAGT
>JAYUEN010000159.1:0-1899 GCA_043739185.1 Bdellovibrionales bacterium
AAATCAACGGAGAAAGTCCGTCAGGTCTTTTCACGTCTTATGAAGCTTTAGACTCGAAGAAGAGGAGATTCAGAATTACTATTGATGGTCGTGAGCATAACATATCGAAGATGCCACCGTAATAAATACCGTTCACAAACCCCTTGATCAATGATTTTTCGATGTCGACGATCACGCCAATAGGCTATCCAAAAAATGGCTCAAAAATTCGTATTAGAAATCGTGCAATTTAAGTCTTGCTTTTTAGATGTATGAGATTGGCCACCAAAGCGCAGCCTCGTCAACAGCTCCGAGAGATATAGTCCAAAGTCAAGACCGCTCCAAATCGAGATCCCTCGATTAAATCGAGTGCCCTGTGCAGCGTAGATATTTATATATTAACCAGGCAAACATCATTTTTGGCTATACACATGTCGAAGTTATTGTCGGGTCAGGTCTAATTTCATTTGATCTGTAGAGAAGCAAGTTTGAGATAAGCATTAAGCCCAGCAGGAGCCATGGGCACAAATTTGCACTTCTTTAGTTGTTAGAGTTTAAGATAAAACTGGATATCTGGAGACGGAAAAAAAAGTGAATGCATTGATGGGGCTGGTAATTTAGCTTTTCGCCTTTAAATATTTTTTCTCAGGAGTAAAATATGCTAAATAGCTTAGCGAAATTGGTTCTTATAGGCCCGATATTCTTTACAGTCTCAGCTTCAGCTCAATACGGTTCCCAGACGGCTCCTGTATCTGACCAACTGACCAAAACAAATTTTGGGTGGATGATTCCTTCTGGGAGTGTATTCCGCCTCGATAAAGATATCGAACTCTCAGTAGTGAAAGAAGTGGCGGAAATTGTCACCGGTTCTGGAGCAGACCGACAAAAGATCCAGCAAGTTACTGAGTATAGACTCTCGGCCTTCTTTCGCAATGGTTCACAGATTTGGCCACTTTTTGGACAGCTCTTTAATTCGGGACGAAAACGTTGTGATCTCAAAATCAATGTTCCCTTCAATCGAGAACATGACTTCGTAAGTGGTTTTTCTGTCCCAGATCCGACGTCGCTTTCGACTTCTGAGAATATTCATCTTAAAGGACCGATTAATTTTTATGTTGGTGACACAAGTTACCTGCCCCACTTTGCGGATGATGACTTCCAGGCACTCGATTTCGATGTAAAAATAGAATCCAGTAACCAGAGCAATCCCCAAAAGTTTAAAGGTAGCATCCACTGTAAAGGAGGCATTATAACCGGATTTTGGGCCCCTCGAATTGCATCCATTAGTAACAACTTTGGGAGCATGAGCTTGTATTTACCTCAGAATCAGAACCTTCAGGCTGTCGAAACAAATACAAACGCCTGCTTTGAGCTTGACTCACTTCGATATCTATTCTCATCGGATCCAAAATACAAATTTGGTGATACTATCTCTTTTAGTCGCTTAACAACCGGCGAGGTAATAGCCTACATCCGGGGAGACATGTACTCTACAAGTAAAGTCATTACGCAGACATATCGCTGTTCTGGCGACCGACCATGTAGTTCACTTCAACAATTCAAAATTGACAACAAGGTCTGTGAAGTCCTTTCCAAAAAGAATTGAAGTGCTGGCTGCATCCTATTTGGTTTGGGAAGTTCTTAATTGACCTTCCTTGTGTTGCTGTAGGCGACGTTTTTGCTACCGCGACTACCGTTTATATACTTATGGACAACAAGGCGGCACGGTTGACATCAACGCTAACTTTGAATGTTCGGTAAAAACTCTAAACTAAATTTACTAGTTAAGATTTAAAAATACACTCGATATCGCATGATTACGGAAGTCTAAATTTTGGTTCAAATTTTGATTTTTCGATTTTCAAAACAAAGCCCGTAAGTTGCTAATATCAAGCAAGTTTTTGAAGAAATAAATTTTTT
>JAYUEN010000160.1:0-1892 GCA_043739185.1 Bdellovibrionales bacterium
CTGAAACTGAGGACGGCCGACCGCTGCAGCTGCCCGAAAACTGCGATCCCTTTCTTATTTCAAAAATTGAGCGATAACATCTGCTGCACGATCAATTGCAAATAATCCATCCAAATGCCCGCCGCGTCCCTCAATCTCAAAATACTCAGCATGAAGACCACGCGCTTTTAATTCGCGACAAGCATCAAGAGAATATTCAGGCAACATCAAAAGATCACTTTCAGCTGCGATAAATAAAAACTTACTTTTCATCTGCATCACTTGATGTCTCACTGAAAAATTCTGTATCGCTTTTACGAGATAAAGAAAATGATTGGGGTCCATCATCTTAAGTCGGACCATCGCGATATCATCCAGCGCTTTTTGGATAAAATATTTAGCAAGAAAATCTTCTTTGGGATTGTCCCCAGCATATTCTCGTCCGCCAATCATTTTAGCCCACTCTGGATGAAGGGCATTGTGAGTAACCAAACGCATGGCTTGCTTCATTCCATCATTTGGAAAACTGTTGCTGGTATAGTTTCCGAAATTCCACTTGGGATCTAAGATAATGGGCGAGGCCCAAAAGTCGACTATTGCACTCAGGTAGGCTGGCGAATCAAGTCCGCCACCGATGACAGCAATTGCTCGCTCAACCATTTCAGGATAACTTGCTGCCCATTGAATCGTTTGCATAGCACCTAGAGATGGCCCGGCAACCGCATAGAGTTTTTGAATCCCAAAAGATTCTACGACTGCTTTTTGAACCTTAACAAAATCGTCGATTCCAACTAATGGAAAACTCATTCCGTAAGCTTTTTGAGTTGCAGGATTCAAACTCGCGGGACCTGTTGTCGTGACCCAATGATCACCAACACCCAAATTGCAAAGTGAATCGACCGCAATGACAAAATATTGATGGGTGTCGATCGCCTTTCCGGGCCCTATGAGGTAATCCCAGTAGCCAGGCTCAGGATCACCATCGGTGTATTTGCCAGCGGCATTCGAGTTTCCAGTAAAGAAATGACAAATTAAAATGGCATTATCTTTTTTTGAGTTAAGCTGTCCATAGGTTTCGTATCCGACTTTTAAGTCGGGGATCTTCTCTCCAAGGCAAGTAAGGTACTCTGCCATTTCAAAAGTTTTCTTTTGCTTGAGCCAAAAGGGTGGCTGAGGCATTCGGTGATCGGGCATTCGAATTGTAGGTAGCTTTAGCATTTACTTCTTTTACCGAGACTTCAGTGCGAAGCCAACAAAATGTTGACTCACGTCTCGGACTTGTTAAAAGAAACCCCAGCCAGGAGGCATGCATGCTAAAAAATAAATGCGCGTTAATCACGGGGTCGACTTCGGGAATTGGACTTGGAATCGCAAAGGCTCTCGCTGCCCAAGGCTGCAACATTATTTTAAACGGATTTGGCGAAGCCAAACAAATTGAAGAGATTCGTAGCTCTCTCGTAAAAGAGTTTTCAGTTAAAATTAATTATTCCGCGGCGGACATGTCGAAGCCCGAGCAGATTCGCGAGATGGTGAAAGAAGCCGATGGCCTTTTTGGAGGAGTTGATATTCTAGTCAACAATGCGGGCATTCAATTTGTTTCTCCAATTGAAGAATTTCCTGAAGAGAAATGGAATTCAATTATCGCAATTAATCTTTCTTCAAATTTCCATACGACTAAAGCCGTATTGCCAAAAATGAAGCAAAAAAACTGGGGCCGAATCATCAATCTTGCAAGCGTTCACGGAATGGTTGCCTCACCATTTAAGGCCGCTTATGTTGCCGCAAAACATGGCGTCCTGGGCCTTACCAAAACAACCGCTCTTGAGGTTGTGGACTTTAATATTACCTGCAATGCGATTTGTCCGGGCTATGTGCTCACACCCCTCGTAGAAGGTCAGATTGATCAGCAAGCA
>JAYUEN010000161.1:0-1887 GCA_043739185.1 Bdellovibrionales bacterium
TTTGATGGGATGATGAAACTCTGCAGTAGCAGGCGTACATGAGGTGGGCTTCCTTTGTGCCAAATAGACTAAAGCCAAAGTGTCATGCTTTTTAGAATCTTGGCAAGGGCATTTTTAAAGGGAAATTTAATGCTGGCTTTAGTAACACTCTATTTGTCATACTCAGCCCCATGCCAAAAATGCAAATCCTCAGCGCCTCGGAATTGGAGTTTGATTTAAGCTACCAATTCCTACGGGACTTTTCTTCCTTTTGAGGCGTAGGACCCGATGTTTTCTTCGCCGATGTTCCCGCTAGGCCGATAGCATCACCTTAAGATTCTTGTACTCGATCTAGTTCTCTGGAGGCGACTTCCAGGAGATCCTCAATCAGAGGCCTGTGCTCAGATAGATCTTCTTTGTCGTCATCTGACAAAACCATGTATCGTCCATCGACCGCATAAATTTCAAGGGCATCAAGTTTCTCAAACTTAGAGTCTAGGTCGTATCCCGTTTTATCGAGCTCCTCACGAAGGTAGCCCATGATGTGCCCTTTTCTGTAGGAAAAATTTCCACCATAAATGTGAATCAATGTTTTAATTAATTTCTCGGCTGCCTGCTGAAAGTGAAGCCCGCAGTTTTGATGTTGCTCATCATCGTCATAGAATGAAATGGCGGCTTCTAGGTCTTTCTTTGCTAGCAAGGATGCAGTTTTTGCGCGCTCCAAATCTTCTTCGCTAATCAAATGGCCTCCATGTGTTTTCTTGGCGCGAGATCTCGCGAATAAATAATGTGACCTTCTTTAACGGCTATGCCAACAACAGACTTCTCATCGTCTTTTTGTTTTTCGAAATCTTCTCTTGTTACGAAGACCGCGTCAAAGCCATCGCGTATTTTGTGGCGAGTGGCTTGAACGTATATTTGCCCTCGTGTTGGACTATTTTTCTTACGACCAATGATCATGAGATCGATATCAGAGTCAGGACGCCAATCACCGCGGGCCTGAGAGCCGAAGATCCAAACCTCTTCTGGATCGTACAAATCCGCAATTAGGTTAAGTAATGCATCAAGTATCTTCACTTTTTTTGAGTCTGCTGGGTAGTACTTTGATTTTGAGACGCTAAGCTGAAAGCTAACCGCCATGCTTATAGCTTCAAGATTCTCAGACGTTGGATCTGAAGTTCCGGCGACGATTCGATAGAGGTGTTGGCGCGATAGACCTGCACGTTTAGCGACAGTCGTAACGCCGATATTTTCTATTTCTTTGGCAAGAATTTTAATCAGCTCAGTCACAAATACCTCTCAGTAAGAATTGTAACATATATGTTACAAAATGCAAGCTTGTGGTGGGCGGAGCATACGTCGACAAAAACATTATGTAACATAATCGTGCTTATCGGTGAATTGTTTAATGAATTTAATATAGATGTATCATCTTGTGAATCGTTATTTTCAGGTCCACTATTACCCTAGTTTAAATGTATGTACAATAGCGCCACATTATGTTAATCTCTCTTTGTCACTGAATAAGGAGTTAATATGGGCGCAAGAGCCAAGAAAAAAGAATCTACGAATTTAAAGGAAGACAAACTTCATATTAGGGTGAATCAAAAAGATAAAAATCTTATTGAAAAAGCCGCCGACTTTCTTGGTCTCAATGCTTCTGCCTTCGTTCTTGAAAATGCACTTAAGGCGGCAAGGCGCGAGCTTGCAAGTGTTGAGACATTATCGCTCACACGCAAGGATGCAGATATTTTCTTGAAGCTCTTAACTGATCCTCCAACACCTAATCAAGTCATGAAGGACGCTTTTACCGATTATACTAAGCGAATTGTGAATAAAAGCTAAACTATGCAATCAACTTTTGAGATTCATCCTTTAGACAGCAGCTTTGATCGAGACCAATTTGAT
>JAYUEN010000162.1:0-1884 GCA_043739185.1 Bdellovibrionales bacterium
TATTTTTTAGCCTTTTTTTATCTTCAACCTTGCTCTCAACAAGCTATTCTTTGGCGTTAACAGATGAGCAAGCCAAAAGCTTAGTGGCAGAATCATCAACTGAGGCTGCTAGGACGAACGAACAAAAAACAATAGAAATGACAATTTTATTAAATGAGGTGACTCGTTTGCAATCCGATGTCGAGCAAGCTAAGGCTGCTGTGAAAAATGATCAGACAAATAGAAATATTTCTTTTGGAGTGACTCTCGCCGGAGCAGCTCTACTGGGATACATAAACTTTCGCCCACTAAGAGTCGATCCCAATTTACAAGAGGCCAAAAATAAAGTTTATTCAGCAATTGTAGCACTGCCCACTTTGGCATTCGGTGCCACAGGGACTGGGTTTGCCTATGCCATTAATATTGATAGAGCGAAGTTGGGTGTCTTCGAGAAGCAGCTTGCTGAAGCTAGACTAAATATACTAAAGCATTCTAATTAAACCACTCCAAAAAATTCGGAAATATCACCATGAGAAATCCAATAATAATATTGATGTCGATTATTATTATTGGATCTCATAGCCAAGCCTTCGAATCGGCAAGTCGGCAAAGCGAATCCTACGCTCAAGCTTATGTAAGATGTGTTGCCGACCCTTCTAATTTTAAAATTGATTCATATATAAATGCCTATCAACAAAGCTTAGAGCAGACTTTACAAATTGCTCAAGCCTCTGGATCAGCAATTCAATCAATTGTTAAATCCGGCGGCACTTCGCCCTTTTTGCAAAATTATCTTAATGACGAAAACATCGGCCTAGCTTTACAGGATTGTTTCAAAGGTGAAACCGCGCGTCTTAGTTTCATTCGAAATTTGATATTGCTTGATGTTACTGGCAAATCTGTGGGTATCTCGATAGGTACTTTGTATTGGGCCGGATATGCAGTTCTAAGTCTTGCCTCTTTTGAAGTTCCGATTAGTGTGATCAGCAAAATTTCGTCCGAATTGGCAATTAAATTGTCGAAAGTAACAGCCGCCACGGTCGCAAGCCTTGAAATTTACAAAGCCAAAAGAAAACACGACAGAGACGGAGCTGTCGCATCAGAAAACGGGAATGAGTATCTGTTGGCTCTCGAGGCGAGACTGGCAAATATTAACATCAATGCAAAAGGCTTCGACGACACAAAGTTAGATATTCAATTTGATATAAGTCTTCGCAAAGCTGAAAGTCTCGAACGACGACCACTGACAGTCCACGAGAGATCCCTCATTTGTAAGCATCTGCCTGGTGCGATTCATCGATGTTCAAGCTTTGACAAACTAGACCCCATTCATTGATGCCCAAAACGTAATGACAATAAACCTTCGCAATTCAGGCGGTCCACTTACGTGGGATTAGACCGGTCCAAGTAAGTGGGATTGAAAACCCCAGCATTAGAGCAAGTTTTAAGATTATTCTTTTCATCTTTGAATTCTGCGTAATCTTGAAGGCTTTTACAATAGGTAACTGCGAACAAAAAAGGGTAGCGAAGCTATCGGGCAACCTAAAAAACCTCAAGCTTTTTTCGCACGCTGCCCAGCTAAATGTTAAGAGGTACTTTCTATTCGCAAATCAAATGCTCAAAAACATTCTGCTCCGGATCCGTACCAGTGAACTCTAATCGCGTAAATGAGTTTGTAATGACATCAAAATTCATTTTGGTTTCATATTTCGAACGACCCGGTCCGGGTTCGTGGTAGCTAGATTTGAAATGATCCGAATGCATTTCAAAACTTTCGACATCGCGATAGAGAATTAATTCACCGTCGTCCTTAAAACTGAATGAAAAAGCATCATAATGTTCAAAGCCAAAAAGATAAGCTTTGTTGGGATTTGTGCCAATGGTAACGCCAACTCCACTATATAG
>JAYUEN010000163.1:0-1876 GCA_043739185.1 Bdellovibrionales bacterium
TGATAAATCCAAGGCCAGGTATTCTAGGAAAGGGTAGCCATAAATTGGATGCGGTCTGCAAAACGATCAGGCGAGTCTAAGCTCAGACTTGAATTGCAAACAAATGATGATCGACACAAAGTTAAGTGCATAGAATTGGGTGAGATACTGTTTGGCCGGTATCTAAAGTCATTTGCTTACGAAATACAAAGTGAATGATACCTACGATAGAATAAATAATCGCGGTCTTAATAACATCGTGCCAGGATACCCAGAGAATTTGGCCAATAAGCGCATCTTTTAAATGTTCTGCTCCATGTGCGAGGCGATCAACAACAAGTACAACTGCGGCTGAGGCCATTGCATAGACGATTCCAATGATCGCCTCTTGTGGAAAATGCTTTTCGTAGCGTCTGGCCAATGCGAAAAGGGCTGCCGCTAAAAACGTAGCCCCAAGCGAAACGAAATAGCTGGTTGAGTTTTTAGCTCCTTCGGCCTCCCAAAGCAGAGCAAGGGTGGCACCAAAGGATGCTACTTGTGCAAGGCTGAGATCGACAAAAATCACGCCACGTGAGAGAACATGAAGGCCTAAATAGCAATGAATGATTGCTAGTATCAGGCACATTAAAGTCGGTGCGATCAAAAATGTAAACGCCTCCATTATTTCTCCTCAATTGTTCTGACAAGCTGTTCAGTGACATCTTCTAAATTGTTTAAGCTAGATGCCGAACCCACGGCAATGCCCACACTCTTTACCTTTACACTAGGTACATCTTGCAAGATACGATCTGCAATTTTTGAGTCATAAAAATTATCAACCATTATCAGCGGCGGCTTTGCATTTGCCCCAAGTCATTTGATAGATGACCATTAATCTAGTTTCTCGCGGCAAGCTAGGTCGTAATGAGGCTGATTGACCACTTCGATAAACCCCCTCATCGTTCTCTTACTGAAATCAAGAATGTTCGGAATTCCTGCTCCCCCGCCGCAAGCGAAGGTCGTAAAAACTTCGCCTCTATTATCAAAATCTGAGAATTGGCATTTCATCAACTTTTTAAATGGACTGATCACTGCCACAGTTGCGGTTGCAGCTCCGGTGATTGTCACTAAAACATTGAGATTGGCGATTGGATTTGTGCAGCTCAACTTATTTGCCGCGAAAACATTTGCAGAAACGGCGAGAATTGAAAAGAGCGCGAGTATTCTCATAAATTTCTCCTTTGAAGATTTTAAGTGATTCAGAAAGTTATTTTAAAAACGCGATTTCAAATTGCAAAGTCCGTACCAGAATTAGAAACAAACTATGCGAGAAGGGAATGCCTTCTGCAAAAGATATGGAAATCTTTTGCAGTATAGAGAAAGTATTGCAAATGTCAGGTAAATAAAAACGAACCCTGCCCATTCAAGAAATTTTCTGCAGCTTCAAAATTTTTAGCTGACGTGATTGCCCAGGCGCTAACCGACTATGAAGCTCACTACCTAGTTGATTCAGTATTGGTTCACGCACGTCTGCGATAGTTTCAGCACAATTGGTTCCTAGTTGGTTCCGAACATGAGAGATACTGGCAGATTCCAGCATACGCTGGAAGATTTTCGATATTGATTAAATGCTTGAAAAGAAAAAAATGCCCCGGGCCAGACTTGAACTGGCACGCCCGTTTAAACTATAGCCCAGGATTTTGAAATCGTAAATAGTATTTTAGTAAGTCTCGCAAAACAAAGAGGTTTTTAAACAATCACAAGAAGTTAGCTATGATTCCGATTGCCGCTGAGCCCCCTCAATTCCTACCGATTTCTTAGCTGTCGTCACCATTTTGTCACCAGATTTTCATGGTGACAGGGGAGTGAGAGGGCAGATTACTTAGCGATCTTTTCAAGCTTTTCGACAATGAATGAA
>JAYUEN010000164.1:0-5702 GCA_043739185.1 Bdellovibrionales bacterium
AAAATACCGGAGACTTCAATCTTCGAATCAAACGATAAGTAACAAAGTGAATCGATACGGCACTCGCCATTACAAACAAAAGGCTAGGGTCCCAATTTCCGGTCACATCGAGAAATTGAATTATTTTTTCTGGACGAGTCATGCCGGCGAGTCCAAGTCCAAGGGCGAAAATAAATCCAACTAAGAGAGCGCTCAAATTATTTTTCATTGAATCCAGCCCAAATATTTCACAAGGGTCACTGTGAATATTCCAAATGAGAGAAAAAGTATGGTGGCTAAAATCGATCGCGTCGACAAGCGGCTGACTCCGCAGATTCCGTGGCCACTGGTGCAGCCGCCTCCGAGTACTGTGCCGATTCCCACTAATAATCCCGCAATTGCAATTCTCAAGTTTGAATAGTTCAAATGACTCTCTACGCTTGCGGGCATAAATACTTTGAGGCAAAGTCCTCCGAGTAGGAGTCCGCCTAAAAAAAATAATCTCCACGCTTTGTCGAAACTCGTCGGTCTCAGCAAGCCTGAAATGATGCCGCTTATGCCGGTCACCCTTCCGTTTAGTAAAAGCATGAGTGAAACTGCTATGCCAATGAGTCCGCCTCCGAGCAGTGCGTGAATCCAATCTGTTTTCATAGTTCCTCTTCTGATGGCGGTGCATACTTAGTTTGAAGATTTACAATCTAGTAGAGCCTACTTGCCAATATCAATCAGAATTTGCAGCTGTTAAAAGTTAAATGATTCTGGATGGCTTATGCACTGAATTATGAAATGTTAGCAGGCACCTTATGGGTAGGTCTTGCATATTGGAGGAAGCTTGCATGATCCTAATTGACCTGTTCGGTAGGCGAAAACGGCACAGGTATAGTAGGTAGAATTAAGTTCCTGACAGCCCGGATGGGTAATGAAATTAAAATGTGCGGGGAGAAGGCCACTCCATTTGTCCTTTTTTGGCAAATTAGATATTTGATGTGAAATGATTTGAACACTTTTGGGATCGAAATGAGGTATATTGATTTCGAGTATGCGATTTAGTTTCTGAATAGATCTTGCTATGACCGCATCTTGATCATGGGCTTTGTTTTGTTCAAAACGACTATCAATTCGAATTGATTCTGGAGAGCTGTTTGCAATTGAATAAGTGATTTCATCTCGTATCCATATCGACCAATACTGATCGATGGCTTTGTCTGATATACTCATAATTGAAGAGTCTGGTCCTAGAGCGCGACAGTTATATGCAAACCCGCTTGCTGAATTTTTGTCGACGAAAGTATTTTCTTGGTACTCATCTACCAAGCCCGTGTGATGAAGAAGTTCATGAAAAATAGTTGCGCAGTTCATGCCAACTGAAAATTGGTGTGAATCGGGACGGCTGACATCAGAGACAGAAATTCTCTGTTCGATTTTGCGGTACTGGGAATCCATCCCATTCAAATCAAAAAGTGCTTTGATATAGAGTCGTTCATTATTAGGGCCCAAAAAATAAAAGTTCTTAGGGTCCGTACAATTCAAAATTTTTTCTTTTAACTTTAATTCTTCGCTGTGATCAAAGAATTTAAGACCGAATTTGCGATTCTTTTTGTAAAGCAAGATCGGCACTTCAACGAGGTAGTCATGTGCATTTATTTTGGTTAAGGCATAGTTTATCGGAAGTAAAGTTGGAGAGTCAGCTGCGGTTGCTGACACAATGATTTTCTTACCAGTGGGAACGCTTGCGCAATTATTTTGCCTTTGAATCCAAGGGTAATTTTGTTCAAAAGCCGGGCTGCGAATGGCATTCGTTAAAAGCAAAATTAGAATGAGAGTTTTGAGAAATACCGACATCGCTCTTGATTAGATTACAAGTTTGATACCGGCCGACGGGGCACTATATGCTCAATAGGCGGGGCTCCTGTACCATTTAACTGGTGAAAGCCTTGATGGCCTGAAATTGTCATGGGGATCGTCAATTTAGTAGACAACTTAGTAGACGAATCAGTTTTAGCGGCAGCAGCAGCGGTTAGCGGTTTGGCAGTTTCGGTTATCCGAATCCGTGGTGCCCGCCGTTTAGCGAGTCAGAGATTTGAGGACAAAAACATCTTCTGAAATTCCACCATCACGATTATTTATGCGTTTATCAACTTCAAGATTTTGCAATTTCAATTTGAGGAATTCGCCAAGAACAACTTTTGAAAGTGCGATTTCGCCTGCGCCAGCTACCGATTGAATCTTGGCGGCTAGATTTACGGTATTGCCAAAGTAGTCAATTCCGGTATTGAGATGTACGGCAATAACTGGTCCTGCATGAACAGAAATGCGTAGGCGAATAGCGGTATCACTTCGAGTGAGATAAAAACATTTCTGAATGTCAATTGCTGCCGTGATTGCCTCTTGCGTTGAGGAAAAAGAAGCCATCACGGCATCGCCAATGGTTTTTACGATGATGCCATTGTGGCGTTGAACTTCTTTGAAGACCTCCTGAAAGTGAGTTCGCACATCCGCAAAGGCCTTTGCGTCGCCAACATTTTTATAAAAATTTGTTGAGCCTACGATGTCGGTAAACAAGATTGTTTGCTCCCCAAGATAAAGTTTTACGTTTGAACTCAAGTGTTCTTCTGAAAACAAATCACGAAACTCTGGTAAAGCGAGAATGTGTGCAGGCTTAAGAGCGGAATTTTCCCATTGCTGTTCTTCAAATATGAATTGCAAAACTTCATTGGTTTCGTTTTGAAAGGATAATACAGAGTTTGAATTGGCTTCAATATTTCCCGCGTTTAAGCGTAAATTAATTTGCGTATTTGAGTGCTCTGACTTGATAGCCACTTGAGATTGCCATTTATGATTAGTGGTACGCGCTCGGTATAGGCCTTCATTGAGCTTTAAGGTAATTCGAAGCGTTTGGCTGGGTTTAATGAGATGCTGAATTTTAATATGGATTTTCTTTGCTGGCTCGGCCGCACAATATTGCAGGGCCTCGATTTTTCGAATGGAGGGATGCACATGAAACATGACTTCAATTGAATTGGCTTCGTCAGTTGAGAACTCAATATTGCAAGCTTCACAATTTGAAACTTCGGGGATTTCGCCAAGACTTTGAGCGCTGTAACGTGAGCCTCGGCAATGTGGGCAAATCACATCCCAGCTAATATTTAAGAGTCCAAAACGAGTGGCAAATAAACAAATTGTGAGGAGCTCCTTTTCATTTATCTTCCAGGCGCGAGCAAGTGGCAAAACTCTTAGCGGTTCGAGATCGAAGTCGTCACCTGTCGTGACCAATTGCAGGAGTTTGTCGGCCGCATCGTCAGAAAGTTTTTGCGCAGTGATTTGCGCCCTAATACGTTCGACATTTTGGAGCGCAAATTTTGAGAGTGACTGAGGAGCCTGTTGAAAGACATTTTGTGCCTTGTTCGAAATATTCTTAAAATGCTTTTCTAACTTATCAAAGGCCTTTTGAAAGTTATTGTGCAGAAGATTTGAAGTCGAGCGTAAGAATAATTTCCAAAATAAATTTGTTGGTTGCCAGCCAAAATAGATATAAACGTATCTGCGATCAAGCGCGGGATCTGAATCAATGTGAAAGACCGAATGCATTTTTTTGGCTAAGCCTTTTTGGTAGTTGCGAGTAGTGGCCATAGTTTGGTTGGCCAACCAAATCCAAGGTTCTTCAAGCCATTGTTGATCGAGGCCGAGCATTGAGGTTGTTACGATTAGACGGCCATCTTGCTCAGTTTGTTTTCTTGGGGCAAAACCCATTTCACGATTCATTCGAGAAGTATCTGATAGGTAGCCCCAAATTTCGCTCTGACTTGCGGTCATTTCATAACACCAGAAAAATTCAAGCGCATACTTTTCAGACAAATCAGCGATAGCAAAAGGGGACAATTTCAATTTGAATTCTTCTAGTTTCAACACGCATCTTCTTCGGAAATTCAAAGTTTTAAAGGGAGGCTAGTTGGAGCATTGGATTGGACAATGGTCGAGAATAACAATTAAAACGAGTTTAGCTTGCTTTGATTTCAAGTGCAATCTGAAATGGCTGGCAGGAGGACTCACGTGAAATACTATATTGCAGTTGTATATTTTTTTTCGCAATTTGGATGTGCGAATCATCCAGTCAACGAAGCAAAAAATTGTTTGGGTGAACAGCTCAGTGTAAAGGAGAGCACCGCTTGTCATGACCAGGCTTTTGAGAACTTAAAGAAGGAGCCTCAACAAGCCACCCAAATTTTAAAAAACTTATGTGGGCAAAAAAAAATCGCAAGAGCTTGCTCAAATCTCGGATTTTTTTATGAAGATCCAAAATCGGGCTCACCTATAGATTTGAATGCCTCACTTCAATATTATCAATTGTCTTGTGAGCTGGGCGATGGTGTGGGCTGCAATAATCTTGCGAATTTGTATATTTTAGGTCGAGGAACTGCGCCAGATTCACCAGCAGGAGTTAGGCATTTACTTAAGTCCTGCGAACTCAATTATGCGCCGGCTTGTTACCGAGTTTCTGTCATTACTATGCGGGGCAAATTATTAAAGAGCGATGCCACAAGTGCCGCGGAGTTTATGCAAAAAGCTTGCGATTTAGGTGATGCAATTGGGTGCAATGATTTGGGTTACCTTTATATGGACGGACAAGGTGTGACCAGAGACCAAACCAAGGCGCTCAAATATATTTCGAAGGCATGTGACCAGGGGCTCCCGAGAGGTTGCGGAACTCTAGGCTCATTTTATCTAATGGGCGGGGCTGAAAGTATCGACTACGCTAAAGCGTACGAATTAATTCAGCAGGCGTGTACGGCAGACGATTTTCCTTCGTGTTCTAATTTGGGTTTTATGATTGAGACCGGCAAAGGTATGAGTGCGGATCCAGCTCGTGCTGCGCAGTTTTATGTTAAAGCTTGTTCAGGGGGCGATCTCTTAGGCTGTGGCAATCTTGGAGTACTTCTCGCGGAGGGTAGAGGAGTTGAGCGCAATGATTTGACAGCACTTCCTCATCTTGAGCGGGCCTGCTCGGATCGGGTCCCAGAAGCCTGCCGCTATCAAGCAATTTTTTATTTAGAGGGGCGGGCCGGCTTACCTAAATCTAAAAAAACTTCAGATTATTTTCGTAAAAAAGCCTGTGAGTATGGCGACGAGCTCTCTTGTACTGAGCTCACAAAGGGCTTTGCATCTCTTTGTCTGAAAGATGAGACTCCAGCATTTGGTTGTTTGACCGGTGAAGCACGAATGGCGTCTTTATGTTTAAAGACGAATGGATTGAAGCCTTCGACTCTTATTTACAGGTTTGGTCAGGCGGGAAAAATTGATTTGGCATATTCAGAAAAGTTTGAGTTCCTTGAGGATCGCTGGACAAATGGTGAAAGTTATCGCCTCACTTTCAAAAATGGTAGCTCGACGAAATACGAACTGATTGAGACGATTACTAAAAAATCAGATCCGCCAACTAAAGCAGTAGAGATTAGAGTTGAGCAGAAGAAAAAAGAAACCAATATTCAATGTCGAGTTCCTGTTTTGGGATCTCTCAATTCTGAAATTATAAAAAAAGCAGCCAATCTTGGAGCTCATGAAAATTAAGAAAGCCTATTAAGTCGTCAACTCGACCAGACCTTTTTGAAAGGTCTGGCGGGTTATTTAGAAATAAAAAATTTTAATTAACGACAAAGAATTTTTTTATTGACCCAAAAGCAAAAAATCAAAGACGATAGATTTGATTCGTAAAAACAACCAACCAA
>JAYUEN010000165.1:0-1861 GCA_043739185.1 Bdellovibrionales bacterium
GTAAGCCAACTTACTTATATGTGATAGATCAACTGACGACTCTGGTGCTGCATTTAGTAACTTGATGACAAGTTTTTTGAGCCTTTTAGCTTCGCGGATTTGGTCTACGTAATGACTTATATATTCAAATCGTGATTGTACAACTCGGGTTCTTGGGGAAACTTTAAAACTAGAAATCTGTTTCTGAAGCTCAATTAAGAAAGGGCGAAAATGACTAAGATGTAGCTCTCTCGGCTCAGGAAGTTGAGCAATATCCAACAAGCCTGTTCTTCTCAGAAATGCAGCGCGACTTTTAAGCACGGGAATTTCCGAATCTAAATCTGTACCTGCAAATTTCCTAATTGCACTAACTGGTCCGATTGAAGTCGCTTCATTCACCTGTTCTAAAAACAACATTTCGCAGCTTTGCTCTACCGCGCGAACAACTGTCGAAAAGCTAAACACAAAAAAGCATATAAACGCTAATTTCTTCATGAATTTGGACTCCTACACTCTGTCTATTGCATCTAGCGGGCCATTTCCGCCACCAACGATAGGGCCATTATTCCAAAGCAAAATCCAACCAAAGAAACTTTAGACAAGCTATTGGTACCGCCGAAGTTAGCATTGGGCGTGAAGCCTGCGGCTTAAAAAGCTCCGATCAAGAACCTTCACAATCAAATACTCAGCCTCATAAATTACGCTCATTGGAGCGGCTTTCGTTTACATTTTTTGAAGCTAAAAATGGGTCGTGCTAAATATAGATTCATCGATATTCAAAAACATTCTAATAAGTGTTAAGCGCTGGGTGCCGCGGCAATTTTTCGAATTAATTTTTCTGTTTTCAAATGCAATTTAAGTGGTTGCGAACTTAGTAAAAACAAAAAAGCCTCTCCGAGTTTTCGAAAAATAATTTTTTGCGGCTCAACTTCTGCGATTTCTGGCACGCGAGAAAATTGGTATCTTGTCGGCTTTCGATACAGCTTCTCAAAAATTAACATCTCACTCTAAAAACACCAAGATGTAGATCCTGGCACTTCAAAATCAGTATATTGTAAGGCGAATGAGGCGTCAGATAATCTTGTATTTGCTCTTGACGCCAGGTTTTTGAGTTTACACACACCAAGAAAAAACACTGAGAAATACACTCAGAAAAACATTTTGACGACAAATTGTTGTTCAATTTGCCAAAAAGTGGCACCTCAAAATCCCTTTAAATGATCTTACCGTTCTTTGAGCGAGTAAAATTGCCTATTTAGGTAAAAATTTCAAAATTAAATTGGGGCCCTTAAATTGCTAAAAGGACCGAGTGACTAAAAATTTTACATTCCTTATTTTAGGTTTTCTATTTTCTATTCTTTTGATCGCGCAGAGAGTATCGGCCGTTACTCTTTCGGATTTAGATCAAGTCTTAACTAAGGCTTCAAGTCTGAATCAATTTCTGGCCACTCCAGCTCTAATAGAAGAATATTATCAGGTCGCCGCGCAATACTACGGTGTGGACAAATTCAATCGCAAATCCTACGATGCCATTGTTTCTCAAATCAGATTTGTAAATTCTAGATTTCCAGATTTTGCATCAAGATCTTGGGAAACCGATCTTGGACAGGAATTTAAGGTCAGCTCAATCGCTCCCACTTATGGCCGGCAGCTTGAAATGAATCTTTGGCCAACATTTTTATCTGACTTTAGGAGTACAAACAAAGCACTTGCTCTGGACCTTTTACAACTAGATCAGGCAAAGGCGCAGGAACAAATTGCCGAAATACTTCAAAGTGCGCACCACCGGAAAGTTTCAGGCTTGTTGTCGTATTGACTTAGCAAGTTTGCTTAAGGTCTTCAGTCTTAGCTGAGTTTTTTTCTGTTTTCAAGTTATTTAATT
>JAYUEN010000166.1:0-1860 GCA_043739185.1 Bdellovibrionales bacterium
CCGATCTCATCCCCGGCAGCTTCGGCGTTGCGAGCGGCGATCCTGATGGAATCTATCATTTGCTCGGGAGCTTCGGTGCGATTACATCACCAATGGTAAAAAACGAAATTGTTGCAAGTATTCTTGAGGCCGGACGAAAACTTACTGATCGAAACGAAGTTGATCCATTTTATCAAAAGGTAAATTTAGCAATTTTAGATCAAGCACCCATTATTCATTTGGGGTTTAACAAGGCTGTTGCGATTTATAGAAATGACAAAATCAGGGTCGAGCAGCGAACTCTTCGAAGAAACGAAGGCCACCTTCATATTTTTGAGGCGAAATAATTGATGACTTTAAAACAATGGTTTAAGAAATTTCATAATAGGCCGCTAAAAATCGCAGCAGGTTCTCTCCTTGCTGTTTGGTTTGTTTTCGCGATTAGATCCTATTTTGTAATTGCTGAAAAACATCTTGAAGCCGTAAACCAGACTGGGGACCTCCTGACATTTACATTACAGTCTAAAGATTTGATAATGACAGAGAGTCTTTTGCAATCACTGCTGAGTCAAGGTGGTGCGACCTCCGCCGTTCTTTGCAAGGGGAACTTACAACTTACCGGTGCTAATGACGATTTATCTGCATGTAGTCGCAAAACTTTGCCAATCGATAAAATAATCTATAAGACATTAGTTGGCACTGGCAACATTGTTCTAAAAGTTAAATTCAATATGCTGAGAAGTCTTTCGCCGATATTTTCAATTCTCGGTTTTGGTTTGGCACTTGTTTTTGCAGGCTTTTACTTCATACAAATTGCCCAACGTCGAATTGAGAAAGATATTCTGGGGCCCTTGCTCAATAAGCTTTTATCAGACGAGAAACTTGAAATTAGTGAACTTAATGATCTCAGAGATCGAGTGATACGCGCAAAGGATCTTGAGGCACAAAAAGCAGTGACTCTTGCCATTCAGGAAAATAATAAGCAAGTAGCCCATGACGTTCGAAGTCCTGTCGATTCTATAAATGAACTATTAAAACATATTGAGATTCGAGACCCGAGGGTTAAGAAGGCGCTCGATATTGCAATTAGCAGAGCTAACTCAGTCGCCAATGCATTATTGAGTAGCGAAGTGCAGACTGTTGATACCGAAAAGACACCGACTTATGATGTTACAGCGGTCCTGCATAATATAGCGACCGAAAAAATGCCGCTTTTTGGTAAGGGTCAAATTAAAGTGACCGCACCCAAGCACCAATACATTACTACAGCATTACCAGCGAGCTCGTTGGCAAGAGTCCTTTCAAATATAGTCGATAATGCAATCCTTGCCTGTGACCAAATAAAGAATATTCAAATTACTTGTCAGCGTGATACCGCCGCGATTTCAATTATAATTTGTGATACTGGTCGTGGAATTCCAATTGAGATTCTTAATCGAATTGGAGAGAGGGGGCTATCTCTTCGAGACACATCCCAGGCTCCTGGAAGCGGTCTCGGAGTTTACTCTGCAAAAAGCACACTTGAAAAAATTGGAGGCCGAATTCAATTTGAATCTCCGATCGGTGGTGGAACGAAAGTGACTATAAGAATTCCGGTCCATGCTTGTCAGCCAATTGGTGATGTTGACTTTGTTTTAGTAGACAACGAAGAGATGATTCGTAAGACATGGGAGCTAGGTGCTTCGATTTCCGAATTGAGGTGCAAGGTATTTTCTTCTATTGATGAACTTCTGGTAGCTGCAGAATCAATTTCGAAGAATGTTCCGATTTTTCTTGATTCAAATCTTGGTCAAGGGATCAGGGGCCAGGATTTTGCGCAAATTCTACGTGAAATGGACTTCCGAAAAATTTTCTTGGCGACCAGCTATGCAGAACTTCATG
>JAYUEN010000167.1:0-17070 GCA_043739185.1 Bdellovibrionales bacterium
TATATTGGTGAAAAAGTAGGGGTCGGAACAGCTTCTGATCCGCATGTTGATATTGCGCTTGATCCACTTGAAGGAACAACAATTTGTGCAACTGGCGGAGTTGGCGCAATTTCAGTAATTGCGGTCGCCGAAAGCGGTCATTTTTTGCATGCCCCTGACACTTATATGGAGAAAATCGCAGTTGGACCCGAAGCAAAGGGAGTCATTGATATTCAAGCTCCAGTTGAGGACAATGTTCGAAAAGTTGCCAAGGCCCTAGGAAAAGAGCTTGGTGAATTAACGGTGGTTATCTTAGATCGACCGAGGCATCAAGAATTGATCGCAAAAGTGCGTTCACTTGGCGCGCGTATTCAACTTATCGGTGACGGCGATGTTTCGGCCGGAGTTGCGACTTCTTGGGGAGACTCAGGAATTGATTTATTAGTAGGCGTGGGCGGGGCACCAGAAGGTGTTATAACTGCGGCCGCAATGAAATGCTTGGGTGGAGACTTTCAAGGTCGACTCATTTTCAGAAAAGAAGAAGAAAAGCAGCGGGCAAGAAAAATGGGCATCGAAGATCTAAACAAATGTTATCAGCTTGATGAGTTGGCAAAAGGCCATGTTATGTTTTGTGCAACTGGTATTACCAGCGGCCCACTGCTGACAGGGGTGCGATTCCTACATGGGCGGCGCGCGACCACACACTCAGTGGTAATGCGATCACGCACTGGTACAGTTCGTACGATTGAGGCCGAACACTCCCTTGATCGAAAGCCCATTGATATGCACGGAGTGCTTTAACCCACTATGGCAAGCCACCAATATCAATGTTTTCAATGTGGAACTCTGAATAGCTTTGTTGCCCCATTGGGGCGCAGAGAAGAGTGTAGCAAATGCCACAGCGATGCACACAGCTGCAAAAACTGCGAGCACTACGATCCGAAGGTTTATAACGAATGTAAAGAAACCCAGGCCGATTTTGTGCAAGAAAAAGAACGTGCAAATTTCTGCGATTACTTTGCGGTGCGCGGACAAGGCTCTCAGGTCAAACAGCAAAGCTTAGATCATAAGGCTGCCGCTGAAGCTCTCTTTAAGAAGCGAGACTAAGAGTTCTTAGCCGTGGCGTGCGCCTCTTAAGCTTGCTTTTAAAAATACTTTGCACTTTTCAGAATTTAGCTAATAATCAAGGCTCGACTTCTAAGTTTGTGCTTAAAAAAAAGGGGTTTCAATGCCGGGAGCCAATCATACCGAGATTTTTGCGTGTTCGATTGAACAATTATACGATGTGATTGCCGACTATGAACGCTATCCTGAATTTTTGAGTGAAGTGAAAGATTGCAAGATTTTAAAGACCGAAGGCGATAAAAAAATCGTCGAGTATCATATCTCTTTAATCAAAAGTTTTAAGTACAGTTTGGCCATGAAAGAGCAAAGACCCAATCAGATAACTTGGGAGTTTGTTGGCGGCGACGTATTCAAATCCTCAAGCGGTTCCTGGAAGCTGCAAGAAGAGGCCGGACGGACGCGAGCCAATTATATGGTCGAAGCGCAGTTTTCATTGTTCATCCCAAGTCCAATTGCCAAGACTTTATTAACCGTAAATCTGCCAACAATGATGAGCGCCTATCATAAACGAATTAAGGAACTCTATGGAAAATGATGATTCATCGTCCGGAGATCGTGGCGGCCCCCTTGGCGAAACAATAAAGAAAATTTTAACGACCGGCTTGAGTGCCGCGTTTATGACCGAAGAAAGTATCAGAAGTTTTGTATCCGAACTCAAGCTTCCGAAAGAGAGTCTGCATCTTTTATTGCAAGGGGCTTCTAAATCAAAAGAAGAACTTATGAATCGTGTTGGAAACGAAATTGTGAAAGTGATTTCAAAAATCGATTTTGTAAAAGAAGCTTCGCGTTTTGCAGAAGAACACAAATTTAAAATCAGCGCAGAAGTCGAAGTTTTAAAAAAAGATCCACCAAAAACTTAATTTCTAAATTATGGCCTGCAAGTGGCGGCGCGCCATCTGCCATCGCCATTACCAAAGCCTTTGTTCATTCTACAATTTTTTTGTGCGTCAGCTCTGCCTTAGCCCGTACTATTTTTGACGATATTAATTGCGGTCGCTCGAGCCCAGCCATAGCCCTCAAGTTGATTGATCCTAATATAATCCTTTAAATTCAAAAACTCTCTAAAACTCGCAATGACTCTCGTAAAGGGCCGATAATTCCAAAAATGCTTGTTGAGCTTTTTCTTGCGACTTACTTTTGTAACAGCCATCACGATTGCCGAACTAATCGCTCTGATAAATTTTTTATAGGTGAAGCGATTCGATAATTTAATCTGAAAGTGTAAGTGATTACCGACATTTGCCATCGACAAAACTTTCACTCCATACTTACTTGCGAACTTCGAAACAATTTTGGCGATGTTCTTGCGATTTTCTTGGCGTGCGAACGACCATTCGCCCACAGCTTGCGTCGAGCGCATCGTGAGATGCATTGTATGTTTGGTGACGAGCGGTCTTGGCCCTTGACGAGCTTCTCTTTTATTAAGTAAGTCACCGCCGTAGGCTTTTGGCTGATCTTTTAGAAGTTTGGCTTGTGGGTTTTTCACTCTTTGTGTAGTTTAGTGAACGAAGGTTAAAAGGTCAAGATTTTTTTGGAAAAATTTTCGGCTAGCATGGACTGTCAGATAATGAGGTGATATTTCGTTGTACTTCGCAACATCGGGCGGCAAAAATAAGGGAACGGATTCAAGTCCGAAGTGCAACAAAATCGACTGTTATTCGGTTCTTTCTTCCTTTTGTGGGACTTGTTTTGGCTCTAGAATTCAAAGCAGTTTTAAAGGCAGCAGCAGCGGTCAACAGTTTGGCAGTTTCGGTGGGCAGTCTTCCGTGCAATAGTTTGTACTAGCAAGCGCCTTATTGAACTGCCGGCGAATGAAGCTCCATCTTTTAGACCGAAACTGCCAAGCAGTTAACAGGGGCGGCTGCCGTTAAAACTGATTTAAAATCTAGATTTGAAAGTTGAAAACAAACCGAGCTGACACTTAATCCTTAATAAGCAATTCGCTGACGCGCTCTGGGGCAAAATTGATTATCGCGGCTGAGGGCTTGAGCTTATCAGATTCTTTGGGCTTGATGATTTTTGAATGGTCAAAATCTTCTTCTTCGTCGCTACCTGAATCGGTATTTTGTTCTGATTTGCTATCTAATTTTTTGCTTGATATTTTATCTGGCGCATTTGCGTTCGCAGAGCGCATTTCTTCTACTACTTTGAGTCGCTTTTCAACCATTTGAGAAATGCTTTCGGATTTCGAGGGCTGTGCCGTCATACTTTTCGAGCCATTTGAATAGTTTCGCGAGTTCATAAAGGTATTTGGTGGGCGAGGTTTTGAAACGCTTGAAAAATTCATATATCCAATCAGAAAGCTGATGAGATCTTCGGTTCTTTCAGGAACTTCACGAATGGCAACACTCATATAGCTGTAAAATAAAGCGCGGTTGATCTCGGGGCTAAGGTCGGTTAATTCTCCGAGGCTCATATCTAAAAAGGAATGTTCAAGAAAACTTCGTAAAGCTTGGCCGTTCCATTTGCTGTCAATTTCAAACATGAGTTGATCGAGCATTTTTTGCTTTGACAGTGCCTCTTGTCTTTTTGCCGAAAGCTGGCGTAAATTTTCGCCATAATTAAACCAGCGGCTTTCTTGCGCGCGCTCTGCCGTCGAATTGAGAGCGCCAACTTGATAAACTTGCGTCTCTGAGACTTTAAGTTTCATTTCTTTTTCGATTTTGATGATCTCTTCTTGTTCAAGATCCCGAGCCTTTTTAAGGCTTTCGATAGCTTGAGTTTTGGCTATAGGGCCCTGAGCCGAGTCATTTAGGGGGCGGCTGGGAGCGGCATCGGCGCCACTGACAAAGCCTACTAAAAGCGTAAGAACGACTCCGATAGTAAAACGATAAAACATAAATGGGGGAGCTGGCATAAGATTCATAGCCTACTAGTGAGCAATCGCTGTGCCACGCAGGGGCGTTTGACGTCCTCAAGCGAAGCCATTGTTGGTTGAAGCTTATGTCAAAGTTTTTGACAGCGGGGATGCTAAAGGGTACCTGGATTCTTAGCTTTTATTCTAAGGTTTTAGCTTTCGAAAGCAGGTAGCAATTTAAAATGAAGATCTCGCGTCTTGCTTATGATGTAGGTTTGAGGCTCAAGGCTTTCGAGCACAAAAAGATTCTGGTTGCTCTTTCTGGAGGGCGAGATTCATGTGTCATGCTTCAAATCTTACTCGAGCTTAAAACCCGCCTGGGGCTTGAAATTGGGATCGCTCATTACCACCACGGGGATAGTCAATGTTCTGAACTTCAAAGCGACTATCGCCAAAAAGCTCTAGAGTTTTCAGCAAAAACAGCGCTTCAAAATCATATTGAATTTTTTTATTACAAATCGGACTCTAGCTTGGCTCCAAGCGAAATGAAAAAGCCTGAAAAGGGCTTGACGCGAAATCTTCAGAGCGAAGCTTCTTTGAGAAAAGTTCGCTTAGAATTTTTAGAGAAAATACGTAAGGAGCAGGGCTTTGACTTCATTGCTTTGGCTCACCATGCGCAAGATCTATTTGAAACTAGACTTATTCGCCTCATTCGAGGTACCGGCAAGCTAGGTCTTGTCGCAATGAGCCTTCAAACCGATTTCAAGCTGCGGCCAATTTTGAATTTATGGCCAAATGAAATTGGCGCCTATGCGAAACAAAATGAGATATTTTACCTAGAAGATCCTAGTAATTCAGATTCAAGATATTTAAGGAATTGGCTGCGAAATGAATGGCTGCGAACTTTAGAAACAAAAAAGCCCGGGGCCATGCAGGCCTTTGCCCGCTCCTTGGAGTTGCTGGCTCCTTCTGGACAGAATGAATTGGTTGAAGAGCTTTGGATGCGAGGAAACCAGGCAGCTATTGACCGAGAAAAATTTATGACACTTAGCCCATCTGGGCGCAGGCAAGCAATTGCAAATTATTTGGGGCAATTTGCAAAAAAAAATTATTCTTCGAATATGGTGCAAGAAATTTGCAAGCGTCTTGACACTTCTCAGAAAGAACTCAGATTTAAGGTGGCAGGTTTTGAATGGACCGCTAACGCGAAGCAAATTCAAGCTCGAAATTTAGCTAAATTTGATTAGATTTTAGTCGATAAATCTAGACAAATTCTGGGCTAGATCTAGACTCTCGAATGGCTAAAAAGGCACAGTGAGAGTAGGACCTTAGTTCTTTTGCTAAGTTTCTCTCTGATTCCTTTTCTGAGCACAGCAAGCGTGGTATTCTATAGATCATTCTTTGTTGTGAAGGAGTTAGTAATGAGATCAACTCAAAAGACACTCGCATTATGGGCAGTATTAATTGTTGCGGGCCTGGTTTTCTATCAAATGTTTCAGCATCGCCGGCAAAGTACGATTGAGGATTTCAACTATCAAAAATTTGTTCAAGCTCTAGAAGAGAACAAAATTAAATCGGTTACTTTTCGAACGGACGCAAAAGAAATTAGCGGAGAGCTAAAAGAAGAATTCGTTCCTGAATTTAAAGGCAGCCGGTTTTTTAATATCAACGGAAATACGGATTCTGAAGGTTTCAAGCTCGTACGTGAAATTGGCGAAAAAAACGGTAGCCATATTGTGCCAAATTACGAAGGTGCAGATTCGAATTCGATTCAAACCTTTCTTCTCAATTATTTGCCAATTTTATTAATCGTTGGAATGTTCATTTTCTTAATGAAGCAAATTCAAGTAGGCGGCGGAAAAGCGATGAGTTTCGGAAAATCACGCGCCAAGCTTCTGACCGAAAATAAAAATCGTATGAGTTTTAATGACGTTGCAGGCGTTGAAGAAGCCAAAGAAGAACTTGAGGAGATTGTTCACTTCCTAAAAGACCCTAAGAAGTTTACCAAACTAGGTGGTCGGATTCCTAAAGGGGTTTTATTAGTTGGCCCTCCAGGAACAGGTAAGACTTTACTTGCACGAGCAGTTGCGGGAGAAGCGGGCGTTCCGTTCTTTACTATTTCCGGTAGTGACTTTGTCGAAATGTTTGTTGGTGTCGGCGCCAGTCGCGTACGGGATTTATTTGAACAAGGTAAGCGAAATGCACCATGCCTGATTTTTATCGATGAAATCGATGCCGTGGGAAGACATCGCGGAGCCGGCATGGGCGGTGGTCACGATGAGCGTGAGCAAACCTTGAATCAATTGCTTGTTGAGATGGATGGTTTTGAATCCAATGAAGGCGTTATATTAATTGCCGCTACCAATCGTCCTGACGTTCTAGATCCAGCGCTTTTACGCCCAGGTCGTTTTGATCGACGTGTGGTGGTGAATAAGCCTGATGTGATCGGGCGCAGAAAAATATTAGATGTTCACGTTCGTAAAACGCCACTAGCAACAACCGTTGATTTAGACAAAATTGCCAGAGGAACTCCAGGATTTTCAGGAGCTGACCTTGGCAATTTAGTGAACGAAGCAGCCCTAAATGCCGCGCGCACGGATAAAACTCGGATCACGCAATCTGATTTTGAGAGTGCAAAAGACAAAGTCATGATGGGTTCTGAGCGCAAATCAATGGTAATCAGTGAAGAAGATAAGAAAATCACCGCCTATCATGAGGCCGGTCATACTTTAGTTGGTAAAATGATACCAGGTACTGATCCGATTCATAAAGTTACGATCATTCCTCGAGGCATGGCCCTCGGGCTCACGCAAATATTGCCAGACAAAGAGTCCCACAGTCTTTCAAAAACAAAAGCAGTCAATATGATTGTATTTTTGTTCGGTGGACGAGCGGCAGAAGAAATCATATTCAATGATTTCACAACTGGCGCAGGTAATGATATTGAACGCGCCACTGATATCGCTCGCCGCATGGTCTGTGAGTGGGGAATGAGTGAAAAGCTCGGTCCGCTCGCTTATGAAAAAAGTGAGGGTCCGGTTTTTATGGGGATGAATGCCGGCAAACCTCGAGAGTATTCAGAAGCAAAAGCCGAGGAGATTGATCATGAAGTGCATCGTATCGTGAGTGAAGGCTCACAAAATGCGAAGCGAATTTTAAACGAAAATATTGAGACCTTGCATAAGCTTGCGCAGGCGCTGCTTGAACATGAAACCATCGATGGTAGTGAAGTCGATCTTTTATGCCGTGGCGGTTCCTTAGATGATATCCGCAAGGATCGCGAAATTAAAGAGCGCGAAAACCAAAAGGAACAAGCACAAGGTCGTAAAGAGTTGAAAGTTGAAGAGGACAAAAAGGCAACGGGTACGGATCCCGTAGGAAACTCTGGTCCAGTGACGGCGTGATATTACAAAACTTAATTGAAAATCTTAGTTTCATAATCACGCAGCTTCGGCTGCGTGATTTCGTTGATATGTTCCTGGTTTGGGTCGTAGTTTACCGGGTATTGATTCTGATTCGCCATACTGGCACCGTACAAATGCTTTCTGGCTTGGGCATTTTGGCAATTGCATACCTGGTGAGTATTTGGTTTGAGCTTTATACTTTTAATTGGATTCTAGAGAAGTTTTTCAATAATTTGTTTTTAATCGTCGTGATCCTGTTTCAGGGTGAGATCAGGCGTGCACTGGCTCATATCGGGAGTAATCCTTTTTTAACCGGTGTCAGTCAGGCCCATGAAACGCAAATGATTGAAGAGCTTTCAAAGGCCGCTGCCCAGATCGCAAATCGGGGAAGTGGCGCTTTAATTGTTATTGAGCGTGAAATTAACTTAGAATATTTTGTCGAACTCGGCACTGAGCTTGATAGTGCTATTAGTTCAGAAGTCATCAATTCGGTCTTTTTAAATCAGAGCCCACTGCATGACGGCGCCGTCATCATTCGCGCCGGACGCATTTTTGCTGCCGGGTGCTTTTTACCTTTGTCAAAAAATCCTCAAGTTGATAAAAATTTCGGAACCAGGCATCGCGCAGCTCTCGGCTTGACTGAAGAAACTGATGCGCTTGTTATTGTTGTGAGCGAAGAGACCAATCAAATTGGGATTGCAGAGATGGGTCAAATTAAAACCGTGAGCGATCAAGTCGATCTCAGAAAATCCCTCTACCAAACATTTGGACTTAAAATGCGAACCACGCATGCTGAGGCCACATGAGTAAATTGCTCGATTTGAAAATTTCAAAAATGCCAAGATCGCGGGTACCGAAACTTCCGGCCTTTTGGCAAAATCTTTTGATCGAAAACGGCAGTTATAAGTTGGTGGCTTTGTTTGTGACTTTGATTTTGTGGGTGACGATTTTGGGGCGCAGAGATTTTATGCTTTCTAAAGATATCGATGTTGATTTTCTTTTGCCAAAAAATTTAATCATTGCTGAGAATATTGATCGCAGGGTAAGTGTCAAAGTGAGTGGCCCAAGAATCGCGATCAAAAAGTTTGCGCAAAACCCAGGAACCATCACTTTGGATCTCGCTCGAACTCATGTTGGGAATAACCGGATTGTGATCACATCGAAAAATATTGAGGTTCCATTCGGAGTAAAAGTGGTTTCGGTAACCCCAGATATAATCAATGTGTCTTTGGTTCGGGTGGGCGCCAGTGCCGATTTGAAGGAGCAACAATGAGTAGTACAACCCGCAAGATCGGTAAAACTAAAACCCGCTTATTCGGAACAGATGGTGTGCGTGGGACTGCTAATCAATTTCCGATGACTCCTGAGATCATCTTAAAAATTGGCCAGGCCATGGGGCATTTGCTGCAAAAAACTCCGCTTCATAATAAAGTTCCGAAAGTGGTGATAGGAAAAGACACTCGGCTTTCAGGTTATATGGTTGAGCAGGCACTTACGAGCGGACTCAATTCAATGGGTGTACATGTTCAATTGGTAGGTCCTCTTCCAACCCCAGGAATTGGGTTTTTAACTCGTAATATGCGCGCAGATGCGGGCGTGGTGATATCTGCTTCTCACAATGCCTATATGGATAACGGCATTAAAATTTTTGGTCCAGATGGATATAAAATCTCAGACAGCATGGAGCGAGAAATTGAAAGACTCGTACTTGAAGTTGATCTGAATGAGCTCTTACCGCATTCTTCTGAAATTGGTCGTAGCAAACGCATTGACGATTCCGAAGGTCGTTATGTGGTGTATGCTAAAAATGCTTTTCCGCTCGAATACACACTTGACGGAATTCGCGTAGTTTTAGACTGCGCCAATGGTGCCGCTTACAAGGTGGCCCCTGCAATTTTTGGTGAGCTTGGCGCTGAAACTATTGTACTAGGAAATCAGCCCAATGGACTCAATATCAATGATAAGTCTGGCGCACTTTATCCCGTTAAAGTTAGCGAAGCGGTTGTGCAATACCGCGCGGACATCGGAATCAGTCTTGATGGCGATGCCGACCGTGTTGTTTTGGTTGATGAAAAGGGTCATATCGTAAACGGCGATCACATCTTGGCCATTTGTGCGAAAGACTTGATGTCGAGAAATGCGCTTAAGAATAATACGATCGTAGCCACGCAAATGAGTAACTTTGGCCTAGATAAAGTTATGAAGAAAATTGGCGTAAGAGTTTTGCGAACCGACGTCGGTGATAAGTACGTTGTCGATGAAATGCGAAAAAACTCTTATGTCCTGGGCGGAGAACAATCCGGACATATTATTTTTATGGATTATTCGACCACAGGAGACGGTTGTATCGCGGCCTTGAATGTTTTGGCCGTGATGAGAAGAACTGGCAAAAAACTCTCAGAGCTCAACGAAGAAATGGAAGACGTTCCTCAAGTTTTGGTCAATACGCGGGTGCATCGCAGAGAAGATTTATCTCAGATCCCGGGCTATACGGAGCTTTATAAAAGCATCGTGAAGCAGCTCGATGGTGAGGGCAGAATTTTTGTGCGTTTTTCGGGTACGGAGCCTCTCATTCGCGTATTAGTTGAAGGGCCGGATCGAAATAAAATTGGCAGATTTGCTGAAGAGATTGCGACTTTTTTAGAGAAAAAACTTTCATAAGGGCCATTCATGAGACTGGCGAGTCGCGAACAAAGTAAAAAAATAGATGAACTTTCGCAAAAAGATTTTCATTTGCCTTCTGAGGTATTAATGGAGGCTGCAGGTGTGAGTGCCGCACGAGAAATCGAGCAAGCATTCTTTCCTGAAATGAATCGTGGTCGAGTTTCAATTGTTTGTGGTCCTGGTAATAATGGCGGCGATGGCTTAGTCATTGCCAGACATTTGCATTCAGCTGGTTACCGAGATTTAGCGGTTTTCTTACTCGCATCAAAGAAGAGTCAGACCGATCTTTTTAAAGAACAGCTGACTCGATTGCAGCTGCAGGGAATAATTGCGACCGATGCTTTTGAAGAGCCTCAGGCACTTGAGAAAATTAAGAGCTCTCACTTGGTGATTGATGCGCTTTTTGGCATTGGTTTAAATCAAACTGTAAGTGCTGAATTTGCGCAAGCCATTCAAACCATGAATCAAGCCAAGGTTCCGGTGGTGAGTTTAGATACTCCATCGGGTTTGGATTGTGATACCGGAATGGTTTTGGGTGTTGCGGTAAAAGCCTCTATGACTTTGAGCTTTGGCTTAGCAAAGCCTGGCTTTTTCATTTCTGAAGGGCCTTCGCATGTGGGACGCCTTCGTATTTTGCCAATCGGATTTCCCTATGAACTCTTGAGAAAAATTGCCACGACCCGCTTTGGTTTTACCGACAAGATTGCAAAACGCTATCTACCGCAAAGATCAGATCAGAGTAATAAATCCAATCATGGCCATGCTTTGATACTTGCGGGGAGTGACGGCTTTTGGGGTTCTGCGATCTTAAGTTCAACTAGTGCCTTTCGAATTGGAGCGGGCTATGTCAGCTTGGCGAGTTTCGATGATGCCTCAAAGGTAGTGAATGAAAGTCCTGAAGTTTTAGTGCTTAAAAATTTTCATAATCGCATTTTAGACAATGAAAAAATCACCGCCGTGGGTATTGGTCCTGGTTTGGGAGTTTCAGAAAAAACCGCCGCTCTTATTGAGCAACTCATCTTAAGAAAATTTCATAATGTCGTCGTAGATGCAGATGCCATATCAACTTGCGTGAAATTTAAATTGTTTCCTCTGCCTAAGAATTGGGTCTTAACACCTCATGCCGGCGAACTTGCGCGGATTTTGGGAATTAGATCCGAACAAATTGAGCAGGATCGAATTCAAGCCGCTGAAAACGCAGCACGCTTAGTTGGGTGTCATGTATTACTAAAGGGCTTTCGCAGTGTTTTGGCAGATGATAAGCGCTCGCTCATTATTTTATCTGGTAATTCAGCACTTGCAAAGGCGGGAACAGGTGATGTCTTAACCGGAATGATAACGGGTTTGCTGGCGCAGAATATTCCGGTGGTGCAGGCGACAGCAACTGCGGCTTATCTGCATGGCAGGCTTGCTGATGAATGGGTGAAATTGGGAGGAGACAAACGAAGTCTTCTTGCAAGTGATATTCGAGATCAATTGCCAGGTTTGATGTCACGACTCATGAGCGGAGCTCTGGCTTAATGATTCAGGTTCAAACCCATTCGATCAAAGAACTCAGTCGCTTTGTTCAAGACCAAATCTCAAGTCTCGCGGTTTCAGGTCAAATTCTTTTACTAAATGGTGAAATGGGTAGTGGCAAAACTGAATTCGTTAAGCAATTGGTGCAGCTTTTGGGCGGCGATATTGCAAGTTCGCCTTCTTTTGCTATCCAAAACACTTATCTCACTCCAAAGATTCGGATTGAACATTTAGATCTTTATCGTCTCGAAAGTGAAGACGAATTACAGTCCGTTGGCTTTTGGGATCTTTTTGAAAATACCGAATCCCTCATCATCATCGAATGGGCGAATAAGATCGACATCAAGAGACTGCCCCTTAACTGGAAGAAAAAAAACCTCAGTTTTAAAATCGTGAGCGAGAATGTTCGAAGTTTATGCTTACGCGGCTTTTAGAGTTTTGTAGAATGCGGGCACACAGGAGTCGGCGAGCGAATCCATGTCGGCGAGTGAGGTTTTAAGGTCAATAGATTTATTACTAGCTCCCAGCCACATCGCCACTAAATCTTTTTCAACAAAGACCGGAAAAATGGTGACGTGCTTAGGAATTTCACCCGAATTCCATTCATTGAAAAACTTTGAATTGATGGGATTGGCAACCACATATCCATGATATGGTTTTTCAGAGGCATTTACGATTTTAAATATAGATGCTTGTTGAAGAGGAATAATACTGGGCTTTTGCTCATCTGCAATTTTGAAATCGCCGGCCCATGAAAGCGGGACGAGTCCTTGTTCTTCATTGCGAAACAACATCGACATTTCAAAATGGCTACGCATTTTTGAAAACATTAAATTTGAAATTTCATCATAGCCACTGCATTCTTCAAAACTCGCTTTGACGTCTTTCATATTGCGTTTTAAATCGGTTTTTCCGAGAGGACCCTTCATTTGTGTGACCACTTTGGCGGGATCAGTGACATCTACTTTTGCAGCATCTGGTGCTTGCGGTTTTAATGGTACCGCGAGGGGAGTTGGTGTTGAAATCGACTTTGGTGGTGGCCCAATGGGTTTGACTTGAATAGGAGGGCCCACAGGTTTTGCCTGTTGAATTGGGGGTGCCGGTTGCTGAATTACTTTTAGACTGGGTTCTTTGTTTTTCATTTGGGGCGCAAGCGGTGCGACCGAAGGCTTTTTTTCCTCAATAGTTTTTTGTTTAATAGGCTCTTTTGGTAAAGGCACGGGAGTTGCCCGAACTGGTGGCGGTGGTGGTGGCGGAAGCGCATGTTCCGTGGCATGAAGAGCTGGCGATTGTGGTGCGGCGATATCTATTTTAATATCACTCTCTGAAATTTCAATCGGAGGCTCATCATGATTATCTTTTTGAATCGGCGTTTCAACTTTTGGAGGAGCGAAGTTGAATTTCGGCTCCGTGCCGCCTTTATTGAAATCAAAATTCACTTCAAAGCCACTGGGGACTTCAGCGCCTGCTTTATCATCCACAGCGGCGATGCGTGATTTGGTGGAGGTGACTACTTCATCACCACTAGCTCCAAATTCGATGGGCTTGAAATTTGAATCCATTTTTAATTCGAAACGCGTATTGGTATTTTCTGTAAAGGGCTGAGATTGCGGTGGTGGCGGCTGAGCCGAAGTAGGGGCTTGAGTTTTTTCAGGGGTCAAATTTTCACTGACTTTACTTTGCTTAGGATGAAGTTTTGCCCAGGTCTTTCTTAAATCCAGGGGAGAGGCTAAAACTAAAATTGGTGCTTCAGAAAATTCGAGTCTGGGATCTTCAGGAGGGTAAACGCAGGCCACCATCAGACGACTTTCCCATACGCTCACGGGCAAGAGGCCGGGATTCCAAATTTTTAGTTTTTGAAACTTTTGCCAAACTGGTTCGATATCAATTTTTAGGAAAAATTGAGCGTCCAAAGTGGGTAATAAAAAGAGTTGCGAAGCCCAAGTATTATAGGCTTCTAGTTCGATTTGCCCGATTTCAATGAGTCGACAAAGTATCTCAAAGCGCTTCTCCGGACTTAGCCTAGCCACTTCGAGTTGCTTTTCTGGGTCGATAAATTTTTCAATCCAAGCGAGACTTTGTTTCATCACCTCATTTATCGGTTAATCTTCATTGTTTCTGAATCTATATCATAACGTGATGGCAAAATTTGAAAGGCATCTGATTTAAAGCGGGAAAAGTACCGCAACTGCCTGTTATTCTTTATAAATGCCTTCACCGCGCACGCTTTGTATTTGGGCGCTCGATGCAATGAGATTTTCATAGCTTTATTCTGCTATCAACTAGGCTAAAATTTAATGGATTTAAAGACAAAGCTTTTGATTCAAGACCTCTGAATAACTTGGGAGTTTGCCCATATTATGATAAGACTTTGTCCCTATGCGTTCAATCCAAAAGTTCAACACAATTAAGCCAAAAATAGCGAATTTCTCGTATTTGGATTTCAACGCCACTACACCTCCTGCTGAATTTTTGAAGACAAAAGTCGAGGATTGGTTGAGTCTTTGGGGTAATCCCAGTTCGATACATCAAGCCGGCCGGGGACCAAAAACTTTACTGCGTGAATCGCGCAGCCGAATTGCGAAATTTATTGGAGCCGAGAGTTTAGAAGTAGTTTTCACTTCAGGTGGAGCCGAAGCCAATAACCTCGCTATCAAGGGTGTTTTCGAATATGCCCAAAGTCATCAAAGTCCGCGCAACGAAATCATAATCAGTAGTGTTGAACATCCGAGCTTAACGAAAGCCGCTTTATCGCTTGTCAATCGTGGTGCTAAGATTCACGTCCTCAATGTCTCCCGAGATGGTCAAATTGATTTGACACAATTTAAAAATATTTTGTCTGAAAAAACTCTCTTGGTTTCAGTGATGCTTGCCAACAACGAAACCGGAAGTATTTTTCCGGTGGCCGAAATGGCCAAACTAAGCCATCAATACGGCGCTTTATTTCATTCAGACTGCGTTCAAGCTCTCGGTAAGATTGAGCTGAATATAAAAGAATTGGGCGTAGATCTCGCGAGTTTTGCAGGCCATAAGTTTTATGCTTTAAAAGGCGCGGGGCTTTTGTATTCTGCGCGCGGAACAAATTTACAAACGCAAATTTACGGAGGCGGCCAAGAGCGTTCTCGTCGTGGGGGCACTGAAAATTTGCTGGCAATTGCATCTCTAGCTGAAATGACCGCATTTAAAGAAGATATTGTTCCTCAGGCGATGCGTATTGAAGCTATGAGAAATTTTCTAGAAGGTGAAATCTTAAAACAAATTTCTGGTGTTCAAGTGACTGCGCAAAAGAATCTGAGACTGCCAAATACCTCAAGTCTCGTGATTGACGGAGTCGACGGCGAAACTATGCTGATGAATCTCGATATGCGAGGATTTGCCGCGAGCACGGGGGCTGCGTGTAGCTCGGGTTCGCCTGAACCATCACCGGCTCTACTGGCGATGGGGCTTACGCGAAGTGAGGCGCAGTCTTCTTTGCGAATTGGCCTTGGTTGGAGCACCGAAGAATCTGAAGTAATTAATTTTATTTCGACACTCGTTAAGGTGGTTCGTCATCTTCGCGATATTAAAAATCTCAAATCAAGAGTGTATACGAAAGCTGAGGATCTTTGTGTCTGAAATTAAATTGAAAGCTCGAGTATTAGTAGCCATGTCAGGTGGCGTCGATAGCTCGGTGGCCGCAGCTTTGTTAGTCGAGCAAGGATACGAAGTTGTCGGGGTTACCATGCAGGTATGGGATTATTCTTCGTGCGATATCGAAGAAGGCAACGGAACCTGCTGTTCAAGTGTCGACGTAGACGACGCCCGAAGTGTCGCCGATAAATTGGGTATTCCGTTTTATGTTATTAACTGCGAAGCAAAATTCAAAGCCTCAGTCATTGATCCCTTTATCGCCAGTTATTTGCAGGGGCAGACACCACTACCATGTGTAGATTGCAATACCTATTTGAAGTTTGATCACTTAATCGAAAAAATGCTCGAGCTTGATTGTGATTATTTGGCAACTGGTCACTACGCCAAGATCGAAACCACTCCTTCTGGACGTTCGGTGATTGCAACCAGTACCGACGATTGGAAAGACCAAACTTATTTTTTATTTACCATCGATCCGCAGATTGTCAGTCGTTTGATGTTCCCGATAGGGCATCTGAAAAAACCCGAAGTCCGAATGATAGCTGAGCAAAAAAACTTAATCAATGCGCGTAAAAAAGACTCCACCGGAATTTGTTTCGTCGGAAATCGTGGCTATGATAATTTCATTGAAGAACATGTTTCACAAAGCATTTTGAATACCAAAAAAGGCAATGTGGTTTTGTACCCCTCGGGAGAAGTTTTAAATGCCCATCAAGGAATCCATCACTTTACCTATGGCCAAAGAAAAGGCTTGGGGATCGGGGATCGCGGCGATTTGCAAGGTAGTTCCGCCGAGCCACTTTTTGTTTTAAAAATTGATGCCGAAACCAATACGGTTTGGGTGGGGCCTGAAAAATATCTTTTCAGTCAAAAGGTGACTTTGAAAAGGCCTCATTGGCTTGATGATGTAAAAGATGGCGAGCGTTTGCGAATAAAAATTCGCTTTCAGCATCGGGGTTCTTTTGGGCGAATTCAAAAGTTAGGTGAAGATGTTATAGTTGATTTTGAAGAACCGGTTCGAGCGGTGACTCCAGGACAAGCCGCGGTTATGTACCGCGACTCGCAACTTGTCGGTGGAGCTTGGATTGTCTGAACTCGAGTTTCACACTTTTGGATGCAAGGTGAATACCTATGATACAGGCCTTTTAGAAAAGCGTCTTTCTGGTTTTCATAGTTCTGAGCCATCAATAAAGAGAAAAATTCATATTATAAATAGTTGCGCGGTCACCGCTGAAGCCACCAGTGAGGCACTGAGAAGGGCGCGACTGCTCAAGCGAAACGAACCAGAAGCTCTGGTTGTACTCACGGGCTGCTCGGCTCAAGTAGATGCAAAAATTGTCGATGGCGCCCGTGAAGTCGATTTGATTGTAGCCAATTCACATAAAACCGAAATTCAAGAAATCATAAAAGATTTTTTGAAAAGTGATGAGACAAAGCCGAAAGTTTATAGATCAAATATATTTCGCAAAGAAGATCTCGAACCAGGCGGAGGCATTGAAAATCTACATACTCGCAGTTTTTTGAAGGTTCAAGATGGATGCAATAGTTTTTGTAGCTTTTGTGTGATTCCTTATGCGCGGGGAAAGTCTAGAAGTCTAAGCGTGCGAGACATTATAAAGCGCATAACGGAATTGCTTAATGCAGGAGTAAGAGAAATTGTTCTAACCGGAATTCATATTGGTGACTATTTTGATGACGAGGTGGGGGCCGACTTTACCGAGCTGGTCAGAAGAGTTTTGGGCGAGACCGCTGTTCCGAGGCTTCGCTTAAGTAGTTTCGAGCCTATTGAAGTCTCTGTTGACCTACTCAAACTCTTTAGTGACGAACGCCTTTGCCCACACTTTCATATGAGCATTCAATCGGCTTCGACCAAAGTTTTATCTGATATGAAACGTAAATATTCTGCTGAACAAGTGCGAGCAAGCCTAGAGCAAATTAAGGCCTATGTACCCC
>JAYUEN010000168.1:0-5679 GCA_043739185.1 Bdellovibrionales bacterium
TCCGAATCTTTTACAAAAAATATCAATCTAAAAATTGAAAATTGGATATCCAACGGCTGCGAGAAAATTGATCAAGAAACTTTCAATAAGAGCGCCAGCCTAAAACTGAGATTCCTCAGATATTTTTGCTTTCTTTTACTGTCTTTACTTGAAGGCTTTTCACTGGGATGGTCACTTCAGAGTTCCAGAACTCGCAACCAAATGTTAAATTAATCAAGTAAAAATCCAGGCAAAATACAAAGTCCTTGAGACTTTTTTTCTGTCTTTTGACAAAAATGTCTCGCCTATAACAACTCAAATCAAATAGGACCAAATTCGAACTCAGTTTCAGTTGGAACAAAAGCTGCACAGAGGAGCATATGAATTCTATATTAAAAGGGGAACTCAATGTTCAAAATATTTTCGCTAAGGGGCCGTCTAAAATTAAATGTGCTCGGCTTACTAAGCTCAGTACTACTATTGATGTCTTGCGCAAATGCACAGCTTGAAAAGGAAGTGAATCAAAAGCTTACACAAGAAACAGAAATAAAAAGTCTTAACGACCTAAGAGCGGACGCCACTTTTCACATCGAAAACGCGAAGGGCGTTAGTGCCGATCAAAAAGCCAAATTATTTGCTCTCCGCGACTCTACAAGACAACAAATTGATCAAAATTGGCAACAGTCTCTCAAGCTGAAATCACTTATCATTAGTGACCTTGTAGAGGCAAATTACAATGAATCTGAAGTTGAAAGAGCAAAAACAAAGCTCAAGGGTCTTGAAAGCAAGCGACTGTCAATTATGTTTGATGCTTTAGAAGAGGCCAATAAAATCTTAGGAAGACAAGCCCAGCTTAATACCGACATTATGCATGAATTCATCAAAATTCAACACGACTAACAAATTATTGAAGGAGATTAAAAAATGAAAACTCGGAAACTAAATCTTTTATTTTTGATAGCAACCGCGAGCCTTATTCAGAGCTGTGCCACCCAGACAGACAAAGCAATCGAATCGAAAGTGGCAGCAGAACCAGCCGTATTGAAGCGCTCTGACTTAATTGCCAAGGGAGAAAACTTAATTGAAAAGAGCCCTTCTTTGAGCGAAGAACAGAGATCTGCTCTCCGAATACTGTGGAAGAATTCCGAAACAAAAATGACTGATTTGGGTCAGGCCTCACTCAAATTGCGAGCTGTCCTCATTGAAAATATCACATCATCAAACTACGACGAAAAAGAAGTGACCTTAGTAAAGCAAAAGCTTGCGAATGTTGAGCAAGAACGACTCTCAATCTTTTTAAGAGGCGTTTATGATACCAACCATATATTAGGCCGCTGGGGCTCTGCCAATGAAAGAAATAATTTTTATCAATGGTTTACCATCGACCCAGGCAGTCACATCTTTTAATTATTACGTAATTGAAATGGGAGCTAGATTTGATGAAAGCTCTTTTTTCACCAATAGCATCGCCATGAGCTTTCTCTGTGGGGTTTTAATCAAATCCTTTTGAATCCAATCGACGACACTATTACCCAGTCGAGGTCCCATTGCCGACTTGAGTTTTCCCATAAAGCTAGGCTCAGCAACTACCGTTAAAGATTTGAAGTTTTTTAAGCGCTTATCACTTTTTAAAAAATCAGCAACTTGGCTTGCAAATTGTAAACTGGCTTCCTCATGTGGGTCATGCCTCTTCGTATGAGTATAGTGCAAAGATGTTGATCCCCCCGCCCATCTCACTCCTCGGCCAGCTTGTTTTCTGACGAGTTCTCGATTGCGCTCTCTCCCCAAAGGATTATCTAGAGTTTTTAGAATTTTAAGTCGATTGAAACTTTTTTTACTTGGAACTTCTGTAAAGACTTTGACCATTTTTTGACTTGCAACCAAATACCAATGTCCCAACATAAATTGCCCCTTGGAATATTTTTGAATTTAAATAGAGCAAAGTTCATACCAATCTCGAGGGGTTAATAATTCATTGCCGACTTTTATTTTTTATAGCTCCAAGTAAAAAACTGAAAATAAAAATCAGAACTAACTCCAGCCAATGAGGCTGAGTGATTGAAAATAATTGGGATAGGCCAGGTACGAAAGCCAATGAAAAAGCGAGCACCGTGAGGATGAATACAGCGAACCAGATGCGCCGAAAGCTTAAAGGCCTTAGCACTATATTAAAGAGCCCTCCAGATTCGGCAATTAGCAAACCAATATTCCCACTCACGAGAGCTAAAACGGCTAAGCTACTTCCCAGAGCCGGTTGTGCTGAAAAATGAAAGTAGATTAACAGACAAGCGCCGGTCAAAATGCCCCCACGAAGCGCAGACCACAAAGCAATTTTCCAATTTATTAATTCTCTCTGAGCCGTTCTCGTATCATCTCTGGATTCATCGAAAACAAATGCCGAAACAGGATGAACAATTAGCTCCATCAAAACAATGTGAATTGGGAGCAAAATTGGAGTCTCAAGAAAAAAAGCTTGAATTATTGCTAAGCCGACAATTGGAATATGAAATGCGATCAAATAACCAAAGCTGCTTCTCAAGCTAACTAGAACCCTTCGTCCCTCTAGTACTGCGGCTACTATTCCGCTAAAATCATTTTTCAAGAGAATCATTTGTGCAGTTGATCGCGCCACATCTGTTGCCCGATCTCCCATGCTGATACCCACATCCGCAAGTTTTAATGCCGGGGCATCATTGATACCGTCCCCAGTCATTGCAACTATCTTACCTAGCTTCTTCAAAGACTTTATCATTTCTAACTTTTGGTCAGGACTTAGGCGCGCAAAAATCACGCCTTTTTGATATGAACTTTCTCGTTCTGACTCTGACATTAAATCTAGTTCAGGCCCCGAGAAAAGCTGGTCGTGTTGATGTGGCAATGAAATGAGATCAGCAACAGAATGTGCCGTAAGTAGATGGTCACCGGTTAGCATTTTGATTTCAATGCCCTTATCCTTACATAATTGCAAGGCTTCCTTTACGCCCTTTCTAACAGGATCTCCAAAGCTAAGTAGCGCTACGAAATCGAGATGAACCTCATCTTCTTTTCGCTCACCCGAAAATTTTGCGGACTTAGATGCAAGACCAAGCAAACGCCGACCGGACTTTGCTTCCTGATCGACCTGCTCGAGAATTAATTTTTTATCTTCGGCTGTCACTCGGCAGTGCTTGAGGACTCCCTCAATTGATCCCTTCATACAAATAATTTGAGAATTTGTGATTTGATCACGCCAAATATGGCTCATATATTTCTCTTTAAAATCAAATGCATTATCAAACTCAAGAGTCCATCGACGATGAAGATCCTCAACAAATGTGACCGTCTTCTGCTCTTTTACCCACTCCAATATTGCAGTCTCCATTGAATCTACTGCCGCCAGCTCACAGGCAAAAATCAAATCTCGACATTCCTTTTCAGAAACTTCAGTGGCGTGCCGTGGTGACCATATTTTCTCTAGACGAAAGCTACCTTCCGTAAGTGTTCCGGTCTTGTCGGTACAAATGACATCGACGCGGCCCAATCCCTCAACCGAAGGCAAAGACTTCACCAACACGGCCTTTTTTGACAATCTATACGCGGCCATACTGAGATAGAGCGTAAACACCAAAGGAAACTCTTCAGGAATCGCAGCCATGGCAAGAGTCAATGCCGATAGGAGACTTGGGGCCAAGCCGCGGGCCTTAAACATTCCTTCTACAAAAATTATTGCAGCCAGGGCAAGTGCACCCAAAAACGCAAATTTGACTATTCTATTTATCGATTGCAAAAGCGGACTTGGTTGAGCCTCAAAGTCTTGTAATACTTTAGCAATTGACCCAAGCTGCGAATTCAAACCAGTCTTTGAGATCTCAACCAATCCCCCGCCCGACAACACAGTTGTTCCAGACAGAACCTCCTGACTCGCATTTTTTTCTACAGGCAAGGATTCGCCAGTCAATGAAGACTCATCTACTGTAAGGTGTGCAGCTTCTAATAGTATCCCATCCGCAGGGATGATTTGACCTTCCTCAAGCACCAGAAAATCTTTCGGAACCAAATATCGAACAGGTAACGCAATTATTTTTGATTCGCGAATAACATGGCAAAATGTTTTCAATTTTTTATTTAGCAAGCGCAAAGCCTTTTGTGAGCGCAATTCTAGTAAAACATCCACGCCAATCGTAGGAATATACGCCAAAAGCAGAATCAGGGCGTCATGACGCTCACCTAATGTCCAATAAACTGAACCTAAAACTAAAAGCATAAGTCCCATTGGGTCACGCAAGATTTTCACGAAACTTTCAAAGAAAGAAAAGAACGACTTTTTCTCAAACTCATTGTAACCGAATGCTTGAAGTTGAAAATCAACTTCAGACTGAGACAAACCCTTCCTCAAATTTTTCATTCTTAAAAATCACCTGGTGGAATATAAGCAACTGGGATTACAATTACCGGAATTTCGGCTTCCCTTAAGATATGTTTTGATACACTTCTAAACGACATGACACTGCGTTGACTTGTATGACTCGGCAATACAATCAAATCTAATTTCCGTGACTCAATTTGATTTAGAATAGCCGCTGGCAACGTCAGTTTTTCGGAATTCATTTTGAAATCAACTTCGCAATTTCGCTGGCGCGCCCAAGCTACCCATTCATTTGCTTTTTGTTGAACTTCAGTCTTTGTCATCATGACAAAATCACTTGGCAATACAATCTTACTTTCAATAGGATGCATTGCAATTTGCAAAATTTCGTCAATGGGTAGAGACACCCGATGATAGAGTGCAATTTTTAAACTCAGTTTGTCCACCCAAAGCACCAATTCTTCAAATACTCTTTGTGATAAGCCCGAGAAGTCGGTCGGAAAGAGAATGGTTTTTATTTTTGCTGAAACTGTCTTCTCAAAGGGTAAAACCAAAACCGGAATCCACGATAAATCGACCAGTGAATCACAAAAGCTACCAAGTGCTGATTTGAAACTCAATTTTGTATGAGAATGCAAAATCAAAAGATCTGCATTCACTTTCGCTGCAAAATCCAAAAATAATTTGACACTTTTAGATTTCGAGGATTCGCATTGAACCAGTAAATTCACTTCGTATTTAATCAATTTCTTAGAAAGTGAAAGTCGCCTTTCCAAATCCGTTTCGGCCCGCTCTTTAATTTGATTAAACCAATTTGCATCATCTAAGTTCCCAGGAATTCCTAAATCATCCGGATTCACTACTCCTAAAAAATGAATTTTAATTTCATCATCACCAAACCATTTTAAAGAATTTAAGCATTGCTCGAGATGAAAGCTTTTTTCTACTAAGGGTTCAAAGCCAATTACAATTGTTTTTATTTTATGAAGCATACTTATCCTAGTTTACGTCAATTTATTGGGGCGTGCACTTACGAGACTTTATTAGTAGGGAAAATATGATTCTGGAAGCAGCTTCGGTCAATGCTTTTTATATCAGTCTTCTGGCAGCCGCAGTTGTCAACCGTCTCACTGTCTCGGTTTCGGTTTCGGTTTACAGAATTCGGTTTGCCTGATGCCGAGGCCTTTATCAAAATGGTGGCGCGTAGGATGTGAATGGATTATGACTCACACCCCACGACTCCGCCATCCCTTATGGAGAACTGCCCATTGGGATTTACCCAGAACAGCTCAAAAGCTGGTATCTCAAATGAAGCTTTCCTCTCTCATTTCTCGCTTAAGCTATTCTCCGAGCAT
>JAYUEN010000169.1:0-1852 GCA_043739185.1 Bdellovibrionales bacterium
TTCACAGCTTCGCCAAATTTCTTTTCAAACTTAATGAGTTCAGTGGCAATTTCGTGAGGGATCGATTGAGTGAAGACTTCTCTTAGGTGTTGTTTCCAATTTGAAAGTGCAAGGCGCATCATCTCTTTGTCTTTGGTTTCAAGTGCGTGTTCACAGACTCGCGACATATAAAGATTGACGGCTTTCGCTGAGGATTGGGCCTTATTAACAGATACCGAATGAAGGTAGGCGCAAATAAAGTCGTAAACAATCATATCGTGAACTGAAGTTTGCGCATTTTCGAGGCCCGAAATCCCGACCGCGAAAATCGAATCCGCACTGTGCTTCACCCAAATATTGATCGCTCTTTCAAAATTTTGCGATTTAATGGCGGCTAAGAGTAATCCTAAAACAGATTTTGAAACGACATAGCTATCCATCTTTTTTGATTTACGAAGTTGGGCCATTATTTCAAGATATTTTTTTTCAGCTTCTTTATAAAAGCCGCTGGCAAAAAGTTTATTGGCATCGTTGCCGGTATCACAGAGCTTTTCAAGCATTGCATCCATGGAAAGGGCTCCTCAAAAGTTCATCAACTGACTCATTTCTTCTCGGCGATAAGATGTGAAACGATGAGAGCTATTTGATTGTTTCGACTCAGAAAAGGACGTCAGGCCGGTCTGGGCGTAATGAGCCTCGGTTTCCCCCAATATAGTCCGTAAGGATAAATAATGGGCATACCTTGCTTGATCTTTTGGGCGAGAAAAAGTGAAGACCTCCTCGAATTGGCTTTCGGCCAGTCCTTCGTCGGTCTTCACTCTTTCTTGCTCAAAATCTCTGCGCAATCTATGACCATTATTTGTCGTTACGGACTATAACGTTGGTATACGGCATTAACGAATCATGAGAGCTTGCTGCCACATACCAACGATCGGTTGGGGGAAAACGAAGCTATTAGCCAGTCTAGTCTCAATCCGATTAGCTGATGGATTCTCTAAATTTAATTTATTGGATTTTTTATAAAAGCGGCTTCAAACTGATATTGGCTCTCTCGAGCCCGAAAGGAGGTGGTGCCCATGATTAAAAGTCATAGTACCAACGCTATGGAGGTTATCTCCTAGTTTTATTGTGGAGAATACCTCTATAGCAGAGGTTAGAGACGTGTAATCGACCACCGGGCCCCAATAGAGACCAGGGAAGCCCAGCTTTGGAAGATAGCACCTCGGCGGGAAAGAGAAGTCTTTCCCGTTTTTTGTTTCAACTCAAGCTAGCCCCTCTGTTCTATTTTCAATTTTCACAGCTGAACTTGACCCTGGCTTTGGTCTTGCTTATAAGTTTGCAGTTTAGGTTTTACCAATTTTGATGGCAATAGTTTAAGCCCGAGGAGCTGTTATGCGAATCAATTTACAAGAAATTCCTGCCGATGGACGTTCTTACGAATTTTCAAGAAAAAGCGGTGAGTTGAATGATGCACTTTTTGACCTATTAGAGAAAAATCCCTACGAAGTTGAGCTCTTTATTAAGCCAATGGGTAACGCCTTTGAGATGAATGGTAAAATTTCTTCGCAAAAAAAGTCGGTATGTTCTAAATGTGGTTCGGATATGGAATTGCCGCTCAATCAAAATGTAAAAGAAATTTTGATTGAAGAGCCAAAAGAATATCGCAAAGACCAGGCAGTTCATGGCAATGGCGCCGTCGATTTTTTAAGTAATGGGCCGGGTGTGACCCATTACCGAAGTCCGTTTTTTAATGTAGATGATTATGTTCACGAAGCATTTGCTTTGGCTGAGCCATTCTATCCTGAGTGCGGCGAAAATGATTGCAAGAACTTGAAAGAAGTTGAGGCAAAATTGCGCGAGCTTGAAGCTTCAT
>JAYUEN010000170.1:0-1847 GCA_043739185.1 Bdellovibrionales bacterium
TTGGTGGCTTGGGCTGTCGTATTGTTATCGTCGTGCACATACAATTCAATTCGCAATGATTCGAATCAGGATTGCTTTGAATTGCATTCGGAATCTCCATCTCGAATGCCCAGTGGTACTAATGGGGCTGGGCTAGATTGTAAAAATTTATTCCGAAATCCGTTATTAAAGCAGGGAAAAAATGGAGCAGCATCTAATGCCCAATATCAAGATCCTCTTTTAGCAGTTGATGAGTTTCAAGATCCGTTTTCTCAGAAATCATTTTTTGAGCCAATTGGCGTAGCTCAAAAACTTTTACAGAGTCGTTTGGCACCTTTATATGGGCCTGAGCTGGCCCGCGAACTTGAGTCAAAAGTAAAAAAAAGCCTGGGCGTAAGGTATTCATCGCTACTGATTGATCCAGGTATAGCCAATCGTATTGATTCCTTTATTGCATTTGCCCTTGATTACAGCGTACTTCACCCAAGCCCTGAGGCAATTGAGGTGAGAGATGCATTTGCACAGTCGTTAGGAAAAATGACGCTCTATCGGGCTGTTTATTTGCCAGAGGCATTGGAGCAACAAGTTGAGGAAAATGGCATCTCGCCAGTCTCATTGGCAAGTCCGGGAAAAGTACGAAATTACTTTTCTCAAGTGATGAATCCCGAAGGTTTTAATTATTCTCATGTTTCTTTAAGAGACAATATTATGGCTAGTTTATCAGGAGAAACTAAGGACTCCCCCCTCGTTTCAGTCACAGACTACCCTGAATTGGCGATCGGGGTTGGTAATTATTTTGGAGGTTACAAAGAGGTCGCGGGAGCCCATCTCTACTTGTTTGAATTAGAAATTCCAGCAATTCGGGTTTTAAGTGCCAGCAAGGATAGTCGAATTTTTGATACTCAACTTATTAGTTATGATCGAAACTTTTATGATCAAACGAACGGCAACAGGGTTTTTTTGGCTCATGCCTATGATCCGGGCCAAGAGCGTTTCATTCAAGGGCATATTTTGCCAGGTTGGATCAGTAGCGTAAGAATAGTCAAAACGAATGTCATTTGGGATAATGAAAACAGCTATCGATTGACAAATTATCGACTCTTTGAAGCCGAGAGTTTGAACCAACAAAAAGTCAAAAAGAATGCTAACCATATGCTTCCAAACGAATTTTTTTCAGTTCTTAGGAGTGATCCAGAAACCATATTCAATCAGTTGAAGCTACAGAATTTTCTCAAAAGCGCTGACCTGCAATTCAAATTAGATTTAATGCGAGAAATGTCTGATCAGGCTTATCCCTTTAATGGAACGTCTGAAGAACGTCAGCTCAACAGTTTGGTCCAAGATTTTCAGCGACGAATTAGTAATGCTCCTCGATACTCAGAAACCATTTTGATGTTGTTGAGGGACAAATCTATTGAAGTACAACTTGCTGTATTAAAGGGACAATATTTCCAAATGCGAGCAGAGCCATTCCTTTCAGCTCTTCAGGACATGCTTACAAATCCTCATAGCGACCCTGAAGTTAAACTCAAAATTGCTCAAATTCTTTTATATGAATTTGCCGCTGAGCCAGTAGAACAAATGTCGGGTTTAGGGGCGGAAAGCTTACTAATGCTCGTGTCTGAGTTAAGGTCCGCTACTAAGAAAGATCAAGAGTGTTTCAATCTATTTCGGCTAATTCTTAATCAAAACCCTAAGCTCCTGTTGACAAGGGCTGGGATCTTATTGGCCAAAGCTTTTCGACGCTCAACAATTGAGGAAATAAGGCATGATACTTTTAGGCTGTTAAATACCTTAAATGGGAAGTTGGCAAAACGTGTAGATCTTACGACAGGCGAAAAGAAATTGATCGAGCTAGCCATACAAAA
>JAYUEN010000171.1:0-1840 GCA_043739185.1 Bdellovibrionales bacterium
TAGCGAACGAGCCATCTGCTTTCTTAAATTTCCTGAACATGAAAGTATTCATTGGAATAAATAAGTAATTTTTAAACCACATACCCAAGCTCATGTGCCACTTTGTCCAAAACTCAGTTAAAGATTTTGAAAGATATGGAAGATTGAAGTTGGGAACAAGGTCTATGCCGATCATTTTTGCCAAGCCACGCGCGATATCGGTGTAACCGCTAAAGTCGCAATAGAGTCTTGCTGCCGTGAGTACAATGAATAGGACCGAACTACTGGAGCCCTTTTCATTCGAAGTAATCACGGACAAAACATCGACGATTCGGTCTGCCAAAATTTTTTTAAAAAGACCATTAATGAGTAATCCGATAGCCGTAGGCCAACGCTTGATATCTGTTGAGGGAGTATTCATCTTCTTACTTAAAAGATGTAGATTTTCAATGGGTCCCGAAACTACATTAGCAAAAAAAATACTTGATTTAGTAAAGTCAATATAATTTAAGCGCTCTTTTCCATACCATAAAACGTCGACAATATAACCTATTGCTTGAAGTCCTAAGTAGCTCCAAAAAATTGGTTTAACGAGGTCGCCGAATGCTTCGATTTTTTTCGTCATCAAAAAAAACACATTAGCCGAAATGAGTATGACGGCGAAAGCGTTTCGAATATGAGGTCGCTGTTTCGCCGCATGCCAAACGCCTAAATAGTTTAGGTTGATCAGAGCAATTGTCAGAAAGACGCCACTTGAGAAGTAATAGGCCAGAAAGGCAAAATTAAAAATAATTATGAGCCACGAACGCCACTTGTTTTTCATCTGGATTTGAGGTTACCATAAATTGATATTTGTGGTCTTAAAAGTAAAATTACCTTGTTCAGTTCGACGCCGAAAGACAAATGTGACTTTAGAAGAAGTTGAAAAGAAAACGAATGAAACAATTAAGAGAATCTTAGGCAACGATTTGCCGCAAAATATACTAAGCCTAAAAGCTTCAGATATCAGAGGATGGGATTCGATAACCCATATTCGAATTATGGTGGCTCTCGAAGGTGAATTTAAAATCCTCTTTTCTATCCCTGAAATAAATGGCATTGATTCAATCCAAGAACTGTATAAAATTATTGTTGAGAAATGCAAAAAATAAATTCGGATTACCTCTTTTCACTTCTTTCAGATCTTTCGGAAGTTTTTTACAATAATTTCGGGTATGAGGAGCTTTTGAGAATCCTCAAATCTGCTGAGCAGATTGATCCCAAGATCTGGCACACGAAGGGTTTCTTAAAAATAAATTTGGTCTTAGGTGGCGGCTATAATATTGATTTTTTGGCGCCTCTAGTTAAAGTCATTGGTCTCTCACGCAGAATTGATTTTGGTCTCGAGGTTTTGCCTTACGAAAGTTTTAAAAGCAAAATTTTATCGAATTTCAATTTCGACGACATCAGGCCGCCAGATTTTTTTTACTTCTGTAGCGGAAATGAATATATTTCAATTGAAAACCTTTCTGATGAAATGAACTTGTGGCTAACAATGGCGAAGAAAATACGAGAGCAATATTCTGCAGATACGATTTTCAACAATTTGACAACGATGGATTTGCAAACCACACGCGATCAAGAAGCAGTCACTCATTTCAATCATGAATTGAGAAGTCGGCTACCCTTGTCTGCAAAGGTTCTAGATATTGAAATGCTTTCACATTCAGTGGGTAAGGATAAATGGTTCGATGAAAGATTTTTTGCCCTCACGAAATGCATCACGAGCTTAGATAATCAGTGCATCTTGGCAAAGAAATTTGTGAGTCAAATGGCTTCTCACCTCGGGCTTAATGCCAGGGCCATCATTTTGGATCTTGAT
>JAYUEN010000172.1:0-16923 GCA_043739185.1 Bdellovibrionales bacterium
AAGCTTAAGGTCTGGGATGGGTTACCTTAACTTCAATCAATAAAACTAGACCAAAGACCATTGGCACAACTCGGACCCTTCTACTTTACCGAGAACCAGACCGCGCCTCAATCGCCTCTCCGCAGTTTTATAATTATAGTTGCATGCTAGACTACAAGGACTATGCCGAATACCACCGCCGGCGGCGGTGAATTTAGGACTCAAAGCATCTATATTTTTATTTAATATATTCAGGTACTTATAAAATTCATACTATTTACAACTTAGTACCTTGCAGTAAACAGTACTGTGCGGTAAGTATATGTATATGAATTCGCAGTTCAATAAAGGAATCATCGAAATGTTAGTACTCGCCCTGGTGAGCAAGCGTGATTTTTATGGTTATGAGCTTGTTGAAACCATCTCGAAAAAAATCGAAATCTCAGAAGGCACTATTTATCCGATTCTGCGAAGACTCACCTCAGAACATTTTTTTGAAACTTATTTAAAAGAATCAAGCGAAGGACCTCCCCGCAAATACTACCGCATGACAAAGCTGGGTCAGTTCGCAACCGAAAAATTACTCAAAGAATGGAATCAATTTTCGATGGATGTCGAATTCATTATTCATCACGGAGAAAAAACATGAAGAGAGACCAGTTCATTCTCGAACTTAGGCGAGCCTTAGTTCATCTGTCGCAAGCTGAAGTAGAAGACATCATTCGCGACCAAAATGAATACTTAACTGATGCCGTTCAAGCAGGGCGCAGCGAAGAAGATGTCATTAAATCTTTGGGCGATCCCAAGGAATTAGCGAGCACCTTGCAAGCCGACCTCAAACTTCAAAGAGCCGAAGACGCGCCCAATTTCAACAAGCAAATTGGTTTAACCTTCAGCGCACTCCTTGCAATATTAGCTCTTGCTCCACTTAATATTATTTTTGTACTTGGTCCATTCCTAGGATTACTCGGAGTTCTCACCGGCGGTTGGGCCGTCGCTATGGGTTTGTTTGCCAGTGCCATCGCCATATTTGTTGGTTTTTTTACCAAGCTGATTTTTATAAGCGCAGGATTTTGGACCCATTTTTCGACCCTGTTTTTTGCCCTCGCCATGATTGGAACCAGTCTTTTGGCTTTTTTATTTATGTATTGGATTTCGACTTATGTCTTAAAGGGAACGCTTAGCTATTTGAAATGGAATTTAAATTTTATCAGACCTCGCAAATAATGAAGGAGATTTTATGAAGTTCGGTCGCCTTAGCATGAAACTTTTTTTGATCACACTCACCTGTTTTTTACTTTCTTATGCCTCCTCGGTTTTAGGGAACCTCAATTCTGAAAAGAGCTTTCCGCACTCACTCTTTACTCAGTATACGAGAACCATTGGCAGCTCACAATCTGTTGAAATTGAAAAGAACATTGAGTCTTCTGAAATTACAGAAATTGAAATTCAAAGCACCCAAACCGATATTGAAATCAGAGCTGAAAATGTGAAGCAAATTTCAATTGGCTTAAAGGGTCATTATATCAGTAAAATCAATCACCCTGAAAGCGCACTTCAAGTGACGGCTGATGGTTCAAAGCTATATATTAAAACCAACGAAAACGAATTTGACGAATCTGCGTTTTTTCACATTTCAAGCAATGAAACCGACGGCAAAATGATTGTAGTCGCACCTCTCAATATTAAGAAAGTAAAAATAAAAACGGTTTCAGGAGATGTGATCGCAAACAATTTGAAACTTTCAAGTCTTTGGGTAGAAAGTGTCTCGGGCGATACTTTACTAAGTCAAAATTCATTAGATGAGCTGCAGTTCAAGTCTGTAAGTGGAGGGCTTGCTGGAAGCGGAGCCTTTTTACAAGTTCAAGCCAAAAGTGTTTCGGGCGGCATCAAACTCACTTTTTCAAATAATAATCCGGTCATTGATTTTAAATCGACATCGGGCGACATTCAGACCTTCTTTTCTGCTCAGCCCGACCTCAATATTCAGTTTTCAACCATTAGCGGAGATTTTGAACTAGATCCTAACTTCGGAAAAGAGCAAACTCGAAATAGCAAAATTCAGCTGGTTTTAGGTAACGGCTTGGGGAAAGTTTCAGTTAAAACCATCTCTGGCGATTTCAAAGTAGGGCGGGTCGATAAAATAGACTAGCGCTTCACTACTCTGGCTTTATTGCGATTGTCTCTTCTTTCTTTTGCGGCCGCAAACCGACGCTTTTCAACATCGGATTCGGCAATGACAGGTGGCACTTCAACAGGCTTACTGTCTGGACCAAGTGCTACAAAGGTCAAATAAGCACTTGCTGTATGAAAGCGCTCTCCGGTCACGGGATTTTCGGCGTCAACACGAACGCCTACTTCCATCGAAGTGCGACCAGCATAGTTAATACTGGCATTTAGATTCACGACCCAACCTTTGTATACCGGCTGAACAAAATCGAGACCGTCAATGGATGCGGTCACCACATTGCACCGACTATGCCTTTGAGCACAAATTGCGGCCGCAATGTCGACCCAGGACATGATCGTTCCACCAAAAATACTTCCGAGGGCGTTGGTATGAGTTGGGTGAACCAGCTCTGTCATGATCACTTTGGACGCAGAAACCGGCCTTGCTTCCTTCATTTATTGCCCCTTCAATGTTGCAAAAAAAAATCCGCTCCCAAAACTGGGAACGGATTCAAAGTACTTACTTCTAAACTAAAAAACTAAAGACCGAATGCGCCAATGTCACCATTGCCATTACCTGAACCAATATCATTACGGATAGGAGTTACGTTGCCAGCCTGAGACACAGTCGTATTACCTACTGGAATGGTATTCACGCCAGCTGTAGTAGCTGCTGCTGTAGCCATTGCCGCCTGAGCGTCTGCTCTGCTTGTTGCTGCTTGTTGCGCTTCGCTCTCGATAAATCCGAGGTGAGGCAAACACCATACGATCAGCTGAGCACGTGACTTTACATTCATCTTTTTATAAATGTTAGTCAGGTGGAATTTGACAGTTTTTTCTGTCACGAACAGTTGATTAGCTACTTCTTTGTTTGAAAGACCTTTTGAAACCAGTTCTGCAACTTCGGCTTCACGGTTAGACAAACCCTTCTGAATTAATGCGTCTCTGAGCATCCTTGCTCCCTCCTGATAAAGGTTACTAAACTATTGGTTAGGTAAATTCTAGTTGTTAAGGTCCTACAACAAGCGTTCATGCTTTATTGCATCACCTGTATCAAAGTCTGACAGTTAATTTCAGATTCCGCAAGAGCCATCCAAAACATTTTTTAAAACTAGACCGACTTAAATACTTTTTCTCTAAAAACCAAATTCCCCTCTGACTCGACAATCAAATCATACAAATTTTCTTTTTAGCAATTAAATCTTTGAAAGAAATCAGCAATTCTTCTTATATTAGAAACAATAAATTCTTTTAACCGAAATCTTATTTGAATGAACGAGAGAGTTAGGTTTATAATTCGCCTCAAGGGCTAGTACTTAGATCCCAATCGACCTAAGTAAACGTCTAAGTGACCTCTGACCTAAGCTTTTCAATTATAGCATTGAAGTCTCCCGCCTTCGGAATATCAACCGCAAAGAGATCCTGAATTTGTCGCCCCCAAGTATGAACTTTGGCCCATCTAATATTCAGATTCTGACTTGATATGGCCTGGGCAGCCTTAAGGAGCAGCCCCGATTGATCGCGCCCAGTAAAGGCGATTAAGAGATCTTCGGCTGACTGAGAAATCAGTTCAACCTTATCAAAACGTACTTTTTCAAGCTGAAAATTTAAGCCATCTGCGGCGTATGGCAATGCCTGCTTTTTTAAGATTTTGGCTTGAAGCTCGGCTTTGGTGAGGCCGGTTCGAACCTGAAACCAATCATAAACTCCAAATTTGGTATGACTCGTAATTGAGGCATGATTGATACCACATTTAAGCGCATATAATTTTTGCGCGAAACTCAAAAAGACGCCCTTGCGGTCTTCAGCTTCAAAAAGCCGAATCCAAATCTCTTTTTTAGGACTCTGATACAGAAGTGGCATTAGCTCTAAATTCTTCTTTTTCGAAAAGTACTCCTTTAAGTCGGAAGCTAAAATTTGCGCCGGAACCGAAGAGAGTAAAAATGGGTCTAAACTTTCTAAAAAATCTTGTGCCTGAAGTGAAGTTTTGACTCCCAATCGGGCTTCGAGCTCAAGAAAGGCGCTGGCTTCTGGCGAGGTCATTGCCACGACTACTTGCTTGAGCAGCTTTTCCTTCCAGGCGTTCCAGGCTTCGGGATTGGTAGCTCGAATATCGACTGCGGTAAAAATCGTAAGGCGCGCAATTCTTGCCCCTTGCACACCCCGATCGTGTAAATTTCGCAATGTGGTCTTGGCACTCGGATTCTTTCGAAAGGCGGCGTCGGATATTATAAGGTGCTCATCAATCATCCAGAGCACCTCTTCTTGAATGAACTTCGCAACCTTAAATTTTTTCAGATAAAAACGAGCAAGCTCAACGCCCTTTTGCGAATGATCACCGCCTCGACCTTTAGCCAAATCATGAAAGAGACAGGTCCAGCTCAGTATCTCCCAATCCGCATCAGTTAAAGACTTCGCAGTTTCAGCAAGCGATCCAATAATTTTTGGTTTTAAATAGATTCTCTTCAACTCTCTGAGTGCCTGCAATATGTGAGCATCAACACTGTAGCGATGATATTGATCGTGCTGAACATGCCCCACGATTTTCTTAAAATCAGGCACAAAGGAATCAATCAAACTTGAATGAAAAAGCGCAAATGTAACCGCATCAGGCGTATGGGCATGAATAAGACTTAAGAATTCACGATTGCTTTTGAGGAGCTCTTTTTCACTGGCGGCCTTAAACAGTTCTGAAGCTTCAAAGCGTATGCGGCTTTGCATAAGGATACTTTGATTTTCCCTTATCGCGCTCACAAAATCAATTGGCTTCAGAAGTGCTAAGTCTAAGATTTTTTTTAAACTACTAGGGCTGGCTTGAACTTCAGCAAATCTTAAATCTGAATAAAAGTTTACCCGCGAAATCCCTTTTTGAACTTCACGCATAAAATCTTGAATATTCTTATAGCCCAGCCACTTGCTGATATTGAGCTGGTCATTTGCCGACAAAATATCCCCGCTGCCCTCGAGATGAAGACGATGTCTTAATAAAAGCCAAAATTCTAAATAGTAATTTAAAACCGCTTCATGATGCCTTGAAAATTCGGCACGTGCTCGTGGTAGCTGAAACAACTTTGCGAGATTCAGCGCCTGCTGCAAATCGCGAAGCCCCCCTGGACCATATTTTAAATTGGGCTCTAAAAAATTCGCAATCGAGTCGTAGCGCTCGTTTCGCGCTTTTCTTTCAAGGCTCATGGTTTTGAGTAGTTCACGTAAATATTTTTTCCCTCGAGCGGCAATCAAGACAATTTGTGCCGCCAATCTCTGCGCGGATTCATCTGAGAAGGCTTTGCCGTCTAAGAGAGCTACGACATCAAAGGCCTGAACACCCTTGGTCCAATCGTTTAGATCTTCAGGAATTCGAGATCTGATTTTGACGCCAAGACTTTGAAAGTCCCGAACGAAGTGAGCGACATCGGCCTCTTCACCCAAAAAGAGCAAATCTAAATCAGAACCCGCACAAAGCTCGCCGCGAGCCCACGAACCCAGCGCAATTGGCTGCGTCTTAAGCCACAAAGGATGGGCTGAAAATTTTTGTTCAATTTTATCTACCAAAAGCCGAGAAAAAGTTTTCGCCCCCAGAGAACCGAGGCTCTCGTCTCCGTTGGGAGTAGTCGGAGCCTGCAATTTGGAGAAAAAGAACTCGCGTTCTTCAGGCGTTAAAAAACTTTTCAAAATCACTTCCTGTGAGCTTTTGTTGCATCTGTGAAAGAAGCATCATGGCTTCAATTGGAGTCATTTTTTCTAATTTTAAATTTTTCATATTTTCTAAAAACTCTTGCGCAGGTTTGAGCTCTTCTTCACCTGCGGAATCCAAATTCTCTAGGGAGAAATTAAGCTGCGGAGTTTTCTCTTTGGGTTTAGAGTTTTCAAACTGATGTAGTATTTCAGAGGCTCTCAAGGTCAAGCTTTTCGGAAGACCTGCTAATTTGGCCACATGAATTCCGTAAGATTTGCTAGCCGCACCTTGAGTGAGCGTATGCAGAAATCTCACTTCGCCATTGATTTCACTCACTCTCATATGAGCATTTTTAAGATTTGAAAAGCTGTGAGCAAGCTCAGTGAGCTCATGATAGTGAGTCGCAAATAAAGTCATACATGAAGTATTGGTTAGCAGATGCTCTAAAATGGCCTGAGCCAAACTCATGCCATCATAGGTAGAGGTTCCGCGTCCGATCTCATCTAAAATAACCAGCGATTGCGAAGTTGAGTTATTGAGGATTTCAGCGGCCTCTTTCATTTCAACCATAAAAGTCGAAAGCCCCTCGCTTAAAAAATCATTGGCGCCGATACGAGTAAAAATCTGATCAAAGATGGGAAGCTTGGCACTCTCACAAGCTACGAACGAGCCCAATTGAGCCATCAAACTCGTGATCGCCACTTGCCTCATGAGTGTACTCTTACCTGCCATATTGGGTCCGGTTAAAAGCAAACAGTCCCTTAATCCCAGTTGAATATCATTTGCTTTAAAGGGGATTTCTAAGCTCTGCTCAATCACCGGGTGACGAGAAGATTTAATCTCTAAATGAGCATCTTGATCCCACGAAATAAATTGCGGTCGTTTATAATCTTCCTCAAGGGCTAACTGCGCAAGTGAGGCCAAGACATCTAGCTCGGCCCATTCTCTGGCGAGTTTCAAGAGAATAGGAGTCGACTTTAAAATTTGCTGTCTTAACTGCTCAAAGAGCATTGCCTCAAGCTCAAAACGCTTTGCTTGCGCACCCAAAACTTTGGTTTCAATCTCTGATAGCTCTTGAGTCATATAGCGTTCACTGCCCGCCAGGGTCTGTTTGCGCTCATATCGATTTATAGGAACTTTGTCTTTATGGGTATTGGTGATTTCAATATAGTAACCAAAAATATTATTAAACCGAACCTTAAGCGAGCTAATCCCAGTGAGTTCTTTTTCTCTTGCCTCCAATTGCAATAACAGCTCTTGTGAATTGTTTGAAAGCCGAAAGCACTCATCAAGCTCCGGAGATACTCCGGCTTTAATTACATTGCCATTTTTGAGTTGAACTGGAGCCTCTTCGTTGATCTTTGAAAGAATACTTTCAACTGTGAATCGCGCCACTGATAAATCTTGATCCGACCATATCTTTTGCGTGCTCAAATGACTCGCTTCAAGACCTGCCGCCAAAGAATCACACAAAGATAGCAAATCCCTGGGAGAAATATTGGGGCTCGAAATTCTTGAGAGTCGTCTTTCAATATCGCCGATTCTGCCAATCGCATCTCGCAAACTTTTTAAATTTGGAGAATCTAAAATCATCTGTACCTGATCGAGCCGCTGATCAATTGCCGCTTTTTGCAAAAGTGGAAATCGCAACCACGACTTCAAACAGCGCCGACCTGCAGAACTCTTGGTTCTGTCAATCGCGTGAAACAGAGAGCCTTTTTGTTCTCGCTGATAGTTTTCAAATATTTCAAGACTTCGAACCGATTGCGTAGAAAGCTGCATTCGCCCTGAAAGCTCACGCATTTCAAATTGAATATTTAAAATTTGCTCGCCCGCTTGCATTTGCCCCAAATATTTTTTTAAACGCGCTTGGCTTTCAAAGTTTTCGCTATATGCAGTATCGAGATCACAGCGGCTTAAAATCATTCCAGCTATGGATTTTAATTCTTGCTTACTCCCCAGAACAATTTCAACCGGACCCAATGAGCTTAAAAGTTCATCTCGGCGCTTTTCGGAATCAAATAAAAAGCTAAATGCCTCAAGCGTTGAGGCCTCTAAAAACGAAATACATTTGTCATCAAAGCTTGCGATAAAATTGGCTGTTGCTTCATCTAGAGTATCAGGATCAAAAACCAATCCAGGAGACAAAATTCTGGTTACACCTCGTTTTACCAAACCCTTGGCCAGAGCTGCATCTTCGAGCTGATCACATATCGCGACCTTTAAGCCGGCCTTAAGTAATTTATTTATTTGTGGGCCTATTGAATGATGAGGCACGCCGCACATCGGGGTCTTCTCTTCTGAGTTTTTATTTCTCGAGGTCAGTGCAATGCCCATAATAGGCGCCGCAGTTTCAGCATCATCGCAAAACATTTCAAAAAAATCACCCATTCGAAACAAAAGAACTTTGTCGGCGTGAAAGGTTTTGATCTCCCAATACTGTTTCATAAGGGGGGTTAGCTGAGTGCTTTTCATATAATTAATGGCTATTCGATGCACTCATTTTGGTCAATATGAATTGCTAATTACAAACCTAACTTATGTGCGATTTTTAAGCAGTTTTAACGGCAGCTGCGGCCGTTAGCCGTTTGCCAGTTGCGGTTGTCGGCCTTCAGTGGGTCAGTTTATAAGGCAGGCGCCCAATTGATCTGCCTACGGATGAAGCTCACTTAGCGAATCCTCCATATCTATTAGGGCTTGAACTTCTCGAAGGCTTGCAAATGCTATTACATAAAATCTTTTTCGCTCTTTTGCTGAAGTTCTGGCTGAACCCTCGGCCAAATTCAATTAGCTATGCTTCACTCCGTGAAACTCAAGTCTTACTCGAGATACTTGAACAAGCAGAATTAAGCAAAATCGCCAATGAGCTAAGTGCCATGATCTACAAATTAAAAATAAAATAGCATTGAAATTAAAGTTGCCGATTCTGACTCAGGATCGGCTCCAGTTGACTGAGTTCGGAATGCCTGACCCTGAACGCTGAAGGATTCATATACTAATTAAAAAAGAACCCAGCTCACTTCCCACCCTTTTTTAACACCAAAAACTTACTAACCCCACACTTTCGAACCTGGCTCTGAAAACTTTCAAATGCCTCAGATTTAATTTCAGAAATTTGAATGACATACTTTTTGACAATAAGTTGGCGTTTAATTTCATTGAGGCCTGAATTGACCTCGAAAGAATAGTCCAACCAAGGGCTTTTAACTTTACAATTTTGCAGTCCATGGCCCTGACCTTTGAGATTATCAAGTGTGAAAATATTTGTCATTTCGCTAGGAACTTCTAACTGCAAATCTGATTCACGTTTTGCGACATCTACATTCATGAGATCTCGAATGAGTTGGGGCGGCGAAAAATCAAGGGCCTCCCCGAGCGAGGTTTGCGAGGGATGAAAATGAGCATCAAATTGAAAACGAAAGTGAAGTGCTTTTACAATTCGGCTTTTGAGTTCAAAGGGCTCAAATTTGAATCGAATTAAGTCTGAGGGATTTGTATATAGATCTACAAAGGCTTTCTCAAATTGCTCTTTTGAATCTCTAAGCTCAGCTCCTGTGATTGAAAGTGCAAACGAGCCGGTATCTTCAATTGTAATTTTCGCTGATCGCATTTGATGAGTATCAATTGCATTCCACTCATGAGTGATATCTCGACTTTCAGCGCCTGGCGGAAATTCAATCTTACGAAATTCAATTTTTTTAGAATTAAGAACCAAGGCTCTGCGCTCTGCGATGTCTTCAAAAATTCCTGATGCATAGCTTTGAAAATTTGTCGGATCAAGCCAGAGCTGACGTTCCTTCAGGACAAGACTTACAATGGCATGATTAAAGTTTACAAAACCAAAATCTGAAATCGCTGGCGTCGTTCGGCCGCGCATGACCCACGCGACATCACTTTCAAAACCCAGCATTCTTAAAATTTTTACCGTTAAGGTCGAAAGATCCTTACAATCTCCAAAGTGCGTTTCGCCAATTTTTGCAAGCGATCTTGGTACAAATGCGCCATCAATAGCACGCCAGTCCCCCATATAACGTACTTTGTCCGCAACTGAAGCCAAGACAAAATTAATTTGATCTAGCGGATCGGCTTTCGCTTTTGCCTCTTGAACAATTTCTTTGAATACCGCAGGTAATTCTTGGTTCAGGATCGCCTCGTATAGGCCTACAAAGCGCTGAGCCACATCTGTTGCTTTTTGAACATTCGAAACTTGAAACCAAGTTAAATTTCTTTCGTCTAAATGCGATCTCAACTCTTCGATCGGTCTTTGAATGACGCCTCTTTTGAGGCGAATCTTATATATAAAATGACTCTTTTCCTCTGATTTTGTAAACTCAAGCAATGCATGCGGATCATTGAATTCAAAAAAAAGTGGGATTTCAGAAATCATTTCAACATCAAGATGTTCTTGCAAATAAAAATCCCCGACATAAAAACGATCGGAATATTGCCTTTCAAAAGCCGGTTTAAAAATCTCGTTTAAAGAATCAATTGAAAGCACACTGCCAATTTCGACCTTTCGAAAGGGAACAAGAATTTGCCGGCTTTCGTCAAAACCGTTTTCGGTGGCATTGATCTCGGTATCAACAATATCATGTGAATCAACATTGAAATGATTTTCACCAATTTGTGTCGAGGCCTTAAGAACCTTTAAGCGCGCATTTTTTGGCGAATAATTGAAATGTCTTGTCCCCCAATTGGCTCGTCCGGTTTCGTTTAGAATCTTTATTTGCTCTGCGTTTTCATACACCGAGGATCCGTCTGCATTCACTTTAATGCGAACTCGCTCTTGTAATATCGAAACTTCGGCTTCTTCAGGCTTCATAAATCTTGCTTGGGCAGATTGAGCCAATAAAAAAAGAAAGCAAACTCCGATAATTGAACATTTCATTTTAATTCTCGTTTATAAATGTCATTGTTTTTAATTTCGAGCATATTTTCGGGATTCTTGACGGCTTCAAAACCAAATTGGTGATAGAGCCCATGAGCGTCTCTTGTACCCAAGGCAAACCTTCTTAAGTTTTGCAATTTCGGATAATTACAAATGCATTTCATTAACCACTTTGAGAGCCCGAGCCCACGGTGCGAAGATTCAATATATACATCACAGAGCCACGCAAAACTGGCATAATCTGAAATGACCCTTGCAAAGCCGATTTGAAGTTCACTCGCAGTGGCTTTTTCGTAAACTCCAAAGCAAAGCGAATTTTGAATTCCGGTCTCAATGGTTTTTCGCGGTATACCCAAGCTCCAATAAGCTTCTTGAGACAAAAAATGATGTATGCGATCGAGTTGTAATTTGGTTTTATCGCAACTTATTAAAAATGAATCTTTTTCCCAAACTTCAGACATCTTAGTCTTTGAGCTTTGATTTCAGGGCCTCTTCAATCATTGACCTTTGAAATTCGTGATTCAATTTTTGTAGTGCCGAGCTTTTGTCGAGCCATAAGAGCCAGTGCTCGGTTTCAGTTGCCTCACCCGGGGGACCGACCAATTCCGCAATATAAAAGTAACCCAACTTATTGAAGGCACGCTTTTCAATTCGCGAGTATAGATATTGCGCCGCCTCGCCAAGCTTTGCCAAAATTTTGGTTTTCATTCCGATTTCTTCAAGAATTTCTCTTTTAAGTGCTTGCTCAGGGCTCTCGCCCCTCTCGATTCCGCCTCCTGGTAAAAAAAAGCCAGTTGGAGTTTCAACAATTGCAATTTGTTTTTGCGCATTAAAGATGATCGCATAGGCCCCTGGCCGATCTGTATAAGTATAACCCTCTCGTTTTTCGCCAAACTGCTTCATTTCTTAAATTCTATTGATGGCCTTGAATCTTGTCCACTGAATTAGCTAGCATTTAGGGCTTAAGCGACATAATAATGAGGCATGGATTATTTAAACTGTGGTTTAAATCAACTCATCAAATTAAATAGTATCAATAGGCAGAATCCAAATGCCCTTCCTTACGCCCATGATTTATTTTCAAGAATTTACGAAGACTATTTGAGTGGCAATACTTCAAGCCTAAAAGCATATGAAGCCGAAGTTCTTGAAACTAAAAATGAAGAATTGATTTTAAATTATCAGCTCAAACTAGCCGCCCGATTTTCAACTCAAAATGAATTTGATATACCAAAGGCTGAAGAGGTTTTTGAGCGCGCCTGTGATCCTTACTTTAAAGCAGAACTGGCTTTTGGTATTGCAAGAATAATTGAAAAAAGAGGCCTTTGGCTGCTCGCTGCTGATTGGTATCAAAAATCCGAAAAACTTTATCTGGATTTAAATCTCGAAGAAAAGACCGCGCGTTGCGAGCTCAATAAATATTGCTGCCTTTACAATGAACGAAAGGATCCCGCACTCGTTAGCTATTTCTTGAAGCTCTATAGTGAAAGCATTCGTCGAAAGAATTTCGAACTTGCCTGCCATAGTTTAAACAATATCTCGCGTACCTACTTCGGAATGCGGGCTTTTTTAACTGCCTACAAATACAACTGCAAGGCCTTGGCACTTTCGGACTGGACATCGCCGATGTTTCGCGACTCAGCTAAACTTCATCAAGCTGAAATTTTGTTTCAAATTGGCAAATTAGATGAAGGCAAACAATTAATTGAAGAATGTTTGGCTTCTGTATTTGAAGAAATAAGAAATGCGGCCCTTTATATTACTCAAAAAGAGAGCAAGATAAACCAAGACACTTTGCCTGAACCTTATAAGATCAAATTGAATTCTTCATTTAAATTGTCAGCCGGAGAAGCAAAATTCTTCGATTATTTAATGATTCAAGCGCGCACGCTTGAAGAATGTATTCTCTTTCTTTACGGCTCAAAAATTAATTATGCTTCTGCCCAAAATCGGCTAGGTAATTTGCTTTTTAGAGTGCGAAAGAAAACCAATGCTAAAATCCTAATTAAGGATGGCAGCATATTCATTCAAAAATAATTGGCTCAAAATGAGTCAACTACAATTGCCCTCGGGAAACCGGTCTCAAAATAGAACGCATAAATTAAAAAATATTAGCTAATGTGAGATTTTTTAAAAAAATATTTGCAAATCAATTTCGGCCTCCCGACGGCTCCAGCTCATTTATGGCACTTGACACTTGCCAACTTTATTTACGACAAAACAAATCATATTCATTTGATAGTGTTTAAATTGACTACATAAAAAAATGAATTTTGAAATTCAACAGTTAGTAAATTGCCGCCTCTATTTATAAGTCCAGTTTTGTACGACAATAAGGGAGTCAAGAACTGAATTTAAACTTAGGGGAGAAAAATTATGAGATTCAAACAGCCGATAACTAAACTCATTGTTACCACGATTCTGTTTTTATCATCGGGGCTCATCTATCAAAATTGCGGTGGTTCAGATACTGCCACAAACTCAAATCTGTCTCAGAAATCAATTGCACCAAACTCATCAGCGGGCGCAAGCTTGGGCATTATTTTACCTGGCTCGGGTGTTGCGGCGGTTATTGCAAAAGAATACTATAATAGGACTTACAATCGCTTCTTTATAACTGCGAGACTTGGCGATCAACAATTGGTTGAGACCGGGGCCATAAGTTCTCAATGGGTCAGCACCGGAAATACTTTTACGCTTTATCAAAACCAGGCCTCTGGCACATCGCCTGTTTGTCGCTTTTATATTCCAGCCACTATGTCGCACTTTTATACGGCTGATAATACTGAGTGTGCGCTTTTACAATCCACTGCTGGCTTTAGCTATGAAGGTGTTGAAGGCTATGCGCTAAGACTTGCTGCAAATGCCAGTTGCCCAGCTTCAACCAAAGCCGTCTATCGCGCTTTTTTTCAAGCAGCAGTTAGCAGTCAGTCACAACATCGTTTTACGGCTAGTAGCCAGGTCTTGAGCAGCTTAGTTGGTCAGGGCTGGACAAATGAAAATACTTCTTTTTGTGCGCTAGATGCCGTGACCAATCCACATGATCCTTCACTCAATCCTATTAATCCAGGCCCTCCAGTGCCATTGCCAACGCCACCAGGGCCTAGTGCCGTTGTTTGCTCTTGGACTTGGGCTGACGATTTTTCACCGGTTACGCCAATGAATCTTCGTCCACCACTCAGAAGCATGAGCTGTACACAAGCTAATGTTGGTCAAAAACAAAACGTAACCGATGGCTCAGCTGATTGGACATGTAGCTGTAATTAAACTAAGTAAAAATTAGATCCAAATATATTGATTCGCATAAATTAGCAGGAGAAGAATTTGTGAAACCGGTAGGCGCTTTGAAAAATCAAACGATAGCGATTGGCATAGTTGGCCTTTCGCTTATCCTTATTCAAAGCTGCAGCCCCGGCAATGTGGTTTCGAATTCAGCACAGAGTGCTGTTTCAAACGTCGGAAGCTCAATTGGCCCTTCATCGCCGACACCAAGTGCGGACCCTTCATGTGCGTGGGTGTGGGCAGATGATTTTGCTCCACCTACGCCATTCAATTTGCGACCCGTTTTAAAAAATCTAAGTTGTTCACGAGCGAATGAGGGGCAAAAGCAAAATGTTATCGATAGTTCTGCCGATTGGACTTGTATGTGTAGCGCTGTTGCAAGCACGCCTACGCCTACGCCTACACCAACCCCAACTTCATCACCAACTCCAAGTCCTCCGCCTTCGACGACTCCCGTTCCGCTTCCTAGCGGCACGAGCTGTATTGAATCGCCCAACTTTACCATCGATTCATCAATGCAATTGGATACCATTTATTCAACAAGCACTATCAGTGAGCGCTCAAATGATACTCCCAGATTAAAGGGGCCGAATACAATTTGGACTATACGTTTAGTGATCAACTCTGGCGATACTTCAATTGGTAAATCGGCGCTACCTGCAATTTCTCATGTAGAAGCGCCTTCTGCGCAAAGATCCTTTCGGAAGGTCGTAATCTCAAGCCAAAAGTGTGATATGAGCAGCGCAAGTAATATTATTATTTCATCAAATAGCGTAAGTGCCACTGAAGAGTTCTCCGTCAATGAGCCCGGAAGAAGAGACACTGTCGGATCCCCGGTAGCAAATTTAGCCACTGGCGTTTATTATATTAATGTTCAGAACCTCTCCTGTCCTACCAATCAATATTGTGATGCTTTACTCGAATGGGGCTGGTTTTGGAGATAAAAATAGTTTAGTTCGCATCTTTGAAACTCTTATTTGAACGTTGGCCCCAAGAGTTTGCTTCTCAAGATTAGGTATTAAAAAAGGGGATTACCAAATGAAGTTCACCATAAATTGCAAGCTGAGTAATTCTCTTAAATTGTTTTTTTTAGTTGCGACCATCGCCTTTCAAGCCTGTAGCCCAGGTGAAACTTATAATTCTTCAAAAAATCTACTAACTCAAAGTGGAAGTTCCACGGGCATAGGAGATGTAATCAATCCAAATCCAATTATTCCTGTCAATGGAGCATCTTGCTCTTGGCAATGGGCAGATGATTTTGCTCCGGTTACTCCTATCAATCTTCGCCCGCCACTTAAAAGTATGAGCTGTACACAAGCAAACCAGGGTCAAAAACAAAATGTTATTGATAGCTCTGCAGACTGGACATGCCTTTGTCAAAATGTCGTAACACCCACGCCATCTCCTACGCCCGGCGCCACTCCGACGCCCACGCCAACACCTACTCCTCCGCCAGCTGCTGCCGGAGTCGATCTATGCCCCAGTATTCCAGTTCACTATAATATGAATGCCTCAGCACAACATATAAGAATGTGCTCCGGAAACTATGCTTATTTGGATGTGGGAATTGCTCTCAATTCGCCTTCATCACCAGTCATGATGGCAGGCTCACATATGATAATAAAACTCAATGTCGCCGCAGGTGATACAACTTTTGGAAGATTTCCAGTAGGTTTTGAATATTCTGATGTAGGTCCCACTCGAGGTGGGCGACACGTTACTATTTCAAAGACAAAATGTGATTATTCAGCGAATGCGATCTGGATTAGCCCTAGTCCATTTTTGAGTTCGCGTTTTGAATTCGGAGCAAACTCTGGCGCGGTCTCCCTTCTAATCAATGAATCTAAGGCGGTTGATCCAGGCACCAACGAACAAAAAATTGATACCGGCACCTGGTATATCAATATTCAGGATCCGCCGGGAAGTTGTCCGGTCGGGATAAGTTGTGATGTGGTTACGGAATGGTCTAACTAAATGAAATCCACCATAAATTACAAACTAAGAATTGCTTTTAAATTGTTTTTTCTAGTTGCGACCATCGCTTCTCAAGGCTGCAGCCCAGGTGAAACCTATAGCTCTTCAAAAAATTTACTCAATCAAAGTGGCAGCTCCGCGGGCGCTGACGGCTCTGTCAATCCAAATCCCAGCGCAAACCCAACCAATCCCGTCAATGGCCCTTCTTGCTCTTGGCAATGGGCCGATGATTTTGCCCCACCAACGCCTATGAATCTTCGACCTCCTCTTAAGAATTTAAGTTGCACTCAAGCAAATGCAGGACAAAAACAAAATGTTATTGATGACTCTGCCGATTGGACATGCCTGTGTACTGCTCCGCCTGTATCAGCGCCCACGCCCTCACCAACACCACCCTCGGCCACACCAACGCCAACACCACCACCTTTAGCGGGTGCTGATTTGTGCGCCGGCCAAACAGTATATACGAGCACCCCGGTGGTAGCGGGCGGAAATGGCACTTTACAAAATACGAGAAGAGTAAGTGGCAATTGGTATAGTGATGCCAGAGATATACCTCCGGGCATGAGTCCCGGTGACATCGTGGTTATTCCATTTAATGTAGCGGCAACAGTAACTACACAAGGTAGGTTTCCCGACCAGATTAGCTTCAGTGATCAAGGCCCCAACAGAGCCGGTAGGTTGGTGACAGTATCTCAAAGAAGATGTGACTTTTCACCAAGTATTGCACTATGGATTTCTGCGCCAGCCAATATTTATCCACTTGGAGGAAATTCATTCTCTGGCGTTTTCATTTTAAATGATACATCCGCAGCTCATGCTGGAATGACAAATCTCACTACAGGTCAATGGTATATAAATGTCAAGTTACCAACTGGAAGTTGTCCCACAGGAGAAAAGTGTGATTTTGTAATGGACTATTATGGACTTTGAATTAGAAAAATACCAAAAAGAA